>NZ_JBHWLR010000001.1:301066-360387 GCF_042731755.1 Promicromonospora sp. NPDC059942
GGTGGGGGGGGGGGGGGGGGGGGGGGAGGGGGAGGGGGGGGGGGGGGGGAGGGGGGGGGGGGGGGGGGGGGAGGGGGGGGGGGGGGGGGGGGGTTTTTCCCCCTCCTTCGCGGACGCCAACAACCCCGCCGTACTTCGCGTTCTGCAGTGCGTCACCGCCGGTGATCTTCACGCCCAGGGCGGCCACGGCCTCGCTGAAGCGCTCGTGGGCGGCCATGTCCTCGGAGAGCTCCTGGCGGTTGCGCCCGCGCAGGTTCTCCGGGAGGTAGGCGTCCGAGTCCCAGTCGTTCTCGCGGATCAGGAAGACCCAGGTGTCGGTCATGACGTGCTCCTCGTTCGTGGGATGTTGACACGCCTTGGACGGGCGAGCCGCGCCGGAATCGACACCTCCCACTCGACTACTTTCCCGAGATCACCCGATGACCGCGACCGGCACCGCGATCGGTGTCCCGGAGCCGTCCCGGCGCTGGTCCACCTCGGGCAGGTCGACGGGCTGGCCGCCGGCGCCGAGCGCGCGCGGGGGAGTGGCGCCGACCCAGGCCAGGATGAGGCCGTCCTCACCCTTCAGGAGCCGCTGCGACCGGACGCCGCCGGTCGCCCGGCCCTTGCCCGGGTACAGCGCGAACGGCGTCACCTTGCCCGCGCCCGGCTCGATCCCAGGCAGCGCGTCACCGGCGCCGGCGATCGTCACCACGGTCGCGTCGACCCCGGCCGGGACCGCGCCGAAGAACACGGCCTTCCCGTCCTCGGCGAGCTTGATGCCCGCCATGCCGCCCGCTGCGCGGCCCTGCGGGCGCACGGACGAGGCGGGGAAGTGCAGCAGCGAGGTGTCGTCGGCCACGAAGACCAGCTCGTCGTCGTCGGCCACGACGGCGGCACCGACCACGACGTCGCCGTCCTTGAGCGCGATCACGGGCCACTCGTCGCCCTTGGCCGGGGCGTCGGACGGAGCGACCCGCTTGACGATGCCCTGCGCCGTCCCGACGGCGACGGTCGGCGCGTCGGCGCCGAGCCCCGTCACGGCCAGCACGCTCTCGCCGCGCTCCAGCTCCACGAGCTCGCTCACCGGGATGCCGCCGGACAGCGAGGGCGCGCCGTCCGTCGGCGGCAGCGAGGGCAGGTCGAGCACGGAGATGCGCAGCATCCGGCCGGCGGACGTCACCAGGCCCACGTGGCCGCGGGTCGACGCCGCGGCGTCGCCCCGCAGGGCGTCGTGCGCGGCGCGGTTGCCCTCGCGCGGCACCGGGACGTCGTCGGGGAGCCGGGCCAGCAGGCCGGTCGCGGACAGCACCACGCGGGTGGGCTGGTCCTTGATCTGCAGGTCGATCGGCTCGACGTTCTTCTTGCGCCCGTTCGCGGGGGCCACGGCCACCGAGCCGACGGACCCGCCCGCGGCGTCGAGCAGCACGGTGCGGCGCGGCGTGCCGTAGGTCTTGGCCACCTCGCCCATCTCGGTGCTCACGAGGCGGCGCAGCAGCTTCTCGTCGCCGAGGATCTGCTCCAGCTCCGCGATCTCGCGGCGCAGCTCCTCGGCCTCCTTCTCCAGCTCGATGCGGGAGAACTTGGTCAGGCGGCGCAGCTGCAGGTCGAGGATGTAGGACGCCTGCGGCTCGGACAGGTCGAAGATCTCGCGCAGCCGGTCGCGCGCGATGGCGGCGTCGTCGGACGAGCGGATGACCTGGATGACCTCGTCGATGTCGACGATCGCGATGAGCAGGCCGTCCACGAGGTGCAGCCGCTCCAGGCGCTTGTCCAGGCGGTACTGCGAGCGGCGCCGGACCACCAGGATGCGGTGGTTCACCCAGACCCGCAGCATCTCGAGCAGGCCGAGCGTGCGTGGCTGGCCGTCGACCAGGGCCACGTTGTTGATGCCGAACGAGTCCTCGAGCGGCGTGACGCGGTAGAGCTGCTCCAGCACGGCGTCCGGGTCGAAGCCGGTCTTGACCTCGATCACGAGGCGCAGGCCGTGCGTGCGGTCGGTGAGGTCCTGGACGTTGTTCACGCCCTGGATGCGCTTGGCCTTGACGCCGTCGGCGATCTTCTCGATCACCTTCTCCGGGCCCACCAGGTACGGCAGCTCGGTGACGACGATGCCCTTGCGGCGCGGGGTCACGTTCTCGATCCGCGCGGTGGCGCGGGTGCGGAAGCTGCCGCGGCCCGTGCGGTAGCCGTCGCGCACACCCTCCAGCCCGACGATCTTGCCGCCCGTGGGCAGGTCCGGCCCCGGCACGAACCGCTGCAGGTCCTCCAGCGTGGCCTCGGGGTTCTTGATCAGGTGCTGCGCCGCCGAGACGACCTCGACGAGGTTGTGCGGCGCCATGTTCGTGGCCATGCCGACGGCGATGCCGGAGGCGCCGTTGACCAGCAGGTTCGGGATCGCGGCGGGCAGCACCTCGGGCTGGGTGAGCTTGTTGTCGTAGTTCGGCACGAAGTCCACGACGTTCTCGTCGAGACCCGTGGTCATCGCCATCGACGGCGCCGCGAGCCGCGCCTCGGTGTACCGGGGGGCGGCAGGGCCGTCGTCGAGCGACCCGAAGTTGCCGTGCCCGTCCACGAGCGGCAGCCGCAGCGAGAAGTCCTGCGCCAGGCGCACGAGCGCGTCGTAGATCGGGGCGTCACCGTGCGGGTGCAGCTTTCCCATGACCTCGCCCACCACGCGCGACGACTTCACGTGCGCGCGGTCGGGCCGCAGCCCCATGTCCGACATCATGTACAGGATGCGGCGCTGCACCGGCTTGAGGCCGTCGCGCGCATCGGGGAGCGCCCGCGAGTAGATGACGGAGTAGGCGTACTCGAGGAACGAGGCCTCCATCTCCGAGGCGACGTCGATGTCCACGACCTTCTCGTGGATCTCGCTCTCGTCGAGCGGCTGCGACGGCTTGCGCGCCATGGTTCGTGGGGCTCCTGGGCTCTGGGGCTGGACGGGGACAGGCAAACCGTACCTCGCGCCACCCACACTCCCCGCCGCGCCACACGCCCCCGCGCACAGGAGGCTTTCACGGACGTCTCACCAGGTCATCGCCGAGCCGTGTGCACAGACCTCGTCCCACCTGGCAGTATTCAGGTATGCCCGAATTGCCGCTGGTCAGCAGGTCGACGACCGTCCCGGGCTGGCTGGCCCGGATCGGCCTCGCCTACGGCGTGGTCGGGCTCAGCGTGGTGCCCGTCCTGGTGCTCGGCGCCCTGGTCACGTGGTGGATGCAGTCGTGGCGCTGCGCCCAGCAGGAGTGGGGCTGCCTGGAGCAGGGCATCACCATGTGGGCCGGGCTGGCGATCCTCGCGGCCGTGCTGCACATCGTGGTCGCCATGCGGGTCGGGCTCGGCGTCGTGCACGGCCTGGTGGTCGTCGCGGTCGCCGCCGTCGCCGCGAACGTGGCGCCGTCGGCCGGCGCGTGGCTCCTGCTCGCGGCGGGTCCGGCGGTGGCGGCGATCCTGACGGCGTCCGGCCCCAACCGGCGCCAGCGCCTCGTGCTCGTGGGCTTCGCCGTGATGCTGCTCGTGGGCATGGTCCTGGTGGGCTGACCGGCGGGCTGACGCCCCACCGGGCCGCGAGCGGCGGCACCCCCGGCGGGGTCGTTAGCCTTGTCCCGTGGACCAGCCAGAACGGGCCGACCGGAAGGTGGGCACGGTGCGCTCGCCCTACGCGACCGGCTACCCCGTCGAGTGGGAGGCCGACGTGGTGCTGCGCGACGGCTCGACCGTGCACGTGCGCCCCATCCGGCCCGACGACGCCGACGCGCTCCAGCGCTTCCAGATGGCCCAGTCCGAGCGCTCCACGTACCTGCGGTTCTTCGCCGCGCTGCAGCGCATCCCGGAGCGCCTGCTCACCCAGCTCGTCACGGTGGACCACGTGCGCCGGGCCGCCCTGGTCGCCGTCCGGCCGGGTACGGACGACGACGGCGCGAGCCGCGAGGACATCGTCGGCGTCACGCGCTACGACGTGACCGACGACCAGCCGGGGCGCCGCACCGCCGAGGTCGCGTTCAACATCGCGGACGCGCTCCAGGGCCAGGGCCTCGGCTCGGTCCTGCTGGAGCACATCGCCGCGGCGGCGCGCGAGCGGGGCGTGCACCGGTTCATCGCCGAGGTGCTGCCCCAGAACCGCGCGATGCTGGGCGTGTTCCGCGAGGCCGGCTACGACGTCGAGCAGCACCTGGACGACGGCGTGGTGACCGTCTCGGTCGACCTCGACCCGACGGACCGGTCGCGCGAGGTGATGGCCGACCGCGAGCACCGCACCGAGGCCCGCTCCATGCAGGGCCTGCTCTCGGCGCGGCGGGTGCTCCTGGTCGGCCCCGCGGGCACCGGCCAGTCCGCCGACGACACGACGATCGACGAGCTGCTCGTCGACCGCGTCCGCGAGGCCCACGCCGCCGACCCGGGCGACACCGAGCTGCTCGTGCTCGGCGACGACGTGACCTGGGCGGACCTCGCCCCCGACAGCACCGTCACCACCGGCGGCAACGGCAACGGCAACGACAGCACCGGCGGCAACAACGACAACGCCGGCGACAACACCGTCGACCTCGCCGTCGTCGCCGCCCCGCCCGACGAGGTGATCGACGCCGTCCGCCGGCTGCGCGGCACGGGCGCCCGCGGCGTCGTCGTCATGTCGGCGGGCTGGGCCGAGGCCGGGCCGGCCGGTGTGGCGCGCCGGCGCGAGCTGCTGCGCACCGCGCACGGCGAGGGCATGCGCGTGGTGGGCCCGGCGAGCTACGGCCTGCTCACCAACGTGCCGGGCGCGCGCCTGCGCGCGAGCCTGGCGCTCACGGCCCCGCGCCCCGGGCGCGTGGGCCTGTTCAGCCAGAGCGCCCCGACCGCCGTCACGGCGGCCGAGACGGTCAAGCGGCGCGGCCTGGGCCTGTCCACGCTGGTCTCCGCGGGGCACCGGGCCGACGTGTCGGGCAACGACGTCATGCAGTACTGGCAGGACGACCCGCACACCGACGTCGTGTGCCTGTACCTGGAGACGCTCGGCAACCCCCGCAAGTTCTCGCGTATCGCCCGCCGTCTCGCGCTGGTCAAGCCCGTGGTCGTGGTCGTGGCCGGGCGGCACGGCAGCGTGGTGCCGCCCGGGCACACCGTGCGCGCCACGCGCGCCCCGCGCCGGATGCTCGACGAGGTGCTGCGGCAGTCCGGCGTGATCCGCGCGGAGAACACGCACCAGCTCATGGACGTCGCGCAGGTGCTGGCGCACCAGCCGCTGCCGGCGGGCGGCCGGGTGGGCATCCTCGCCAGCTCGCCGTCGCTCGCCGCGCTCGTGGCCGACGCCGTCGCGGCGGCGGGCCTGACCGTCGTCGGCCCGCCGGAGTCGCTGTCGGCGGGGGCGCCCGACGACGAGATCGCCGCAGCCGTCGACGCCCTCTACGCGCCGGACGCGTGCGACGCCGTCGTCCTGGTCTCCGTGCCCGTGGTGCTGCCGCGCACCGAGGCGATGGCCCGCGCCGTGGCCGAGGCCGCGGCCCGTACGGGCCGCACCACCGTCGTCAGCGCGCTGGGCCTGCACGGCATGCCCGACGAGCTCGCGGCGAGCCACGACGGGCGTGAGGTGCGCCTGCCCGCCTTCTCCACGCCCGAGGACGCCGTCTGGGCCCTCGGGGAGGTGGTGCGCTACGCCCGGTGGCGCACGCAGGACCACGGCAGCCCGGTCCGCCCGGCCCTGCGGGAGGGCGTGTCCGACGGCGTGGCCCGCACCCAGGCGCGCACCCTCGTCGAGTCGCTGCTGAGCCAGCACCCCGACGGCACGGTCCTGGACCAGGAGGCGGCGACCGAGCTGCTCGCCTGTTACGGGCTGAGCCTGTGGGGCTCCCGGAGCGTCCGCACGCCGCAGGAGGCGGTGGCTGCCGCCCAGGAGCTGGGCTGGCCCGTCGCGCTCAAGATCGCCTCGCCCGCGCTGCGGCACCGCGCCGACCTGGGCGGCGTGCGGCTCGACATCGCCGACGCCGAGGACCTGGTCGAGGACGCCGAGCGCATGCTCGCCGCGGCGTCCGCCCTGCTGCCGGCGCCCGACCCGGTGCTGGAGGTGCAGGCCATGGCACCCACGGGCGTGGCGTGCGTGGTGCGGTCGGTGGAGGACGAGCTGTTCGGGCCCGTGGTCTCGTTCGGGCTGGCGGGCGACGCCGTCGACCTGCTCGACGACGTGACCCACGGCGTGCCGCCCCTGACCGACGTGGACGTGGCCCGGATGGTGCGCGGCGTGCGCGCGGCGCCGCGCCTGTTCGGGTACCAGGGCGCGCCCGCCGCCGACGTCGCCGCGCTGGAGGACGTGCTGGCCCGCGTCTCGGTCATGGCCGAGGACCTGCCCGAGCTCGCGTCCGTGGAGCTGTACCCGGTGGCCGTCGCGGAGCGCGGCGCCTCCGTGCTGCACGCCACGATCCGGCTGCGCCCCGCGGAACGCCGCACGGACGCCCTGCGCAGGGCGCTGCCGGGCTAACGGCGGGAGCCCCTCTCATGGGATGATTCCCCTCGTGCCCCATGCCCCTACCGATGCCCGTGACGACCTGACCGCCCACCTGCACCGGGCCGGCTACTACCCGGAGCTCGTCGCGGACGTGCTCGACGTGGCCCTGGCCGGCGAGGAGGTGGTGGCCCACCTCGTGCAGGCCGAGACCACCTTCGACTCGGAGGTGCGCCGCCACCTCACGGTCCTGGTGCTGACCCCGACCCGCCTGGTCACCGCGCACGTCGACGACCACACGGGGGAGGACCCGGCCCGGTCCGGCTCGGCGTCCGCCACCACCGAGGTGGTGCCGGTGCGCGAGATCCGCTCCGTGGCGCTCACCCACGTGAT
The DNA here is from genome assembly GCF_042731755.1 of Promicromonospora sp. NPDC059942. NCBI lineage: Bacteria > Bacillati > Actinomycetota > Actinomycetes > Micrococcales > Promicromonosporaceae > Promicromonospora > Promicromonospora sp. NPDC059942. The sequence continues at coordinate 307,857 of NZ_JBHWLR010000001.1, forward strand.
CGCGGACCCGGCGCAGTACCCGCAGAGCGGGGCCACGCGCGAGGTCACGCTGGCCGTGGGCTGGGGCGCGGTCTCCCGCGTCGACCTGGAGCCGGCCTCCTGCGTGGACCCGAACTGCACGGCCGACCACGGCCTGACCGGCCAGGTGACGCCCGACGACGTGGTGGTCCGCGTCTCCGGCGAGGCCGAGGGCGACGCCGCCGTCCGCGCGGCCGTCGACTTCGCCCGGGCGCTGTCCCGGGCCACGTCTGCGTGAGCGCTCCGCAGCTGCCCGAGGGCCTGGTCGTGCCGTCCTACGACACGACCAGCCTCGCCGCCGTGCTGCCCGCCGCCGCGGGCGCGCTGGGCCACGAGCTCACCACGGCCACGGGCCTGACCGCGGCCGGCAGCCGCGCGGCCCTCGGCCTGCCCGACGCCGACCGCGTCGTCGTCGTGCTGGTGGACGGGCTCGGCATCCGCAACCTCGCCGAGCGCGGGGGCCACGCGCCGTTCCTGCGCGGCCTCCTGCGCGAGCGGGACGAGGCCGCCGCGACGCTCACCTCCAGCTTCCCGTCGACGACGGCCGCGGGCCTGAGCATCCTCGGCACGGGCACCGCCCCGGGCCGCACGGGCATGCTCGGCTACACGCAGCGCAACCCCGAGACCGGGAAGCTGGCCGCGGTGGTGCAGTGGCACGACCTCGGCGACCCCGCCGACGTGCAGCGCGAGCCCACGGTCCTGGAGACGCTCGCCGCGGCGGGCACCCGGGTGGTGGCCCCCGGCCCGCGGAAGTTCGCGGGCTCCGGCATGAGCCAGGCCGCGCTGCGCGGCCCCGTGCACGTGGCCGCGGAGACGTTCGAGCAGCGCGTGGACGCCACCGTCGCGGCGCTGCGCCGACCCGCCGACCCGGCGGGCACCGGGCAGAGCCTGGTGTACCTGTACCAGGGCGACGTCGACAAGACCGGCCACGGCTTCGGCTGGGACTCCTGGCAGTGGGGCGACGCGCTGGAGGCCACCGACCGGGAGCTGCGCCGCCTGCTGCGCAGCGTGCCGCGCGGCACGCTCGTGCTGGTCACGGCCGACCACGGCCAGATCACGGCCGACCTGGCCACCCAGTGGGACGTCGCGACCGACCCGGCCCTGTACCCCGGCGTCGCCATGGTGGGCGGCGAGCCGCGCGCCCTGCACGTCTACACCGAGCCCGGCACCGACCCGGCCGACGTCGCGGCCCGGTGGACCGAGCGGCTGGGCGTCCACGCCCTGGTCGTGCTGCGGGAGCAGGCCGTGGCCGGCGGCTGGTTCGGCCCGGTCGCCGAGCACGTGCTGCCCGCGATCGGGGACGTCGTGGTGGCGATGACCGGCGCCGCCACCGTCGTCGACTCCCGGGTGCACTCCGCGAACGCGCGGGCGCTGCCCGGCGTGCACGGCTCCCTCACGCCGCACGAGATGCTCGTGCCGTTCCTGACCGCCCTCTCCTAGGAAGCTCTCGTGGCCCAGCTCGTCTTCTTCTCCGGGACCATGGACTCCGGCAAGTCCACCCTCGCCCTGCAGACCGACCACAACTTCCGCGCCCGCGGGCGCGAGGGGCTCATCTTCAGCCGGGGCGACCGGGCGGGCGCGGACCGGGTCTCCAGCCGGCTGGGCCTGGAGGTCGCGGCCGTCGAGGTGACCGACGACACCGACTTCTGGGTCGAGATCAGCGGCCGCCGCGCGGGCGGCGAGGCCGTCGACTACCTGGTGTGCGACGAGGCGCAGTTCTACTCGCCCGCGCAGGTGGAGCAGCTCGCCCGGCTGGTGGACGAGACGGAGATCGACATCTTCGCCTTCGGCATCACCACCGACTTCCGCACCCGGCTCTTCCCCGGTTCGGCGCGCCTCATCGAGCTCGCCGACCGCGTCGAGCTGCTCCAGGTGCAGTCGCTGTGCTGGTGCGGCGCGCGCGCCACGCACAACGCGCGCACCGTGGACGGGATCATGGTCACCGAGGGGGAGCAGGTGGTGATCGGCGACGTCGGCCTCGCCGAGGTCGCCTACGAGGTGCTGTGCCGCCGCCACCACATGCGCCGCATGACGGCGCTCACCGCGCGCCGCCGCTCGGCGGACGAGTCCCTCTGGGGCTAGGCCCGGGGCTGGACGGTCCGCCTAGACCTCCGGGCGCGAGCCGAACACGATCTCGTCCCAGCTCGGCACCTGCGCGCGCGACTTGCGGCCGCGCTTGGGCGCGGGCCGCTTGGCGGCTGCCGGCTCCTTGTCCGGCACGTTCGCCGGCTCCGGGACCGGGGCGGGCTCGGGCTCCGGCTTCGCCTCCTGGTCCGACGGCGGGGGCGTGGCCGGCACGGGCCCCGGGATCTCCCACTGGCTCGGCCCCTCCCACTCCAGGTCGGCGGGGGAGTCCGGCACCTTGACGGACGGCATCCGGGGACGTGACCCGCCCCGCCGCGCGCCGATGTCGACGACGGCCGCGGCCGGCTCCGGCGCGGACTCGTCGGGCTCGTCCGGGCTCGCCGCCGATCCCGGACCGGCGGGCCCGCCGTCCAGGTGGTCGAGCTCCAGCAGGTCGGGCGGCCCGACGTCGGGCGCGGAGCGTCGCGAGGGGCGCTGGCCGCGGCGCTCGGAGAGGTTGTCCAGCAGCAGGTCCGTGTCGTCGGGCTCGGGCGGGGCCGGCCGGGAGCCGCGCTGACCGAGCCGCTGCGGCGGCAGGGTGGCGACGCCGGCCAGCGCCGGGCCCTCGTCGTCCTCGGGGAGGCCGAGCCAGCGGGCCTCGTCGTCGAGCGCGGTGACGAAGCCGCCGCGCGGCTCCAGCGACCAGCGGCCCTCCCGCGGCCGCTCGCCCGCGGTGAACTCGACCTGCACGATCCAGGGGTGGGTGCCCTCCCGCGTGGCGGTCCACCGGGCGTCGTCGGGCCGCACGCCGCGCGAGCGCAGGCGCTCGTCGGCGACCTCGCCGAGCGTGGTGGCCGTGTCGTCGTCGTTCAGCACGGCCTTGGCGCGCACCCGGGAGATCGCGTGCTCGCGCTCGGAGATGACGGGGTACTCGAAGCGCCGCACGTGCTCCACGGGCAGGCCCGACGCCTCGGCGAGGGCCTCGCAGGTCTCGCCCGCGCGCAGCCGCGCCTGGATCTCGCGCGGACGCAGGGTGGACTCCTCCTGGGCGCGGATCGACTCCATGCGCGGACGGTCGCCCCGGAGGGCTGCGCGCAGGGCGTCGGTGATCGGCAGGGTGCTCTGGGTGCCGTCGCGTGCGGCGAGGACGAGGCGTTCACCGTCCTCGTGCAGCCTCACCAGCTCCAGCTCGTCCATGCCAGTCCTCCCGGGGTAGTCCTGTGTGCCGAGCCTGCCACCGAGCGGGCGCGGCGCGGCGCAGGCGCGTCGGTGTGCCGCCGGATCGTAGCCCGCCGGCGGGTGCGGCAGGATGGGCGCGTGATCTCACCCGCACCGCACGCGCTGCCCGACGGCGTCACCGTCACCGCCCTCCGCGACCTCGCCGTCCGCCTCGCGACGGCGGCCGGGACGCTCGTCCGGGAGGGCAGACCGGAGCGGGTCGAGGTCGCCGCGACCAAGTCGAGCGACGTGGACCCCGTCACGGTCATGGACCGCGCCTCGGAGGAGCTGCTGCGCGAGATGATCGCGGCGGAGCGCCCGGACGACGCGATCCTGGGCGAGGAGGGCGACGACGTGCCCGGCACCAGCGGGCTGACCTGGGTGCTCGACCCGATCGACGGCACGGTGAACTACCTGTACGGGGTGGCGTCCTGGGCCGTGTCGGTGGCGGTCGTGGCGGGTCCGCCGGAGCCCGCGTCGTGGACCGTGCTGGCCGGGTGCGTGCACAGCGTCGCCGACGGGCGGACCTGGTCGGCCGGGCTGGGCGAGGGCGCCACGCGCGACGGCGCCCCGATCCGGTCGGGCGCGCCGGCGTCCCTGAGCACGTCCCTGGTGGGCACGGGCTTCGGGTACGACGCCGTGCGCCGTGCCGAGCAGGCCCAGGTCCTGGCGCAGGTGCTGCCGCAGATCCGGGACATCCGGCGGCTCGGCTCCGCCGCGATCGACCTGTGCCTCCTCGCGGACGGCTCGCTCGACCTGTACTACGAGCGCGGCCTGAACCCGTGGGACATGGCGGCGGGCGTGATCGTTGCCACCGAGGCGGGCGCCGTCGTGACCGGCCTGCGGGGCCGGCCGGCCGGGAACGCGATGACGGTCGCGGGCCCCCGCGAGCTCGTGGCCGAGCTCGCCGGGATCCTCGAGGCGGCGGACGCCGACGGCGCCGGGGGCACCGTCGGCGGGTGATCTTTTTTATGACACACCCGTGCAAGAGTGGTCACCGTTGACCAGGGTCAAAAGGTCGAAAACGGGCCGTTGTTGCAGGTCAGAGCGTACGTGACCGGGGTTACACCGGTAGATGTAGCGCGCCTGACAGAAATGGTGCACAATCCGTGGGCCGACTCGGGAACAAAACCGGGGCCGTGTGCATTATCTGCGCGTACACCCGCTTGCGGTCGCTGTTCGACGGTGCTCGCGGTGTCCCGGCCGGGGCGGCGTCGAACCCCGGATGTCCCGAACCCTTCCGGCGCGACCACCTACCGACGGAGAACACCACATGGCAACTGACTACGACGCCCCGCGTAAGAACGATGAGGATGTCGAGCAGGACTCGATCCAGGAGCTGCAGGCACGTCGTTCTGACAAGTCCTCGGGCGTTGTGGACGAGGACGAGACAGAAGCGGCCGAGGGCTTCGAGCTCCCGGGCGCCGACCTGTCGGGCGAGGAGCTCGCAGTACGGGTGCTGCCGCGTCAGGCGGACGAGTTCACGTGTTCGAGCTGCTTCCTGGTGCACCACCGCAGCCAGCTGGCCTACGAGAAGGCCGGCCAGATGATCTGCACGGAGTGCGCCGCCTGATCCACCAGGCCTTCGGCACTGACGACACGACCGGGCTGTCATGCGGCGCATGGCAGCCTTCGTCGTACCCGGGCCCGGGCGGGGCCCGGGAACGCTGGGCTCTGCTTGTCTGCCGCCTGAGCCTGCGGCTCCGCTCCAGGCGCGTGCCTCGTTCCTCGGCCCCCACCCTGCGCTGCGCCTCCGGCTCAGTCGGTGAGCGCCTTGACCAGCAGCTCCGGGCGGCGCGTGGAGACCAGCCAGTAGGGGGTGGGGTCGGCCGGGTCGTCGAGCGCGACCCGCACCCCGGTCCGCGCCCACGCGCGCAGGCAGACGTAGGCGCGCGCGTCCAGGCCGGGGCCCAGCTCGTGCCGCATGGCGGCGACGTCCAGGGCCTGGGGCGCGCTCAGCAGCGCGACCGGGATCCGGGCGCTCCCGGCGCGCAGGACGCCGTCGGACACCTCGACGACGGGCGACGTGACGGCCAGGGCGAGGGCCGACCCGACACACACCAGCAGCCCGACGGCGACCGCCGCGGCCGCGTGCACGGGCCACAGCGCGATCGCCGCGATGGCCCCCAGACCGACCGTGCCGAGCCAGCCGCCGGGACCGGGCAGGAGACGCTCGTGGAAGGTGAGGGTGGTCGCCGTCATGGACACATCATCCCAGCCCCCGGCACTGCCCCGGCACTCTTGCGGCGGCGCGGGCCCAGGTGGCGTACTCTTCCGGCGTGCCCACCCCTGAGCCAGCTCACGACGGCAGCACGGTCGACGTGCTCATCCGCCTCCTGGACGACGTTCCCGTCCCCTCCTACGCGCATCCCGGCGACGCCGGCGCCGACCTGGTGACCACGGTCGACGTCGAGATCCCGCCGCAGGGGCGGGTGCTGGTGCCCACCGGGGTCTCGATCGCGCTGCCCGACGGCTACGCGGCGTTCGTGCACCCCCGCTCGGGCCTCGCGACGAAGCACGGCCTGACCATCGTGAACGCGCCGGGCACCGTGGACGCGGGCTACCGCGGCGAGATCAAGGTCACGCTGCTCAACACCGACACGACGCAGGCCGTGAAGCTGGTCCGGGGCGACCGCGTGGCGCAGCTCGTGATCCAGAAGGTCGAGCGCGCGCGGTTCGTGCCCGCGCAGACCCTGCCCGGTTCGCACCGGGGCGACGGCGGCTTCGGCTCCAGCGGCGGTTTCGCCGGGCGCTGAACGCGTGTCCAGGTCGGCGCCGGACAGGTCTAGGCTGTAAGTAACGAGCGGATAACGCCGCCGGGTGCAGCAATGCGTGCGCCCCGGTGGGGCGAGCAATCGACGAACGACGAAGGAGTGTGGCTGTGGGTCTGTTCAGCCGACGAGGTACGGCGGAGGAGCCCGCCTCGGTCGAGTGGGCGTCGGTGGAGGCCGAGCAGCAGAAGCGGCCCCACGGACCCTTCGACCGGTCCCAGGTGGACGAGATGGGCCCCCGGGTCGACCTCGGCGCCATCTGGCTGCCGGTGATGCCCGGGCTCGAGCTCCGCATGGAGATCGACAAGAAGACGCAGAAGGTCACCGGGGTGACGGCCGCGCTGGAGGGGTCCAACCTCCAGATCCAGGCGTTCGCCGCGCCGCGCACCGAGGGCATCTGGGACGAGATCCGGCACGAGATCGCCCAGTCCGTGAGCGGGCAGGGCGGCATCGTGGACGACGTGCCCGGCGTGTTCGGCCGCGAGCTGCTGGTGCGCATGCCCGTGACGGGCCCCGACGGGCAGCCCGGCCAGCGGCCGGCGCGGTTCGTGGGCGTGGACGGGCCCCGCTGGTTCATCCGCGGCGTGCTCGCGGGCCGGGCGGCGCTGGACGCCGAGGCGGCCAAGCCGCTGGAGTCCGTGTTCGCGAACATCGTCGTGGTGCGGGACCAGAGCCCGCGCCCGCCGCGCGACCTGCTGCCCCTGGCGCTGCCGAAGTCGGCGCGCAAGGATGGTGCACAGCCGGCGCAGGAGCCGGCCGGTCCGCAGGACGCCGCACCGCAGATGTCGGACTTCAACCCGCTGCGGCGGGGTCCTGAGATCACCCAGATCGGCTGACGAGGTGAACCACTGATGGGGTTCCGTTCGGCACTCGCCTCACGCATCGCGGCGACGCTGGCCTCGAACGAGGAGGTCAGCGACACCGCGGAGCGCGCCGACGCCTCCAGGAACGTCGGCTGTGCGGCGGTCACGTCCGTGCCCACCCGCTCCCGGGGCAAGGTCGCGGGCGTGCTGCGCTCGGTCGTGCTGCGCCCGCGCGAGGGCGTGCCGACCCTGGAGGCGGAGCTGTTCGACGGCTCCGGGGCGCTGGATCTCGTGTGGCTCGGCCGCCGCACCATCGAGGGCATCGAGCCGGGCCGCCGGATCCGGGTCGAGGGCATGGTGTGCGACGTCGACGGGCGGCGCACCATGTTCAACCCGCGGTACGAGCTGAGGCCCCGGCCGGGCGAGGCACAATAGCCCCCATGAGCGATCCCGCACGTCCTGACGTGCCCCCGGAGCGGCCCGTGGCCCAGTCCGCAGCGCAGCCCGCAGAGACCCCCGCGCGCGGCATGCGCGCCCTCACCGGCGACGAGTTCTCGGCGGCGCAGGCCGTGGGCGGGGTCCGCGGCCTGGTCGAGGCGGTGCTGCCCGGCCTGGTGTTCGTGGTCGCGTTCGTGATCACCAACGACCTGACCGTCCCGCTGATCGCGTCGGTGGTCGCCGCGCTGGTGCTCGTCGTGGCGCGCCTGGTGCAGCGCACGCCGGTCACGCAGGCGCTGGGCGGCCTGCTCGGCATCGCCGTCGGCGTGGTCTGGGCCTGGACGTCCGGCGACGCGGAGGACTACTACGCGGGCGGCCTGCTGCTCAACGCCGCCTACCTCGTGGTGCTGCTCGGCACGATCCTCGCGCGCCGCCCCGCCGTCGGCTACGTGGTGGAGGCGCTGCGCGCCGGCCTGACGCCGGACGCCGTCAAGGCCGACGCGGACCGCCCGGACGACCAGCCCTCGGTCTTCGCCGCCCTGACCGCCTGGCGGTCCGACCCGGCCAAGATGCGCATGTACTCGATCGCCACCTGGCTCTGGGTGGGGCTGTTCGCCCTGCGCCTCGCGGTCAAGACGCCGCTCTACTTCGCGGGCGACGTCGCCTGGCTGGGCACGTTCCACCTGCTGCTCGGCGTGCCGCTCTGGGCGCTCGTGCTGTACCTGACCTGGTACGTCGTGCGCCGGCCGAAGGCCGCGGCGCAGGCCTGACGCCGCGCCGGGCCTCAGCCCTTCGGGACCAGCAGCTTCTGCAGCGCGTCCGTGTCGGCGTCCGAGCCGGCGACCAGCAGCAGCTCGTCGCCGGCCTCCAGGGTGTCGTCCGGGCTCGGCACCAGCGGGCGGCCGTCGCGCACGATCGTCGAGAGCGTGACGTCCGCCGGCCACACGACCTGGCCCAGCCGCGTCCCGGCGACCCGGGAGTCGGCGGGCAGCGTCAGCTCCAGGATGTCGGCGCGCGACTGGCTGAAGCTGAAGATCTTCACGAGGTCGCCGACGGCCACGGCCTCCTCGACCATCGCGGTCATGATGCGCGGGGTCGAGACCGCGACGTCCACGCCCCAGGACTGGTCGAACATCCACTCGTTCTTCGGGTTGTTCACGCGCGCGACCGTGCGCGGCACCCCGAACTCCGTCTTGCCCAGCAGGGAGAACACCAGGTTCACCTTGTCGTCGCCGGTGGCGCCCACGACGACGTCGGCCTGCTCCAGCTCGGACGCCTCCAGCGCGGGCAGCTCGCACGCGTCCGCGAGCACCCACTCCGCCTCGGGGACCTGCGAGACCCGCATGGCCGCCGGGTTCTTGTCGATCAGGGTGACCTCGTGCTCGTGGCTCAGCAGCTCGCGGGCGATCGAGCGGCCCACGGAGCCCGCCCCGGCGATGACGACGCGCATCAGTCCTCCTCGGCCGTCGGCGCGGCGGTGAGGATCCGCTCGATCTCGGCGGACCGGTCGGCCGCCATGAGCACGTGGAGCACGTCGTTCTCCTGGAGCACGATGTCGGGCGTCGGCAGGATCGCCGACGAGTAGCGGGTCACGAAGGCGACGCGCGCCCCCGTGGCGGCCTCGATGTTGAGCACGGGCCGGCCGACCCACCGCCGGTGGTACTCGATCTGCGCGAGCCGCACCGTGCCGGACGGGTCGCGGTACTCGTCGGTGAAGCCCAGCGGCAGCATGCGGCGCAGCACCTGGTCCGCCGTCCAGCGCACCGTGGCGACGGTCGGGATGCCGAGCCGCTGGTAGATCTCGGCCCGGTGCGGGTCGTAGATCCGGGCGACGACGTTGTCCACCCCGTACGTCTCCCGGACCACGCGCGCGGACAGGATGTTGGAGTTGTCGCCGTCGGACACCGCCGCGAACGCGTACGTGTCCTCGATCCCCGCCTGCACGAGCGTGTCGCGGTCGAAGCCCACCCCGGTCACCTTCTTGCCGGAGAAGTCCGCGGGCAGGCGCCGGAACGCGTCCGGGTTCTGGTCGATGACGGCCACGGAGTGCCCGCGGCCGTCGATCTCCTGGGCGAGGCTGGAGCCGACGCGGCCGCAGCCCATGATGACGAAGTGCACGGACGGAACGCTACCGCGCCGGGGGTGACGATGGTGCGCCAGGTGCGCCGCCGGCCATCGACGGGCATAGAGTCTTCCAACGTGTCGGACATCGTCGATGCGGCCAAACGACTTCTGGTCGGCCGCCCCATGCGCAGCGAGAGCCTGGGGCACACGCTGCTGCCCAAACGCATCGCGCTGCCGGTCTTCGCCTCGGACGCCCTCTCCTCGGTGGCGTACGCCCCGGACGAGATCCTGCTGACCCTGTCACTGGCGGGTATCGCGGCCCTGGCGTTCTCGCCATGGGTCGGTCTCGTGGTGGTCGTGGTGCTGCTCATCGTGGTGGCGTCCTACCGGCAGAACGTGCACGCCTACCCGTCGGGCGGCGGCGACTACGAGGTCGCCACCACCAACCTCGGCCCCTCGGCGGGCATCGGCGTCGCGTCCGCGCTGCTGGTGGACTACGTGCTCACCGTGGCCGTGTCGATCTCGTCGGCGGCCCAGTACGCCTCCGCCGCCATCCCCGGGCTGCGCGGGCACGAGGCGCTCGCCGCCGTCATCGCGGTGACGCTGCTCACCCTGGTCAACCTGCGCGGGGTCAAGGAGTCGGGCACGGCGTTCGCCATCCCGACCTACTGCTACATGGCGATCATCGGGGCCCTGATCGTCACGGGCGCGTTCCGCTTCTTCTCGGGCACGCTGCCCCAGGCGCAGAGCGCGGACTTCGAGCTGTCCGCCGAGGCCGCGTTCGACCAGGGCCTGGTGGGCATCGCGGGCGCGTTCCTGCTGGCCCGGGCGTTCGCGTCGGGCTGTGCCGCGCTGACCGGCGTCGAGGCCATCAGCAACGGCGTGCCTGCGTTCCGCAAGCCCAAGTCGCGCAACGCCGCGACCACGCTGCTGCTGCTCGGCACGATCTCCGCGACGATGATCATGTCGATCCTCCTGCTGGCCCAGGCCACGGGCGTCCAGTTCGCGGAGGACCCGCACAGCCAGCTCACGCTGAACGGCGAGCCGGTCTCGGACCACTACGTGCAGATCCCGGTCATCGGCCAGCTCGCGGAGGCCGTCTTCTCGGGCTTCCCGCCGGCCTTCTACGCCGTCTCCGCCGTCACGGGCCTCATCCTGGTGCTCGCCGCGAACACGGCGTTCAACGGGTTCCCCGTGCTCGGCTCGATCCTCGGCCGCGACGGCTACCTGCCGCGCCAGCTCCACACCCGCGGCGACCGGCTCGCGTTCTCCAACGGCATCGTCACCCTCGCCGTCGCGGCGATCGTGCTCATCGTGGTGTTCGACGCCGAGGTCACCCGCCTCATCCAGCTCTACATCGTGGGCGTGTTCGTGTCGTTCACGCTGTCCCAGCTCGGCATGCTGCGGCACTGGACGCGCGAGCTGCGCACCGAGCCGAACCCCGCGGTGCGCGGCCGGTACAAGCGCTCGCGCCTGGTCAACGGCGTCGGGTTCGGGCTGACCGGCATCGTGCTGATCATCGTGCTGCTCACCAAGTTCACCCACGGCGCCTGGATCACCCTGCTGGCCATGGGCGTGCTGTTCGTGCTCATGCGGGCCATCCGCAAGCACTACGACCGCGTGCGCGACGAGCTCGCGCTCGACGACGTCTCCGCGGCGCGGGCGCTGCCGAGCCGCGTGCACGCCGTCGTGCTGGTCTCCAAGGTGCACAAGCCGACCATGCGCGCCCTGGCGTACGCGCGCGCCGCGCGGCCCAGCGTGCTGGAGGCCGTCAGCGTGGGCGTGGACCGCGAGGACGTGGAGCGGCTCACCGCCGAGTGGGAGGCCCTCGACCTGCCCGTCCCGCTGCGCATCCTGGACTCGCCGTTCCGCGAGATCACCCGCCCGGTGGTCAAGTACGTGCGGTCCGTGCACCGTGAGTCGCCGCGCGACCTCGTGATCGTCTACATCCCGGAGTACGTGGTCGGGCACTGGTGGGAGCAGCTCCTGCACAACCAGTCGGCGCTGCGGCTCAAGGGCAGCCTGCTGTTCACGCCCGGCGTCGTGGTGGCGTCCGTGCCGTGGCAGCTCGCCTCGACGCGCGGGCAGACCGGGCTGGAGGGCGACACCTTCCTGCGCGGCCGCCGGATGTGACGCCGCCGGATGTGACGCCGCCGGATGTGACGTCGCAGGGTGTGACGCCGCCGGATGTGACGCAGCCGCGCGCCTGATCGGGCGGGGTCCGGACGGGCCGTGGGCGATACTTGAGCACATGCCCCGCAACCCCGACCGTCGCACCGCGCCCGCAGACCCCGAGCAGGGCGGCCGCCCGCGCCGTCGTCCCCAGCGTTCCCCGCGGCCCGGCCGCGCGCGGCGCGTGAGCGACGCCGCCCCGGGGCCGGAGGTGGGGCAGGAGTTCGAGCTGGAGGTCGGCCCCGTGGCCCACGGCGGCCACTGCGTGGCCCGCCTGGACGGCCGCGTCGTGTTCGTGCGCCACACCCTGCCGGGGGAGCGCGTCCGCGCCCGCGTCACCGAGGGCGGCCCGACCTTCTGGCGCGCCGACGCCGTCGAGGTGCTCGAGGCGTCCCCCGACCGCGTCGAGCCCCTGTGGCCCGCGGCCGGCGCCGACGGCGTGGGCGGCGGCGAGCTGTCCCACGTCGCCCTGCCCGCGCAGCGCCGCTGGAAGACCGCCGTGCTCGTCGAGCAGCTCCAGCGCCTGGCGCGCCTCGACGCCGACTGGCTCGCCGAGCACGTCACGGTCGAGGCCGCGCCCGCCGACGACGAGCGCCGCGGCCTGCACTACCGCACCCGGATCGACCTGGTGGCCGACGCCGACGGCCACGCCGGCATGCGCAAGCACCGCTCGCACGACATCGTCGCGCTGAAGAAGATGCCGCTGGCCTCCGCCGAGCTGGCGGCGTTCGCGGTAGCCGAGGACGTGTTCACCCGCACGTGGACGCCGGGCGCGCGGCTGGAGCTCGTCGCGCCGTCCGAGGGCGACCCGGCGCTGCTGGTCGACGGCGAGCCGTGGCGCCGGGGCAAGCCCGACTCCCGGCCCAACGCGCGCCGCGCCGTGACCGAGGTCGTGACCGGCCCGTGGGGCACGCACCGCTACCGCGTGGCCGCCGACGGGTTCTGGCAGGTGCACCGCGAGGCGCCGGCCGTCCTGACGGGCGCCGTGCTGGACGCCGCCGGCGCGAGCGCGGGGGAGCTGGCCGGCGCGACCGTGCTGGACCTGTACTCCGGCGCCGGCCTGTTCACGCTGCCGCTGGCGGACGCCGTCGGGCACGAGGGCCGCGTGGTCGCCGTCGAGGGCGACGAGCGCGCCGTCAAGGACGCCCGCCGCAACGCGCACGCGCACGGGCAGGTGGAGCTGCGGCTGGGCGCCGTGGACCGCGTGCTGGCGGGCGGGCCGGGCGAGGCCGAGGTGCCCGCCGCGGACGTCGTCGTGCTGGACCCGCCGCGGTCGGGTGCCGGGCGTGCCGTGGTGGACGCGATCGCGGCCCGCGAGCCCCGCCGCATCGTCTACGTGGCGTGCGACCCGGCCGCGCTCGCGCGCGACGTCGGCTACCTCGCCGCGCACGGGTACGCGCTGACGGGCGTGCGCGGGTTCGACCTGTTCCCGCACACGCACCACGTCGAGGCGGTCGCGGTGCTGGACCGGCAGGGCTGGACGGTGGACGAAACCCCAGGTCAGTACGCATAGGATGCGCACCGTGAAGCGGTGGCTGGTGAGCGGCGGGATCGCGGTGTCGGTGGTGGCGGCGTTCGCCGTCGCCGTCCTGGTGGGCATGGTCCTGGGGGCCGGCGGCATCGCCGTCGGCGGTACGGGCGGGGCCTCGGTGCCCGCGCCGCGGGGCGCGCCGTCGGTCTGGGCGGAGTCCCCGTCGCCGTCGCCCTCGCCGTCCCCGGTGGCCGAGAAGGAGCCGGTGGCCCTCTTCGTCGGCGACTCCTACACGGTAGGGCAGGGCGCGACGTCGCCCGAGCTGCGGTGGAGCACCCTGGTGTCCGAGAAGATGGGCTGGCGCGAGCTCAACGTGGCCGACGGCGGCACGGGGTTCGTCAAGGGCAACCCGGAGCTGGACAAGCTGAACTACCCGGCCCAGCTCCGGTCGGTGCCGAAGGGCAGCGTGGACATCGTGGTGATCGCCGGCGGGCAGAACGACTTCAAGGACCTGCGGGCCGAGCCCGGGCCGGTCTTCGAGGCGGTGGCCGACACGTACGCCCTGGCCGTGCAGCGGTTCCCGGACGCCGAGATCGTGTCGGTCGGGCCCTCCACCCCCTGGGCGGTCGGCCTGGAGGCGCGCGCCCTGGACAGCGCGGTGCGGGCCGCGGCGGCCGAGGCGGAGGCCACGTACGTGTCGCTGCTGGACCCCAACATCGTCCAGGGCCGCCTGGTGCACGAGGACGGGATCCACACGACCGACGCGGGCAACGCCGCGATCGCGCGGCGGGTGGTGCGGACGCTCCAGGCGCCCGCGGCCGACGTGGAGGAGACGGGCGCCCGGCCGGCAGATATCTTGACGTCAAGATAAATGCGATATGCTGGCTCCAGCAGCCCGGCCTAGGCTGGGTGAAGCCCCCTGGAACCCATGCGGCGGCTCCTTCGCGCGATGACCGCGCCTGTGAGAGCCGACGCACCGTCAGCCCCGCAGAAGGAGCCCGAGTGAGCACCGTGGACACGTTCGGATCAAAGGGAACGCTGGAGGTCTCCGGCAAGTCCTACGAGATCTTCCGGCTCAGTGCGGTCGAGGGAGTGGAGCGCCTCCCGTACTCGCTGAAGATCCTCGCCGAGAACCTCCTGCGCACCGAGGACGGCGCGAACATCACCGCCGACCACGTGCGTGCCCTCGCGTCCTGGGACCCGGACGCGCAGCCCGACACCGAGATCCAGTTCACGCCGGCGCGCGTGATCATGCAGGACTTCACCGGCGTGCCCTGCGTCGTGGACCTCGCCACGATGCGTGAGGCCGTCGCCGCGCTCGGCGGCGACGCCACGAAGATCAACCCGCTGGCCCCCGCCGAGATGGTCATCGACCACTCCGTGCAGATCGACGTCGCGGGCCGCGCCGACGCCTTCCAGCGCAACGTCGAGTTCGAGTACCAGCGCAACCACGAGCGCTACCAGTTCCTGCGCTGGGGCCAGACGGCGTTCGACGACTTCAAGGTCGTCCCGCCGGGCACCGGCATCGTGCACCAGGTCAACATCGAGTACCTGGCCCGCACCGTCATGACGCGTGAGGTCTCCGTGAACGGGGAGGCGCCGGTGCTGCGCGCCTACCCCGACACCTGCGTCGGCACCGACTCGCACACCACCATGGTCAACGGCCTGGGCGTGCTGGGCTGGGGCGTCGGCGGCATCGAGGCCGAGGCCGCGATGCTCGGCCAGCCCGTCTCGATGCTCATCCCGCGCGTGGTCGGCTTCAAGCTGAGCGGCTCGATCCCGGCGGCCGTGACGGCCACCGACGTCGTGCTCACGATCACGCAGATGCTGCGCCAGCACGGTGTGGTCGGCAAGTTCGTCGAGTTCTACGGCGAGGGCGTGGCCCAGGTGCCGCTCGCGAACCGCGCCACCATCGGCAACATGTCGCCGGAGTTCGGCTCGACGGCCGCGATCTTCCCGATCGACTCGGTCACGGTCGACTACCTGCGCCTGACGGGCCGCTCCGAGGAGCAGCTCGCCCTGGTCGAGGCGTACGCCAAGGAGCAGGGCCTGTGGCTCGACGCCGACTCGGCCGAGCCGGTCTTCTCCGAGTACCTCGAGCTCGACCTGTCCACGGTCGTCCCCTCGATCGCCGGGCCGAAGCGCCCGCAGGACCGCATCGAGCTGACGAACGCGAAGTCGGCGTTCCTGCACGACCTGCCGAACTACGCGCCCGAGTTCTCCGCGGGTGCCGACGAGGCGGGCGTCGAGTCGTTCCCCGCGTCCGACGCCCCGGCGCCGGCCACGAACGGCCGCAAGCACGTGCACGTCACGAACAGCGACGGCAAGGAGTTCGAGCTGTTCCACGGCGCGGTCGCGATCGCCTCGATCACGTCCTGCACCAACACGTCGAACCCGTCGGTCATGCTCGCCGCGGCGCTGCTCGCCAAGAACGCCGTCGAGAAGGGCCTCGTGTCCAAGCCGTGGGTCAAGACCTCCATGGCGCCGGGCTCGCAGGTCGTGACCAACTACTACGAGAAGGCCGGCCTCTGGCCGTACCTCGAGAAGCTGGGCTTCCACCTGGTCGGCTACGGCTGCGCCACCTGCATCGGCAACTCCGGCCCGCTGGACGAGAAGGTCTCCGAGGCCGTCAACGAGCACGACCTGTCGGTCGTCTCGGTGCTGTCGGGCAACCGCAACTTCGAGGGCCGCATCAACCCGGACGTCAAGATGAACTACCTGGCGTCCCCGCCGCTGGTCATCGCGTACGCCCTGGCCGGCACCATGGAGTTCGACTTCGAGCACGACCCGCTGGGTCGCGACGAGGCCGGCCACCCCGTGTTCCTGCGCGACATCTGGCCGTCGCCGGACGAGGTCCAGGCGACCATCGAGTCCTCGATCGACCGCAAGATGTTCGAGTCGGACTACGCCGACGTCTTCAAGGGCGACGAGCGCTGGGCCGCGCTGGAGACCCCCGAGGGCGACACGTTCGCCTGGGACAGCGAGTCCACGTACGTGCGCAAGCCCCCGTACTTCGACGGCATGGGCATGACGCCGGAGCCTGTCACCGACTTCTCCGGCGCCCGCGTGCTGGCCAAGCTCGGCGACTCGGTCACGACCGACCACATCAGCCCGGCCGGCTCGATCAAGCCGGACAGCCCGGCGGGCGTCTACCTCGCCGAGCACGGCGTGGGCCGCCGCGACTTCAACTCCTACGGCTCGCGCCGCGGTAACCACGAGGTCATGATCCGCGGTACGTTCGCGAACATCCGCCTGCGCAACCAGCTCCTCAACGACGTCGAGGGTGGCTTCACCTTCAACTTCGTGAAGGGCGCCCAGGACACGATCTACGACGCCGCGCAGGACTACGCCGCGGCCGGCACCCCGCTCGTGGTGCTCGGCGGCAAGGAGTACGGCTCCGGCTCGTCGCGCGACTGGGCCGCCAAGGGCACCGCGCTGCTGGGCGTCAAGGCCGTCATCACCGAGAGCTTCGAGCGGATCCACCGCTCCAACCTCATCGGCATGGGCGTGCTGCCGCTCCAGTTCCCGGCCGGCCAGAACGCCGACTCGCTGGGCCTGGACGGCACCGAGGTCTTCGACGTCACCGGTGTGACCGCGCTGAACGAGGGCGTCACGCCCGAGACGGTCAAGGTCACCGCGACCAAGGCCGACGGCTCGCAGGTCGAGTTCGACGCCGTGGTGCGCATCGACACCCCGGGCGAGGCGGACTACTACCGCAACGGCGGCATCCTGCAGTACGTGCTGCGGTCGTTGGTTTCGTAACGCGTCACCGACCGACGGCGCCCCGTCCCTCCTCGCGGAGGGGCGGGGCGCCGTCGTTCCCGGGATCAGGAGGCGCCGAGCGCGCCCGCCAGCAGCCGGACGACGCCGCGCAGGCCCGCCTCGTCCGCGTGGTCGGGGTTGACCTCCACGCAGGTCATGGCGACCAGGCCGGGGTCGGCGGCGAGGGTGCGCAGCACGCGGTCCAGGGTCGCCGGGACGAGGCCGCGGCCGTACGTCGGCACGTCGGCCACCGGGAGGGTCAGGAAGTCGAGCACGTCGACGTCGAGGTGCAGCACGAACGGGGTGCCGCCCACGGCGGCCAGGGCGCGGCGGGCGGCGTCCTCCGGGTCGGCGAGCACCTGCGCGGCGGGGATCCGGACCGCGGGGACGAGCCCGTGGACGTCCTCCTCGTCGTCCGAGTACCCGAGGTAGACGAGCCGGTCGGCCCTCAGCAGCGGGCGCCGGTGGCCGGCCGCGGCGAGCGGGGCCCAGGCGCCGGGCAGGTCGAGGAGGTGGGCGACGCCCATCGAGTCGAGGATCGGCTCGTCGGGGTGGTCGGGCGGGAGCTGGAGGTCCTGGCCGCCGTCCACGTACACGAGGGCCACGTCGGGGTGCCGCTCCGCGACGGCGTCGACCACCCCGAGGGCGACCGTGCACTCCCCGCCGAGCACGAGGGCCCGCTCGCCGCGGGCCAGGACCGCGCCGACGCGCCGCCGCACGCCGCGCAGGCCGTCGATCACGCGGCCGACGTCGTTCGGCTCGCCCGGCGCGCGGTGGGCGCGCCAGGTCGCGGTCGGCAGGTCGCCGTCGTCCCGGACGTCGACGCCGGCGGCCGCCAGGGCGCCGAGCAGCCCGGCCGCGCGCAGGGCGGCCGGGGCCTTCTCCAGCCCGCGGGAGTGCGCCGCGGCGCTGGACGGCACACCGACAACTGCCCAACCGGCCGTGGACGTCATCCGCCCAGTGTGCCCAGGACGGGCTCGGCGCACCAGGGAGAACGGCGGAGCGGACCGCCTGCCCGGGGGCAGACGGTCCGCTCCGTCTCAAGGGTCGTGCCTGTCCTGCCGGGCCGGTGCTAGCGCCCGACGTCGGACTGGCGGGCGGCCCGGACCAGCTTCGTCACCTCCTGTGCGGTCAGCACGTCGGCGTCGTCGAGCTGGTCGGCGACCTGCTGCACGTGGCTCACGAACGCGGTGTGGCTGACCCACCCGCCGTCCGCGTCGACCAGGTCGGCGACCGTGCACCCGTTGCCGGTGTCGTAGTTGGTCACCTTGCTGTCCTTGTTGCCGATGATCACCGTGGCGCGCTCGTCCGAGACGGGGCAGGCGTCGATCGCGCCGCGGGCGACGTCGAACCGCAGGGTGCCGGTCCGGGTCACGTTGCCCGCGTTGTCGGTGGCCCGGTACGCGAACGCGTGCGACCCGGGCTCCGTGACCTTAACGGCGCCGGTGTACTCCCGGAAGGCGGTGTCGTCGAGCGCGTACTCGATGAACGCCACCCCCGACTCGTCGTCCCGGGCGGTGATGGTGACCGTCGCGGACCCGAGGTAGAAGCCCTCGTCGTCCTGGTCGCCGTCCACCTGGGCCGACGCGATCGGCTGCGTGGTGTCCGGCGGGTCCTGCCCGTCCACCACGACCAGCTCGACGCTCCCGGGCTCCGACGTGTTGCCCGCGGCGTCCGTTGCCCGGTAGGCCACCTCGTGGGCGCCGGTGACGTCCACGACCACGGGCTCCGTGTAGTCCGTCCAGCCGTCGCCGTCCAGGTTGTACTCGACGGACTCGACGCCCGACCCGGCGTCCTCGGCGAGGATCGCGACCGTCGCCGACGCGATGTACGCGCCGTCGGCGTCCTGCTCGCCGGTGACCTGGGTCGTGACGGTGGGCGCCGTCTCGTCGACCGGGGGTGCCTCGACCACGGTGAACGTGGCCGAACCCGGCTCCGAGACGTTGCCGGACCGGTCCGTGGCCCGGTAGGCCACGGTGTGCTCGCCCGGGGTGTCGACGACGACGGGCGTGGTGTACGCCGCCCAGCCGGCCCCGTCGAGGTCGTACTCGATGCCCGCCACACCCGATCCGGGGTCCCTGGCCGTGAGGTTCAGGGTGCCGGACCCGACGTAGGCGCCGTCCGCGTCGAGGTCCCCGGTCACCTCGGCGGTGACCTCCGGCGGCGTGGTGTCCTCGCCGTCGGGGGCGACGACCGTGACGTGCAGCATCTCCGGCTCGGAGACGTTGCCCGCCGCGTCGGTGGCCCGGTACTCCAGCATGTAGGTGCCGGGCTCGTCGAGCACGACCGGCGCGGTGTACAGGGTGTACCCGGCGCCGTCCAGGTCGTACTCCACGGACTCGACGCCCGAGCCGTCGCCGTCGTCGGCCGCGAGGCTCACGCTCGCGGAGCCGACGTAGGCGCCCTCGTCGTTCTGGTCACCGGCGACGTCCGCCGTGACCGTGGGGGCGGTGGTGTCGTCGCCACCGCCGCCCTCGGTGACCACGAGCTCGCCCACCATGGTGCTGTGCCCCGGGATGGCGCAGAAGTACCGGTACGTGCCCGGGGTCAGGTTGACCTCGGCCTCGTAGCGGCCGCCGTTGGCGTCCAGGGGGTTGGCCAGGATGTCCAGGGTGACGTCCTGGTTGTAGCCCGGGGTGCCCGTGTCGAACGTCAGGGTGTGGGACATCCCGATGTTGTTGCCGGTCGCCGTGCTGTTCTCGAACACGATGGTGGTCGGCCCGGCGGCCGCCGTCGTGGGTGCCGACCTGTACGCCGAGACGCTCGCGCTCGCGGTGAAGTTCAGCACCTGGTCGGCCTGGGCGGCCGGGTCGGCCGCCTGGGTGGCGGCCCGGTCCGGCGCGACGTCGGCGACGGGCTTGACGGTGGTGGTCTCGGCGGCGGTGGCCGGTGCCAGCGGCAGCGCCACGAGGGCGCCGACCGCCGCCACCGCCAGCAGGCGGGACAGTCTGTGTCGCATGGGTGTTCCTCTCGTCTCCGCGGGCCCGGTCACAGGTCACGCACCCGGATGTTGCGGAACTCCATGGCGTCCGCGTCGCTGTGGTTCTGCAGACCGATGTAGCCGCGCAGGAACTGCCGCAGGTCGGTCGGCGGGTCACCGGCGCGCGAGGACTCCTTGCCCGGTGAGTTCTCGAACTCGTTGATCACCTCGCCGTTGCGGATGATCGTGTACTGCTGGCCGACCACCTGGATCTCGTAGGTGTTCCACTCGCCCTTCGGGGTCACCCCGGCGTCCTGAAGCGTGTTGGGGTCGAAGTTGTACACCGAACCCGTCTTCTGGACCTCGCCCGTGGGGCCGTCGTAGAGCTGGATCTCGTGGCCGCAGTAGATCGCCACCCAGGCCTCGGCGTCGGTGCCCTGCCCGCACTCGGGCCGGTCGTCACGCGCCACCCGCGGGTCGGGGAACCGCGTGAAGACGCCGCTGTTGGCGAACCGTCCCTCCGGCGCGACGTCCTTGAACTCCAGCTTCAGCGAGAAGTCGCCGAGCTCCTCGCCCGGGTGCCAGAGCATGCCGAGCCCGCCGGTGGACAGGATCGACCCGTCGTCCTTCAGGTCGAACTTGCCGCCCGGGGCCTGCCGCCAGTCCGCGAGCTGCTCGGCCGTGCCGTCGAACAGCCACCGGTAGCCGGTGCTGCCCTCCGCCCCGATGCCGGACGACTTCGCCGCGCTGATCAGCTTCTTGCGCTCGGCGACCGTGATCACCTTGTCGGCCCGGAGCTGGTCGGCCACGGCCGTGACGTGGTTGACGAACCGGCCGTTCGTGTCCCACTCGCGCTCGTCCTGGACGAGGTCGTTGATCGTGCAGCCGCCCAGGTCGTCGTTGGTGACGCCGCTGTCGGTGTCACCGAACCACACGGTGCCCCGGTCGTCCGGGATGGTGCAGGTGGTCTCGGCCGCGACCTCGACCGTGGACGTCTCGCCGTCGGCGTAGGTCACCGTCAGCGTGGCGTCGTAGCTGCCCACGCGGGCGTAGGTGTGCCGCGGGTTGGCCTCGGTCGAGGTGCTCCCGTCCCCGAAGTCCCAGGCGTACGAGACGCCGCCCGAGCGGTCACCGGTGAAGGCGACGGTCAGCGGGGAGCTCTGCACGCTCGTGCCGGACGCGGCCGGCACCGGGGTGGGAGCCCCGCCCTTGTAGCTGATCCGGACGAGCTTCTGGTTCGGGTGCAGGGAGAAGAAGCCGCCCGCGTAGTCCAGCAGGTACAGGGCGCCGTCCGGACCGAACTTGGCGTCCATCCAGCTCTGCACCTGCTCGTTGCCCGCGCCGCCCTGGATGATCTTGCGCAGGTCCTCGGCGAAGACCGGGGGACCGGCCTCGTCGACCGTGTCCGGGTTCACCGTGACGGCGATCCGGTTGCTCGCGTTCGACTGGTCGCCGATGAACCACTTGTTGTCCCAGTACGCGGGCCAGGCGACTCCGCTGTCGGTGTCCACCTCGGACCGGTGGTACGTGGGACCGTCCATCACGGCCTGACCGCCGCCCCGCAGGTACGGCTGGGTGTACGTGGCCTCCTCGTCGACGTACGACGGGATGCCGTCCTCGTTCTTCGGGAAGACCGGGCCGCCGCCGCTGGGCGAGTACCAGATCATGTTGTCGCGCACGGGCGGCAGGTCCACCAGGCCCGTGTTGCGGGGCGACGTGTTCTTCGGGTGGTCGCAGTCGTACCAGCCCGTGAGCACCGTGGCGTCCTCGTTGCTGCGGTCGCGGTAGGGCTGCCGGTTGCCCATGCAGTAGGGCCAGCCCTGGTTGCCCGCCGAGGTGATGATGGTCGCGGTCTCGTACTTGGCCGGCCCGAGCTCCGGGTCCGGCGCGCCCGCGTCCGGGCCCACCCAGGCCGCCGTCAGCCAGTCGTTCTTCTTGTCGTAGGCCAGGCGCGAGATGTTCCGCACGCCCATCACGTAGATCTCCGGGCGCGTCTTGTCACCCGGGTCGTCCGCCTCGGGGAAGAGGTTGCCCTCGGGGACCGTGAACGTGCCGTCGTCCTCCGGGTGGATCCGCAGGATCTTGCCGTTCAGGTCGTTCGTGTTGCCGGCCGTGCGGCGCGCGTCCTGGAACGAGAGGCCCGCGAACTCCTGCGTCCAGTTGTTGCCGGAGTAGCCGTTCGACCCGCCCGAGGAGTTGCTGTCGCCGGACCCGATGTACAGGTTGCCGTCGTTGTCGAAGTCCATGCCGCCGCCCGCGTGGCAGCAGCTGTGGATCTGCGTCTCCCAGTGCAGCAGGTCCTTGCGGGTGGACTGGTCGATCGTGTCGGCCGCCGCGTCATAGGTGAAGCGCGAGACCGTGCGCTGGCCCACGCGCTTCACGACGTCGATCGACTCGTGCGGCATCCAGTAGGCGTAGAGCCAGTGGTTGTCCTCGAAGTCGGGGTCCAGCGTGATGCCGAGCAGCCCCTCCTCGTTCTTGACCAGCTCGCTGCCGCTGCCGCGGTTACCCATCACGTCCAGCGTGGTCAGCAGCTTGGTCTCGCCCGCCTCGGGGTCCCAGCGGTGGATCGTGCCGCAGCCCAGCCCCACGTTCGGGTCGTCCCACGAGACGATCGGGCCGGACGGGCAGGCGCCCTTGCCGACGTAGAAGACGCCGCCGTCGGGTGCGACGGTGAGCCCGTGCGGCTCGCCGATCTGGTCGAGCGTGCCCGCGGTGTTCTGCGCGGTCAGACGCTCGGCCTCGTAGTTCGCCGCGATGGTCGCCTGGCAGTCGCCGCGCACCATGCCGGCCGCCCAGAGCAGGCCGCCCAGCAGGTGGTCCCGGAAGCCCTCCTCCGCGTAGCTCGCCGCGGTGCCGCCCATGCCGGTGTAGAACGAGCGGCCGCCGTCGTAGTCGCGGCACCACGAGATCGGGTGGAAGGCGCCGTTCGCACCCTCGCCCGGCTCGTAGTCCCACTCCTGGACCTGCGCCACCGTGTGCACGTCACCCGTCGGGTTCGGCGACCAGTTGAGCCACCGGTCCTCCCGGGTCCAGTTCAGGGGCAGCCCCTCGTTGGCGGGGTGCGCGCGGTCGACGACGTTCACCGTCGCCTCCTGCACCGGGACCTCGGGGTCCGGCTCCTCCTCGCCGGAGGTGTCGAAGAGCTGGATCTCGGCGAGCTGGGTGAGGTCCTCGCCCGCGTTCGCCGTGATGTCCAGCCGGTAGTGCTGGTAGGCCACGTCGTTGTCGACGTCGTAGTCGTTCGTGGCGAACCGGTCCGGGAAGTCCTCGCCCGCCTGCGTGTCCAGGTCGGTCCAGGTCTCGCCGTCCGTGGAGCCCTGCAACGTCCAGTCCTGCGGGTCACGGCCCTCGGAGTCGTTGGCCGAGGTGAGCGCGTACCGGGCGGCCGCGAGCGGCTCCTCCAGCTCGAGCTCGATCCACGCCGTCGGCTCGAACGCCAGCCACTTGGTGCGGGAGTCGCCGTCGATCAGGTTGGCGGCCACCTCGTTCGGCGCGTTCTCGGCGCTCGCGGTGGCGCTCGCCACCGGCAGGGGGTCGGGCAGGTTGCCCGCGGGCCGCGTGCCGATCAGGCCCGTGAACCACTGCGAGCGGGCCTGGGCGCGCGCGGCGTCGCGGACGCCGAGGAAGCCGCCGCCGCCCTGCACGTAGGCCTTGAGCGCGTCCTCCTGCGCGGTGCTCAGCTCGACGCCCTCGGCGGACAGGAAGACGACCCCGCGGTACTCCGCGAGGTTCTTGGCCGTGAACACCTTCGGGTCGCTGGCCGTGTGCACGGTGAACCCGTTCTCCGCACCGAGCTCCCGGATGGTCCGGGTCGCGACGGCGACGGGGTCGGCCTGGTCGGCGGCCGCGCCGTGGAACACGAGCACGGTGGGCTCGGCCGCGGCGGTCGTGGCGGCGGCGACGGGTGCGGCGGCCGCCGGTGCGGTCTCGACGGCCGTGTCGACGGCGGTGGCGCTCCGCTGGGCCGCGGCCGGCGTCGTCGACATCGTGGCGACGAGGGCGGCGCCGGCCACCGCGGCGATGATGCCTCTTCGGGTTCGTTCCATCACTGCTCCTTTGCGCGTGAACGGGGAGTAGGGGTCAGTGGCCGGCATGGGCAGCGGCTCCCGACTCGGTCTCGGTGGCGGACATATCGCTCATCGTGTGGCCGCCGTGCTCGTGGAACCGGTCGATCGCCGCCTGGGCGCCGGCGGGCATGCTGCCGTCGGCGTTGCGCACCAGGAAGATGCCGGCCATGCCGCCGTCCGAGTGGAACTGGACGTGGCAGTGGTACATCCACGCGCCCGCGCCCACGCCCTCGCCCGCCACGACCTGGAACCCGAACGAGGAGCCGGGGTTGAGGTCGCGGGTGTCGATCACCCGGGTGGGGTCGTCGGGGCCGGTCAGGTAGCCGGTGCGGTTGTCCGCCCAGCGGTGGGCGTGCACGTGGAACGTGTGGAGCTGGTCCCCGTGGCCGATCGCGATGAACTCGACCTTCTCGCCCTTGTTCGCCTCCAGCATCGGGGTGTCGGGGGCGATCTTGTTGTTGATGGTCATGTCGTTGAACACGACGGTGTGCTGGCGGTCGGGCAGCGTGTCGCCCGCGCGCCGCACCACGAGGGCGCCGTACAGGCCCGCGCGCAGCCCGGGGGTGCCGTGCTCGCCGCCCATCGCGTGGTCGTGGTAGTGCCAGTAGCCCGCGGAGCCCGCCATCCAGGTGCCGTCGGCGCGCTGCTTCGGCTTGTGGCTCTTCCAGACGTAGGTGCGGGTCTCGCCGGGCTCGTTGAACGAGTCGTTGAAGGGGCTGCCGTCCGAGTCGGTCGCGTAGTCCACGCCGTGCGGGTGGATCGACAGGCGCTTGTCGGTGGTGTTCACGAGCTCGACCTGGAGGGTGTCGCCCTCCCACATCTCCAGGATGGGGCCGGGGATCGTGGCCTTTCCGGGCGTGAGCCCGTAGCCGTACTGGCCCCCGGGCAGCGCCTCGGCGTACACGGTGATGTGCCGGGTCGTGCCGAGGGCCGCCGTCGAGACGGCGGCGGCCGAGTCGGAGCCGAGCGCCAGCGCCGCCGTCGGCGCCATGAGCCCGGCGAGGGTACCGGTCAGGATCGAGCGGCGGGACACGCCGCCGGACTGGGTTGGGGCGTCAGTGCTGTTCTCGGGCATGGGTCTCCGTTCGACACCGTCGGGCAGGCGGGAGTGCCGTCCCGGCGAGACAGAAGTTCGGGAGGGGACGGGCTCAGGCGCGCGAGGCCGGTGGCGTCGACGCGGTGAGTGACAGCGTTGTCACGAAGGTGGACCTCATCGTCGTTCCCTCCAGGGGTGCGTCACGTGGTCGTCGGCGACGGCGGCCACGCCCCCGTGGCAGGACGTACTCCACCGGGTGACTTTGTCGAACATAGGAGGACTTATGCCGACTGTCAAGCAAAAGATGGACAAACAGTGACAGGATTCGTCTATGCGACCAAGCAAAGATCCCGGTGGGTCGGGCGGCTCGCGGCGGGCCGGGCCTGGTCAGCCGAGCGCGAGCAGCAGCCAGGCCGCCGTCGCGACCAGGGTGGCGCCCGTCAGCAGCCCGGTCAGCGGGTGGGCGAGCGCCGCGGTGGGGCGGTGGCCGCGCGGCCGGGTGACCAGGCGGAGGATCCAGCCGAGCGGCCAGGCGAGGAGCGCGGCCGCGAGCCCGGCCGCGGCGCCGAGGTACAGGTTCGGCACGGCGAGGGTGTTCGCGACGATCCCCACCTGGAGCGCCGTGGACACCGCCACGACCGTCGGGATCAGGTGCAGCCGGGACTTGCCGGTGGTCACGCCGGCCTTGTCGGCGTCCTTCGCGGCGGCCCGGGCCCTGCGGTACCTGCTCGCGATCAGGCCGGTGCACAGCCGGGTCAGGCCGCCGTGCACGAGGAGGGCCGCCACGTAGATGCTCACGACCCGGCCGGTGACCACGCTGCCGTCGGGCCAGGCGCGGACCGCGGCCAGGGCGCCGAGCGCCGCGACCACGACGGCGAGCACCACACCGGCCACGGGGAGAAGCCGGGACCAGGGCCCGGAGTGCCGGACGGTCCAGGCGAACCAGAGGGCCGCCAGGACGCTGACCACCGTCGCTGCGAGGGCGCCGTCGCTCGTGTGCTCCATCGTCGTCCTACCTCCGGTTGAAATGGGTATAAACCGGACAGCAGGGTACGACGTCGTCGCAGGTCAGGGAAGGTTTCTGGTATCCGACTGGTGATGTCGGGGAGAGTTCACGCGCAGTTCACCGCGCGGGCGGCCCGCGCAGTTCACCGCGCGGGCGGCCGGTGGGCCGTCACGCGGGCGGTGGTGCGTGCCGGTGCCGCGAGGTGGTCGAGGATCCGCGACCGGACCGCCCGGTCGCCGAGGATCTTGTTGTGCCCCAGCCCGGTGGTCGTGAACAGCTCGCTCGAGTCCGCGTGCGCCTCGTGGAGCCGGACCGAGAGCGGGTGCGGGTTCACGCGGTCCCCGTCGTCGTGCAGCCAGAGGGTGGGCACGGACGCGGGCACGGTGTGCCGCAGCAGGTCGAAGCGCTCGTAGACGTCCGGGTGGTCGGGCAGGCCGTACCGCTGGGCGGCGCTCGCGAAGGCGTCGCGCAGCGCCCAGGGGATCCCGGCCCCGCGGACGAACCCGTCGGCCGTGACGCGGAACGAGGTGAGGCCTGAGATGGCAATGAACCGCTCGGCCTCGACGCCCTCGTGCAGCGCGATCCCGGCGCCGAGCACCCCGAGCGAGTGCCCGACGACGCCGGCCCACGGCGCGTTCTCGGCGTCGGACAGCCGGCGGAT
Organism: Promicromonospora sp. NPDC059942; assembly: GCF_042731755.1. NCBI lineage: Bacteria > Bacillati > Actinomycetota > Actinomycetes > Micrococcales > Promicromonosporaceae > Promicromonospora > Promicromonospora sp. NPDC059942. The sequence goes on from NZ_JBHWLR010000001.1 coordinate 334,331, forward strand.
GACGGCGAGGTCGTCGAGCCCGGTGCGCCGCTGCCCGCCGGAGGAGCCGTGCCCGGGCGCGTCGTAGGCGACGACCCGGAGCCCGGCCCCGGTGAGGTCCTCGATGATCCGCCCGAACGCCGAGGCGCGGGACTGCCAGCCGTGCACCAGCAGGACGCCGGGCGCGCCGGGGTCGCCCCAGGCGTAGGTGGCCACCGTGACGGTCCCGCCGGCGCCGAGGCGGCCGTCCCGGCCGCGGCGGAACGTGGGGCGGTGCTCGAGCGGCGTGCGCCGTGCCGAGTCGTGGACGGCCTGGTCGGCGGCCCGGACCGGCGCCGGCGCCCCGACCCGCCAGTAGGTGGCCGCGCCGAGCGCCAGGGCGGCCGGGGGCGCGACGCGGCCGAGGGTGCGGAACAGGGCGCGGGCTGCGCGCCGGGACTGGGACACGGGGACCTCCGGGGGTGGCGATTAATCTGTACGAACGTTCGCACACTATCGAATGAGCGAACGGTCGTACACTCTCTTGTGTGAACGAGCCGACTGATCTGCGCCGCCTGCGCGGCGACCGCACGCGCCGAGCCGTGCTGGACCACGCGGTGCAGGAGGCGTCCGTCCGTGGGCTGGACGCGCTGTCCTTCGGCGCGCTGGCGGAGGCCGTACCGGTGAACAAGAGCGGGATCGCCGGCCTGTTCGGCTCGAAGGAGCGGCTCCAGCTCGCCGCCGTGGAGCGGGCGACCGAGATCTACACCGAGCACGTCATCGTCCGCGCGCGGTCGGCCGACCGCGGTCTCGCGCGCCTGTGGGCGCTCGTGCTGGCCTGGACCGAGTACTCGCGGGCGCGGGTGTTCCAGGGCGGGTGCTTCTTCCGCACCGTCGAGATCGAGTTCGACATGCGCGACGGCGCGGTGCACGACGCGGTCGTGGCGGCGCAGCGGTCCTGGGAGTCCTACTTGGTGCACCAGGCGCAGCTGGCGCTCGACGCGGGCGAGCTCGCCCCGGGCACCGACCCCGACCAGGTCGCCTTCGAGATCAACGCCCTGCTGAACGCGGCGAACGACCGGTCCGTGCTGCTCCGCGACGACGCCGTCTACGAGCGGGCGCTGGCGGCCGCACGGGCCCTGCTGGTGGCGCACGGCGCTGATCTCGCCACATTGCGGTAGAAACGTTCAATTGTTTCAAACCCGTATACATACCGTCGTTACCCTCTGTTCATGGCGATGTGGCAGGAAGTTCCCGGCGGCACCTCCCAACCACCCGCGGCCGTCGAGCTCGTCACGACCAGATGGGGCACCGGCCCGGGCCGGGCGCTGCTCCTGCACGGCATCGTGTCCGCCGGGGCCACCTGGTGGCGGCTCGCCGAGACCCTCGCCGACGACGGCTACGAGGTCGTCGCCCCGGACCTGCGCGGGCACGGGGCCAGCCCACGGGCGGAGTCCTACCTGCTCGCCGACCACGTCGCCGACGTCCGGGCCCTGGGCTCCGGCTGGGATCTCGTGGTGGGGCACAGCCTGGGCGGCCTGCTCGGCGCGCTGGCCGCGGACGCCGACCGGCGGTTCACCCGCCGGCTCGTGCTGCTCGACCCCGCGCTCGACGTCGAGGAGGACCGGTTCGAGGCCGTCTCCGAGGCGGAGATCCGGGACGCCACGCACCCGCCGTCGGCCCGGTCGGTGCAGGGCGCGCACGCGGCCTGGGACCGGCGGGACGCCGCGGCCGTGGCCGCCGCCGCGAAGGCGGCCGACGCCGCTGCCGTTGCGCACACCCTGCGCGACAACGCGCCCTGGCGGCACACCGCCGTCGTCACCCGCCTGACCGTGCCGACGCTCGTGCTGGGCGCCGACCCGGCCCGCGGCGCGCTGTTCCAGCCCCGGACCGGCGTCGAGCTGATGATCCGCAACCCCAGCGTGCGGGCGCGCGTCGTGGTGGGCGCCGGGCACGCGGTGCACCGCGAGCGGCCGTCGGCCGTGGCGACGGCGGTGCGGTCGTTCCTCTGGTGACGCGTCCAGGAGCGTCCCCGGCCGGGGTTAAGGTCGGTCGGTGAGCTCCTCCGCATCCGCGCGCAAGCAGCTGGTCGCCCTCGCCGAGCGGGGCTTCGAGGGCCCGTGGCGGTACGCGCGCGGCGACTTCACCGGCGGTGCGCGCCCCGCGTCCGTCCTCGTGCTGTTCGGCGTGCTGGACGACCTGGCCACCGACCGCGACGACCACGACCTCGCGGTGCCCGCCGACCTCGACGTCCTGCTGCTGGCGCGCGCCGCGACGCTGCGCAGCCACGCCGGGCAGGTCGCCTTCCCGGGCGGCCGCGCCGACGACGGGGAGGACGCCGTCGCCGCGGCCCTGCGCGAGGCCGTCGAGGAGACCGGCCTGGACGCGTCCGGCGTGGAGGTGCTCGGCGCGTTCGGCGAGCTGCCCATGCCGGTCAGCAACCACGTGGTCACGCCCGTGCTCGGCTGGTGGGCCCGCCCCACGCCCGTGCGCGTGGTCGACGTCGCCGAGTCCGCGCACGTCTTCCGCGCCCCCGTGGCGGACCTGCTCGACCCCGCCAACCGGTTCACCACCGTGCTGCGCCGCGGCAACCAGACCTGGCGCGGCCCCGGCTTCCACGTGCACGACGGCGACCTGACGCACCTCGTGTGGGGGTTCACCGCCGGGATCCTGGACGCGATGTTCGAGCAGCTCGGGTGGACCGAGGACTGGGACCGCGACCGGGAGCTGGGAATCTCATGACGACCGAGTCCGATGCTGGAGGAGAGGGAACGATGACCGAGGTGACCCGGGACGCGATCCGCGCCGCGGAGGCCCTGATCCGGCCGCACGTGCGCCGCACCCCCGTGCTGGAGGTCGACCTGGCCGACTTCGGCCGGCCGGCGCAGCCCGTGGCGCTCAAGCTGGAGTGCCTCCAGCACTCCGGCTCGTTCAAGGCGCGCGGCGCGTTCACGAGCCTGCTGACCCGCGAGGTGCCCGACGCCGGCGTGGTCGCCGCCTCGGGCGGCAACCACGGCGCCGCCGTCGCCTACGCCGCGGCCCGGCTCGGGATCCCCGCGACCGTCTTCGTGCCGAGCGTGACCTCCCCGGCCAAGGCCGAGCGCATCCGCGGCTACGGCGCCAAGCTCGTCATGGGCGGCGACCGCTACGCCGACGCGCTGGCCGCGAGCGAGGAGTTCGTCGCCGGCACCGGGGCGATGACCGTGCACGCCTACGACCAGCCGCAGACGCTGATCGGGCAGGGCACCCTCGGCCTGGAGATCGCCCAGGACCTGCCGGGCCTCGACACGCTGCTGGTCGCCGTGGGCGGCGGCGGGCTGATCGGCGGCATCGCCGCCTGGTTCCGCGGCGACGTCAAGGTCGTGGCCGTCGAGCCCGAGGGCGCGCCCACCCTGCACCGGGCGCTCGCGGCGGGCGAGCCGGTCGACGCGCCCACCGAGGGGATCGCCGCCGACTCGCTCGCCCCGAAGCAGGTGGGCGGGCTCATGTTCCCCCTGGCCCAGCAGTTCGTGGCGCAGTCCGTGCTGGTCAGCGACGAGGCCATCGCCTCGGCCCAGCTCTCCCTGTGGGAGGCGGCCCGCGTCGTGGCCGAGCCGGGTGGCGCGACGGCGCTCGCCGCGCTGCTGTCCGGCACCTATGTGCCCGAGCCGGGCGAGCGGGTCGCGGTGCTGGTCTGCGGCGCGAACACCACGGCCGTGCAGTTCTGAGCGTCCGGCGGGGTCAGCCGAGGAGCTGCTCCACCGCGTGCTCACCGACGCCCACCATGACCGGGTGGGTGTCGGGGTAGGCGAAGCAGATCGCGGTGTAGAGCACGGCCCAGCCCTTCGCGCGGTCCCACATCCCGGCGTCCCAGCCGCGGCCGTCGCGCGCCTCGGCGTCCACGACGGCGCGGAAGCGCTCGCGGCCCTCCGCGTCGAAGGTGAGCCACACGGTGCCGAGGTCGGACGCCGGGTCGCCGCTGGTCACGTCGCCGAAGTCGATGACGGCCGAGAGCCGGTCGCCGTCGGCCACGAGGTTGGCCGGGTGCGGGTCGCCGTGCAGCCAGACGGGGTCGCCGTCGAACACCGGCGCGGCCAGGGCCTCGGCCCACACCGCGCGGGCGCGGGCGCGGACCCGCTCCGGCAGCAGCGCGACGCGCTCCGCGAAGCCCTCGTCCCGCGCCGCGACCGGGACGCCGCGGAAGTCGTTGACGGGGGCGTCGGCCGGAGCCGGCCGGTGCAGCGCCACGAACACGCGGGCCAGGTGCTCGGCCCAGGGGGTGCGGCGCGCCGCGGGGACGGTCGCGGCGGCGACGCCGTCGGCCCACCGCACCACGCCCCAGGGCCACGGGTAGCCCAGCGCCGCGCTCGGCGCGCCGACGCGGACCGGGTCCGGGACGGAGACGGGCAGCCGCGGGGCGAGCAGGGGGAGCACCCGGTGCTCGTTGCGCAGGAGCTGCGCCCCGAGCTCACGCCGGGGCAGGCGCAGGGCGAGGTCGTCGCCCAGCCGGAGCACCACGTTGTCCCAGCCGTTCGCGACCAGCTCCAGGGCCCGGTCGGCGAGGTCGGGGTGCTGCTCCCGCAGGAGGGACCGGGCGAGGTCGACGGTCACGTCGAGGTCGGCGGCGACCACAGGGGACTCCTTCGCTGATGAGGGGACGGCCGTTCACCCTACCGGCGGCGCCGGCCGCCCCCTGCCTGCCGCCCCCTGCCCACCACGCAGGGCGCCGGGCCGAGCGCGATACTGGGCGCATGGTGACCACCTGGACCGACGGCGACCCCGCCGCCTACCTCGACGCGGTGACGCCCGCCGTCCGGCGTCGGGACGCGCACACGCTGCGCGACCTCATGGAGCGGGTCACCGGGCAGGCGCCGCGGATGTTCGGCACGTCGGTCGTCGGCTTCGGCGAGTACCACTACGAGTACGAAAGCGGGCACTCCGGGGACGCGCCCGCCGCGAGCTTCGCGCCGCGCAGGACGGCCAGCACGATCTACCTGCCCGACGGCGTCGGCGCGCACGCGGAGCGGCTCGCCGTGCTGGGGCCGCACACCACCGGCGTCGGGTGCCTGTACCTGAAGGACCTGGAGCAGGTCGACCTCGCGGTGCTGGAGGACGTCCTGCGCCGGTCGTGGGCGACGGTCACGTCGGGCACGTTCGGGCAGCGGGCCCGGGACTCGTCCTGAACCGCACTCGTCCTGAACCGCACTAGTCCTGGACCGCGCGCCACGCCCGGGTGCGGTGCACCCCCGGGAACGTTCCGGCGCACGATCGCGTTGACACCAGGTTCCGACAAAGAGGAGACCCGGTGCAGCCACGCCAGACCGAGCAGTCCGCCGAGCAGCAGTACGTCGACGCCCTGTACACCCGGCTCGACCGTGAGACCGAGCGCGTGCGCGCGGACCTCGACGACGCCGTGCGCGCCTCGTCGACCGACCCGGCCGAGGCCTACACGCGCGAGGTGCGCGTGGCCATGCTGGGCCGGCGCGCCCGCACCCTGGGCGCCGCCGAGCACCACCTGTGCTTCGGCCGGATCGACGGCGCGGACGGGCGCTCGCTGCACATCGGCCGCACCGGGCTGAGCGACGGCGACGACCAGCTCCTCGTCGACTGGCGCGCCGAGGCCGCGCGCCCGTTCTACGCCGCGACGGCGGCCCACCCGATGGGCCTGCGCCGCCGCCGGCACCTGGGCCTGGACGGGCGCCGGGTCACCCGCGTCAGCGACGAGATCCTGGACGACAGCGAGCCGGGGCCGCACGACGTCGTCGGGGACGGGCCGCTGCTGGAGGCCATCAGCGCGCGGCGCACGGGCCGCATGCGCGACGTCGTGGCGACGCTCCAGGCCGAGCAGGACGCGATCATCCGCTCCGCGCACCGCGGCGTCACCGTCGTGGAGGGCGGCCCCGGCACGGGCAAGACCGTGGTCGCGCTGCACCGCGCCGCGTACGTCCTGGCGGGTTTCGACGAGGCGCGGACCGACGGCGTCCTCGTCCTCGGCCCGGGCACGCGGTTCCTCGACTACATCGCGGAGGTGCTGCCCTCCCTCGGCGAGAACGACGTGGCGATGAGCACCGCCGACCGCCTCGTCGCGGACGCCCTCGGCCTGGCCGGCGTCCCGGCCGCCGGCCACGAGCTGCGGCGGGCCGCGGGCGACGCCCGGCTGGCCGACGAGCTGGCCGAGATCGTGCAGGGCTACCAGGCGCCGTCCGGCACCCTGACGGTGCTGGTCGACGGCGACCCGGTCACGCTCGACGAGCACGCGCTCGCCGAGGCGCGCGAGACCGCCGGCGGCACCGGCCTGCCGCACAACCAGGCCCGGGCGCTGTTCAAGGACCTCGTCGTGGAGTTCGTGGCCGACGAGGTCCAGGCGCGCGCCCGCGTGTTCCTCGCCAAGCTGGACGAGGACATCGAGGTGCTCACCGGCGGCGTCAACGTCGACAAGGCGGCGGCCGGCGACCTGGCGCGCCTCGGCTTCGCGCCCGACGACGGCGGAAAGTTCGGGCACGCCGCCGCCGTGGCCGAGCTGGACCCGGGCGCGCTGCAGGCCGAGCTCGCCGAGGACGTCGCCCTGGAGCGGGCGGTCGAGGGCGCCTGGCCGCACCTCGTGGCCCAGGACGTGGTGCTGGACCTGCTGGACGCGCACCCCGGCCTGACGGCCCCCGGGCCCGCGCCGTCCGACGACGCCCCGGCCTGGACCACGGCGCACCTGCCCCTGCTGGACGAGGCCGAGCACCTGCTCGACGGACCGCCCGCCCGGATCTACGGGCACGTGGTGGTGGACGAGGCGCAGGAGCTCACGGCGATGCAGTGGCGCTCCGTGCTGCGCCGCTGCCCCGGCCGCTCCATGACCGTGGTCGGCGACCTGGCGCAGGCCGGGCCGGCGACCGGGGCGGCCTCGTGGGCCGACGCCCTGGGCGCCGACCTGGCCCGGCGCGCCGACGTGCGCACCCTGACCGTCTGCTACCGCACCACCGCCGAGGTGCTGGAGGTCGCGGCACCGCTGCTCGCCCGGATCGCCCCCGACCAGGCGCCCACCCGCGCGGTGCGGCACGGCGACGTGCCCCGGCGCGTCGCGGCGGCGTCCGGCGAGCTGGTCGCCGCCGTCGTGCGGGAGGCGGGGGCGCTCGCGGCCGCGGGACCCGACGACCTGGTGGCCGTCGTCGCCGCGGACGCGCGGGTGCGCGAGGTCGCCGACGCGCTGGCCGGCACGCAGGTCCGGGTGGTGCCCGTCTCCCAGGTGCGCGGCCTGGAGTTCGACGCCGTCGTGGTCGCCGACCCCGACGGGATCACCGCCGCGCGGCCGGGCGGGGAGCGCGACCTCTACGTCGCGCTGACGCGCCCGACGCGCAGCCTGACCGTCGTGGGCTAGTCCCGGGCCCGGCCGGCCAGGCCCGGCCCGCTCACCAGCTCGTCGCGACCGGCATGCCCTCCTGGTAGCCGGCGGCCGACTGGATGCCGACCACGGCCCGCTCGGAGAACTCGGCGAGCGACCGGGCCCCGGCGTAGGTGCACGAGGAGCGCAGGCCGGACGTGATCTCGTCCAGCAGGTCCTCGACGCCGGGCCGGGTCGGGTCGAGGTACATCTTGCCGGTGGAGATGCCCTCCTCGTACAGCGCCTTGCGGGCCCGGGCGAAGGCCGAGCCGCTCCCGGCGGTGCGCGCCGCGACGGCCCGGGCCGAGGCCATGCCGAACGAGTCCTTGTAGAGCCGGCCCGTGCCGTCGTCCTTCAGGTCGCCCGGCGACTCGTACGTGCCGGCGAACCAGGAGCCGACCATCACCTGCGACGCGCCGGCGGCCAGCGCGAGGGCGACGTCGCGCGGGTGGCGCACGCCGCCGTCCGCCCACACGTGCTTGCCGAGCTCGCGCGCGGCGGCCGCGCACTCCAGGACGGCGGAGAACTGCGGCCGCCCCACGCCGGTCTGCATGCGGGTGGTGCACATGGCACCCGGGCCCACGCCGACCTTGAGGATGTCGGCGCCGGCCGCCACGAGGTCGCGCACGCCGTCGGCCGTGACCACGTTGCCGGCCACGACGGGCACGGTCGGGTCCACGGACCGCACCGCCTCCAGGGCGGCGAGCATCTTGGTCTGGTGGCCGTGGGCGGTGTCGACCACGAGCACGTCCACGCCCGCGGCCAGCAGGTCCTTGGCCTTGGCGGCGACGTCGCCGTTGATGCCCACGGCGGCGCCGATCCGCAGGCTGCCGGACGCGTCGAGCGCGGGGGAGTAGATCGAGGAGCGCAGCGCGCCCTTGCGGGTCAGCACCCCGGCCAGGAGGCCGTCGCGGACCACGGGGGCGAGGTCGAGCCGGGCGTGGTGCAGCACGTCGAACGCCGCCTCCAGCCCGCCCGGGCCGTCCAGCAGGGCGGCCTGAAGGAGCAGCGGCTCGGCGGACATCACCTCGGACACCCGGGTGAACCGGTCCACGTCGGCGCAGTCGGACTCCGTCACGACGCCCACGGGCCGGTTGTCCTGCACCACGACGGCGGCGCCGTGCGAGCGCTTGCCCAGCAGCGTCAGCACGCTGTGCACGGTGTCCTGCGGGGCGACCACCACCGGCGTCTCGATGACGGGGTCCTTGGCCTTGACGTCCGCGACCACGCCGGCCACGACGTCAGCCGGGACGTCCTGCGGGATGATCGCGATCCCGCCGCGCCGCGCGACCGTCTCGGCCATGCGCCGGCCGGCCACCGCGGTCATGTTCGCGACGACGACGGGGATGGTGGTGCCGGTGCCGTCGTCCGACGAGAGGTCGACGTCGAACCGCGACGTGACGTCCGAGCGTGACGGGACGAGGAACACGTCGCCATAGGTGAGGTCGGTTGCCGGGGCCTGCTCGTCGAGGAATCGCACGTTCACCAAGAGTAAAGAGTTTGCCTGCCTGTGCCTATGAGTCCTGCCACATCGTTGTGGAGGTATCGGAGACAGGCACGGGAGGCACCCCTGTCGTGGCACAGTGGAGTGGTCGGTTCCCCTTAGAGTGGGGCCCCGATTCGCCCCTCACCGGGCACGACGAAAGGACGCGCATGGGCTTGCTGAGCGACATCCGTTCGCCTGAGGACGTCCGGGCGCTGACGCCCGGGCAGATGCCGGAGCTGGCCGAGGAGATCCGCCGGTTCCTGGTGGACAGCGTCTCGCGCACCGGCGGGCACCTCGGCCCCAACCTCGGTGTCGTCGAGCTGACCATCGCCCTGCACCGGGTCTTCGACTCGCCGCGCGACACCCTCGTGTTCGACACGGGACACCAGTCCTACGTGCACAAGCTCCTGACCGGCCGCCACGACTTCTCCGACCTGCGCAAGCGCGGCGGCATGTCCGGCTACCCGAGCCGCGCGGAGTCCGAGCACGACGTCGTGGAGAACTCCCACGCCTCGACCGCCCTGTCCTGGGCCGACGGCATCGCCAAGGCCAACCAGGTGCGCGGCAAGGACGACCACGTCGTGGCCGTCATCGGCGACGGCGCCCTCACGGGCGGCATGGCCTGGGAGGCGCTGAACAACATCGCCGAGAGCCGGGACCGCAAGCTCGTCGTCGTCGTCAACGACAACGGCCGGTCCTACTCGCCGACCATCGGCGGGCTCGCCAACCACCTCGACACCCTGCGCACCACGCGCGGGTACGAGGCCTTCCTCAGCTGGGGCACACGCGCCCTGCACCGCTCCGGGGCGCCCGGCCGCTTCGCGTGGCGCTGGCTGCACGGCCTGAAGAAGGGCCTCAAGGACGTCGTCGCGCCGCAGGGCCTGTTCGAGGACCTGGGCATCAAGTACATCGGGCCCGTCGACGGCCACGACACCGAGGCGCTCGAGCGCGCGCTCGGCCGCGCCAAGGCGTACGGCCGCCCCGTGATCGTGCACGCCATCACCGAGAAGGGCCGCGGCTACAAGCCCGCCGAGGACGACATCGCCGACCGGTTCCACGCCGTCGGCGTCATCCACCCCGAGACCGGGCTGCCCGTCGCCGCCAGCCGGTTCGGCTGGACCAAGGTCTTCGCCGACGAGATCGTCAAGATCGGCCGCCGCCGGTCCGACGTCGTCGCGATCACCGCCGCCATGCTGCACCCCGTGGGCCTCGCGCCCTTCCAGGAGCAGTTCCCGGAGCGCACCTTCGACGTCGGCATCGCCGAGCAGCACGCCGCGACGTCGGCCGCGGGCATGGCCTTCGCCGGCCTGCACCCCGTCGTCGCCGTCTACGCCACGTTCCTGAACCGCGCGTTCGACCAGGTCCTGATGGACGTCGCCCTGCACAAGGCCGGCGTCACCTTCGTGCTGGACCGCGCCGGCATCACCGGCGACGACGGCGCCAGCCACAACGGCATGTGGGACATGGCCATGCTGCGCATCGTCCCCGGCCTGCGCCTGGCCGCCCCGCGCGACGAGACGACGCTGCGCGCCGCCCTGCGTGCCGCCGTCGACGTCGACGACGCGCCCACCGTGGTCCGCTACCCGAAGGGCGCGGTCGGCGACGACATCCCCGCGGTCGAGGAGCTCGACGGCGTGGACGTCGTGGGCCGGTTCTCCCCGGACGCGAACCGCGCCCAGGCCCCGGTCACCCGCAAGGTGCTCGTGGTCGGCGTGGGCTCCATGGCGGCCTGCGCCATGGAGACCGGCGCGGCGCTCGCGGCGCACGGCGTCGAGGCCACGGTGGCCTCCCCGACGTGGGTGCTGCCCGTGCCGGAGAACCTGGTCAAGCTGTGCGGCGAGCACGACCTCGTGGTCACGGTGGAGGACGGCGTGGTCGACGGCGGCGTGGGCGACATGCTGGCGCAGCGCGCGGGGGAGCAGGGCATCGGCACGCCGCAGGTGCACATGGGCCTCCCGGTCCAGTTCCTGGACCATGCGAGCCGCGACCACATCGTCCGGGCGCAGCGCATGACCGCGGCCGATGCCACCCGGGACGCCCTCGCGGCGCTCGCCCTGCTGTGACGGGTGCGGTGACGGGCGATGCGACGGCCGCGGTGACGACGACCAGGCGCACCGTCGGCGTCGAGGAAGAGCTCATGCTCGTGGGGCACGACGGCCGGCCCATCGCGCGCGCCCAGGACGTGCTCGGGACGGCGGAGCCGGACGACGGCCCGCTGGAGCACGAGTTCATGGAGGAGCAGATCGAGACGGCCACGCCGCCGCGCTCGACGCTGGAGGACGTCGCCGCGGCGATCCGCGAGGGCCGGGCCGGGGCCCAGGCGGCCGCCGAGCGGCACGACGCGCGGATCGCGGCCCTCGGCACGTCGCCGCTCGCGTTCGCCGGGACGACGGTCGGCAAGCTCCGCTACCTCCAGGCGCGCTCCGAGTTCGGCCTGACCGCCCGCGAGCAGCTCACCAGCGGCTGTCACGTGCACGTCTCCGTGGCGGACGACGCCGAGGGCGTGGCCGTGCTCGACCGCATCGGGCCGTGGCTCGCGCCGCTCCTGGCGCTGTCGGCGAACTCGCCGTACTGGATGGGCGACGACTCCGGGTACGCGAGCTTCCGCTCGCAGGTCTGGTCGCGCTGGCCCACGGCCGGCCCGACCCGGACCTTCGGGACACCGGAGGCGTACCACGCCGCCGTCGCGGGCCTCGTCGCGACCGGCACCATCCTCGACCAGGGCATGGTCTACTTCGACGCCCGCCTGTCGGCCCGGTACCCGACCGTCGAGATCCGGGTCGCCGACGTGTGCCTCTCCGCCGACACGGCGACGCTGCTGGCCGCGCTGGCCCGGGGCCTCGTGGAGACGGCGGCGCGGGCCGCGGCGTCCGGCGAGCCGCCGCCCGAGGCGCCCGTCGAGGTGCTGCGCACCGCCCTGTGGCGCGCGGGCCGTTCGGGGCTCTCCGGCGACCTCGTGGACCCGCGTACCTGGCGGCCGGCCCCGGCGCACGACGTCGTGGGCGCGCTCGTGGACCACGTCCGCGACGCCCTCGTGGACCTCGGCGACCTCGACACCGTGACCGAGCTGCTCGGCGGGCTCTGGGCCGGGGGCAACGGCGCGGCGCGTCAGCACGCCTGGGCGGCCCAGGCCGACGGCGACCTCGGCGCGGTGGCACTGCACGCGGCGGACGCCACCCTGGACTGAGCGGCTGGACCGACCGGCTGGCGTGAGCGGTTGGACCGAGTGGCTGGACCGAGCGGCCGGAGCGGCCGGGCCCAACGTGGGGCCCAGCGGCGAGGACCTAGCGGCTGGACCGAGCGGCCGGGCCCAGCGGCCACCCAGCGGCCGGGCCCAGCGGCCACCCAGCGGCCGGGCCCAGCGGCCACCCAGCGGCCGGGCCCAGCGGCGGGACCTAGCGGTCGGGCCCAGCGGTTGGAGCGAGCGGCTGGCGTGAGCGGCTGGACCGGGCGGCTCGCATGAGCGGGGAGCGGGCGGGGCTCAGGCGTAGTTCCCGGCGAGCTCCCGCACCGGCTTGCGCGGCTCGGTGACCAGCACGGCGACCTCGCACCCGAAGAGCCGGGCCAACACGCCGACCTGGTCCAGCGTCCAGGCGGTCCGGCCCCGGAACCGCTCGGACACGGCGGCCCGCGACAGCCCGACCTCGGCGGCGATCTGCCGCTGGCTCAGGCCTCGTCGCGCGGCCTCGAACCGGACGGCCGCCGCGCACACCAGCGCCAGACCGTCGAGGTACAGGGTCGGAGCCCGTCGCGGCGCGACGACGGAGGCGGTGGCGTCGTCGTCGAGGTCGGGGTCGAGGGTGCCGTCGAAGATCGGGTGGCGGTCCAGCGGATCGTAGTTGGTGCGTGCCATGCGACCAGCCTGCCCGGCGGCGGGCGCTCGCGGAGCCTGTCCACAGGTCCGCCGGGCCTTCGTCCGAAACAGGCCCTTCCGGGACCCGTTCGCGCGAAGCCGGACTTGAGCGGGCGCAACTGGTCTGATGCTCCGGGCTCCGGGCTCCGGGCTCCGGGCTCCGGGCTCCGGGCTCCGGGCTTCGGGCTTCGGGCTTCGGGCTCGGGGGGCGCGGGTGACGAGGCCGCGGGTACGGAGGTCGCGGGTACGGAGGCCGGGGGTGAGCGTGCCCAGGTGCAAATCAAGCCCGGAGGCAAAGCACGCCCGGGTGAGGGGTGTCGGCTGCGGTGAACTCCGTTCGTCCCGGCCCCGACGAATTCGGCCTGGGTGGACTGTTCGGCTGAGGCAGATTTGTCGGGGTCCCGGCAGCCGAAGTTCGGCGCAGCCGACACCCCTCGTCCGCGTGTGGCTTGCCCCCGCCCGCGACACGCCGTCGGCTCCCGCGACACGCCGAGGATTGCGATTGCTCGTCGGCCTCGTCGGCCTCGTCGTGCGCGGTTGGTGCCATCGCGGCCGGCCGGGGTGGGTCCCGATTTCAGGTTGCCCCCGTCCGGCGGGACCTGGAACGGTCGGGCGATGGATCTCGCCACCGCCTTCCCCCCGTTCGGGCTCCGGGTCACCAGCGGCGACCTCGAGCTGCGTCTGCCCGACGACGCCGAGCTCGTCCGCCTGGCCGACGTCGCCGCGGCGGGTGTCCACCCGGCCGAGCGCAAGCCGTTCCTGGTGGCGTGGAACCTCGGCGATCCGGACGAGGTGCGCCGCGGCTTCCTGCAGTTCCACTGGGCGTCGCGCGGCAAGGTGTCCCCCGAGGCCTGGGGGTTCGAGCTCGGGGTGTTCCGCGACGGCGAGCCCGTCGGCGTGCAGGGCGTGGGTGCCAAGGCGTTCGCCGCGACGCGCTCCGCCGGCACCGGCTCGTGGCTCGGCCTGGCCCACCACGGCCAGGGCATCGGCAAGCGCATGCGGCTGCTGGCGCTGCACCTGCTGTTCGAGGGCTTCGACGCCGCCGTCGCCACGACCGAGGCGTTCGACGACAACCCGGAGTCCAACGGCGTGACGCGGTCGCTCGGCTACGCGCCGAACGGCGTCGCGCTGGTGGACCGGCAGGGCACGCCGGCCACGGAGAACCGCTACCGGATGACCCGCGAGATGTGGGCGGCACGGCCGGACCTGCACCGGCCCGACGTCACGCTCGCGGGTGTGGCCCCGGTCCGGGCGATGCTCGGTCTGGACGAGCCGGTGCCGGACGAGCAGACGCCGGACGAGCAGGCGTGACCTGCTTCTTGGCGAGCGCCCACCAGATGATGCCGCCGATCAGGAGCAGGAAGCCCAGCCCGCCGATCAGGAGGCCGATCAGGAGGACGAGCCCGCTGCCGCCGATCCCGGCCACGCTCTCGGCGTTGTACGGGCCGCTCACGGCGATGCCCACGTTGTCGGTCGCCACCTGGGGGTCGACGACGATCGCGTGCGTGCCCTCCTCGTCGGGGACCAGCACTCCGACGGGGTGCACCGTCCAGCCGTTGACCTCCAGGGAGCCGGACTGGTTCGGCCGGCTGATGCGCACCGGGCCGCTCGGTCCCTGGGCGCCCACCGACGACGTGGGCAGACTGGCGGACGAGTCCTGCGAGACCTCGAGGACGAGGTAGGCGCCCCGCTCCTGGACGTCGAAGGTCACGGGCGTGGTGGACGGCCCCAGGGCGATCGCGTCGCTGCCGGCCGTCCCCTCGCTGGTGACGAGGTCCGTGGGCACCAGCTCGACGATGCCCCGGGCAGCCCCCGCGAACCCCACGACGGCCACGATCACGCCCACCAGCAGGACGCCGATCGCGCTGAACGTGAGCACCTTGGGGCCGGTCCGCCGCGGTCGTGGCGGGGGGTACGGCTGACCCCCGCCGGGCGCGGGCCGCGGCGGGACGGGGCCGGGTGCGGGCTGTTCCGGAGGAGGCGCAGACATGCTCGCATCGTCTCTCCGTGCCCGGGGGCTGCCAACCAGAGCCGCGAAGTTCACCCCGGCCCGGCCTCGCCCGGCAGACCCGCTCAGCCGCGCCGACAGACCCGCTCAGCCGTAGATGGTCTCGGCGTACCTGGGGCCGTAGTACGCGTCGAGCTCCTCGATGCTGGCGTCCTTGCGCTCCAGGGTCCGCGAGATGACCGCGCGGCGCGGCACCGACTCCTGCCCCCACGTCTCGGGGTCCCAGGTCTTCGAGCGCAGGAATGCCTTGGAGCAGTGGTGGAACACCTCGTCGACGTCCACCTCCAGCGCGAGCACCGGCACGTTGCGGCGCACCTGGAGATCGGCGAGGTAGGGCGCGTCACGCACGAGGCGGGCCCGCCCGTTCACGCGCAGCGTGTCCCCGCGGCCGGGGATCACGAAGATCAGGCCCACGTGCGGGTTGGCCAGCACGTTCAGGAAGCCGTCGGTGCGCCGGTTGCCGGGGCGCTCGGGGATCGCGATCGTGTGGTCGTCCAGCACCCGCACCAGCGACCCGGCCGGGTCGCCCTTGGGAGAGACGTCGAGGTTGCCCGCGGCGTCCGACGTCGCGACCAGGCACAGCGGCGCGGCCTCGAGCCACTGCCGGTCGAGCTCGTGCAGGGCCGGGCGGACCTTGCCCGCCGCCGCGCCGAGCGGCGGCGGGATGATCTCGCGGAGCTCCTCGACCGTGGTGACGGGCGTCCCGCCGAACTTGCTCTGCTCGTGGGTCATGCCCCCCAACATAGACCCGTCGTAAATGGGGCATGTCAGACCATCCGGGTACGCTCGCAGCGCCATGACCGAGCAGACGACCCTCCCCAGCCCAGCACCAGCCCCCGCCGTCGGCCCGCCGCGGCCGTGGAAGGCGCGCGCGGCCCGCCGCGTCCTGGAGCGGGCCGAGTCCCTGCTCGACGACGCCCGGCTGCTTACCACCGCCGACCTCGGCCTGCGCGAGCGGGTGCGCGACGCGTACACGGCGACCCGCGAGGTGCGCGTCCACGCCGACCTGCGCACCGTCCCCGTCACGGCGCTGGAGGAGCGGCGCAAGAAGCTGCGCGTCGCCGTCCTGGAGAAGGCCGGCTTCAAGCACGTCACCCAGGTGCTCGTCGCGGGGACCGACCGGCTGGTGGAGGCCGGCATCGGCGCGGGCACCGCGAAGCTCGCCACGTCCGCCGCCCGCGAGCTGGCCGACGAGGTCGACGCCGACCTGCGCTTCCGCATCGACGTCGACCCCGACGACCCGTACGCCACCGTGCTGGTCCAGTCCCTGTACGCGTTCGGCCTGGCCACCGACGCCCGGCACCGCCACCTTGACGACGCGCGGCGCGTGGCCGACGTCGTCCCCGCGCACCTCGAACCGGCCCGGCTCGCCACCAGCGTCTGGCGCCGGCTCGTCGCGCCCGCCGACCGGAAGGCCGCCGCCCTCGCCGCCGTCTCGGCGCTCGCCGAGCAGGTGGAGGCCGCCCGCCTGACCGACGACGCGCGGGCGGTGCGCGCCGCCGTCGGGCAGCCGCCGGAGGGCGGCGAGGTGTGGGCCGACTTCGAGGCGCGGTCCGCCGAGTACTACGGGCTGCTCTCGCAGGTCGTGGACCTGGGCGACGACCACGAGGCCGCCGAGGGCGGTCTGCCCGCCGACGTCGTGCGGCGCGTCGAGGCGCAGCCCCTGGACCGGAGCCTGCTGCGGGCCAACCTGCGCGGCTACCAGCAGTTCGGGGCGAAGTACGCGCTGGTGCAGCGGCGCACGATCCTCGGCGACGAGATGGGGCTCGGCAAGACCATGCAGTCCATCGCGGTGGCCGCGCACCTGATGGCCACCGGCGGCACGCACGTGCTGGTGGTCTGCCCCGCGAGCGTGGTGACCAACTGGAAGCGCGAGGTGGAGCAGCACTCCGACCTGACCGCCGTGGTGCTGCACGGCACCGACCGGGAGCGGGCGGCGGAGGGCTGGCTCACGGACGGCGGCGTCGCCGTCACGACATTCGAGGTGCTCGGCCGGCTCGACCTGCCCTACGACCTGCGGCCCGCGCTCATGGTCGTGGACGAGGCGCACTACGTGAAGAATCCCGAGACGCTGCGCGGCCGCGAGGTGCGCCGGTGGGCCGACCGTTCCGACCGCGTCCTGTTCCTGTCCGGCACGCCGATGGAGAACAAGGTCGCCGAGTTCAAGAACATGGTGGGCTACCTGCAGCCGGAGGTGGCGGGCCAGCTCGACCCCAACGCCGGGCTGTCCGGCGCCAAGGCGTTCCGCCGGATCGTCGCGCCCGCCTACCTGCGCCGCAACCAGGAGGACGTGCTCACCGAGCTGCCCGAGATGGTGCAGGTCGAGGAGTGGGAGCAGTTCGGCCCCGTCGACGGCGCCGCCTACCGCGACGCCGTGCTCGCCGGGAACTTCATGAAGATGCGCCGCGCCGCGTTCGCCGTCTCCGCGGCCGACGACTCGGCCAAGCTGGTCCGTCTGCGCGAGCTCGTCACCGAGGCGGTCGACGCCGGCCGCCGCGTCATCGTGTTCTCCTACTTCCTGTCGGTCCTGGAGCAGGTGACAGACCTGCTCGGCGATCTCGCGATCGGCCCCCTGACCGGATCCGTGCCCGTGGCCGAGCGGCAGACCATGGTGGACGCGCTGTCCACGCCGGGCGGGCCGTCGGTGCTGGTCAGCCAGATCACCGCCGGGGGAGTCGGGCTCAACGTGCAGGCCGCGAGCGTCGTCATCTTCTGCGAGCCGCAGGTCAAGCCGACCATCGAGGCGCAGGCCGTGGCGCGCGCCCACCGCATGGGCCAGACCCGCACCGTCCAGGTGCACCGGCTCCTGGTCGAGCAGTCCGTGGACCAGCGGATGATGGAGATCCTCGGGTCCAAGTCGGCCCTGTTCGAGGAGTTCGCGCGGCAGTCCGAGATCACCGACGCCTCGCCGTCCGCGGTCGACGTGGCGGCCCCGGCGGAAGCCGCGTCGTCCGAGGCCACGCTGTCTGCGACCATCCTCGCCGAGGAGCAGGAGCGGCTGCGACGCACACCATGACACACACCATGAGATGACCCTTGGCCGCCCATTTCGGTGTGATAACCGCTTCGCGTGGGATTGGGGTTCACTGACGGTGTGTCCACGTTGTCGTCACGTCGCCGTACGGCGCTCGCGCACACGATGTCGCCCGGACGGCTGCTCGCGCCGGACCGACACGTCGTGCCGTTCGTCGGCCGGCGCGCCGAGCACGCCTCGCTCGTCGTGTGGTGCACCAGCCCCGAACCCGTGGGGGTCCGGCTGGTCACCGGTCCGGGCGGGGTGGGCAAGACCCGCCTCGCCCGCGAGCTCGCCCAGCACATGGCCCGCGCCGGCTGGACCTGTCTGAACGTGCCCGACGGCGCCGAGCCGCGCGCCCTGGCCGCCGTCCCCGACGGCGCCCCGGCCCTCCTGCTGGTCGACGACGCCGACGCCCGCGGGCCGGCGCTCGCCGACCTCCTGGCCGACGCCGCCCGAGGCCGCAACGGCGCGCTGCGCATCGTGCTGGTCGCGCGGGCCGCGGGCCCGTGGTTCGACCGGCTCGCGGCGACCGACCTGGCGGTCCGGGCGCTGCTGGAGGCGGGCCGGGCGCGGGAGGACCTCCCGGCCGCGGTGCTGCCCGGGCAGGTGGACGCGCGGGTCGTGGCGGCCTTCGTCGAGCCGTACGCGGACGCCCTGGGACTGCCCGCGCCGCAGGTCTCGGTGGCCTCCGTGCCGGGCGGCGCCCGGATGCTCGACCTGCAGGCCGCCGCGCTGTGCGCCGTCCTGCGCGCGCAGGCGTACGGATCGCGCGGGCCCCGGGGCGCGCTGCCCGTCGACGTGTCCGACGCGCTCGACGAGCTGCTGGAGCACGAGCGCTGGACCTGGTACCGCTCCGCCGAGGAGGCCGGGCTGCTGGGCGAGGCAGGCCTGCTGCCGGAGGCCCTGGACGGTCTCGTCGCCGCGGCCACCCTCACCGGCGTGCGGACGGCGGACGCCGCCGAGCGTCTCGTGCGCCGCGTCGCCGCCGTCCTGCCGGGTGTGCGGCCGGGCGCGGAGCACGACGTCGGGCGGTGGCTGCTCGACCTGGACCCCCACCGGGCGCTGCCGGCCCGCCTGGTGGACCCCCACCTGCTGGCCGAGCTCACGGACGTCCCCGCGCTGCTCGGCGCGTGCCTGGCCGGGGCCGGTACGCCCGCGGTGCGCCGGGCGGCGCTGCGCACGGCCGGGTTGGTCGTGGACCGCCTCGACGGACGCGCCGGCGACCTGGACGCCGCCCTCGACCTGCTCGGCGCGGCGGTCGCCGCGCTCCCCGCGGACGCCGACACGCTGCGCACCGTCACGGGCGTGCTCCCGCGCCCGTCGCTCACGCTCGGCGAGCTGCGCGCCGAGGTCGCGCTGCGCACGCTCGCCGCCACCGGTCGCGACGACGTCGCCCGCCGCGCCGAGGCCCTGGCCGACGCCGGTCTCGCGCTGGGCGACGTGGGCCGGGCCGTCGGCGCCGAACCGTACGAGCGGGAGGCGGCCGCCCTGCTCCGCGATCAGGCCCAGGCCGACCCGCAGCGGTACCGGCCGCGGCTGGCCGCCGTGCTGGCGCATCTCGGCGCCACCTGCGCGGCCCAGGGCCGCCCGGGCGACGCGCTGCCCTGCCAGGAGGAGGCCGGGAGCCTGCTCCGCCTCGTCGCGGCCGCCCATCCGGACGCGGTCGCGTTCGACCTGGCCGCGGCGGAGACGGCTGCGGCGGCGACCCGCGCCGAGCTGGGGCAGCCGCTGGTCGCGCTCGGGCCGAGCCGCGAGGCGGTTGCGCTGTGGCGCGAGCTCGCCCGCCGCGGCCCCGAGCGGTGCGCCGCGCCCCTGGCCAGCTCGCTCACCGACGTCGCGCGCCGGCTGCTGGAGCTGGGCCGCGGCGCGGAGGCGTCGGCCCCCGCAGAGGAGGCGCTGGAGCTCCTGCGCCGCCTGGTCGCGGCCGCCCCCGACGAGCACCTGCCCGGCCTCGGCGACGCGCTGGAGGTGCTCGGGGCCGCGCTGACCGCGCAGGGGCGGGCCGAGGAGGCGAGGGCGCACCTCGTGGACGCCGTCGCCGTCCGGCGGCGGACCGCCCAGGAGAACCCGGGGCGCTACCTGGCGGACCTCGCACGTTCCCTCCAGGCGCTGGGCGTCCGGCTCTCCGACGCGGGCCGGTGGGAGGAGGGCCGCGGGCTGCAGCAGGAGGCCGTCGAGGTGCTGCGGCGCCTCGCGGCCGAGGACCCGGGGCGGTACGTCCCCGAGCTCGCCGAGGCGCTGTCCGCCCTGGGCGTCACCCACTCCCGGCTGCACCGGTCGCAGGAGGCGCTCGACGCGGAGCACGAGGCGACCAGGACGTGGCGGGGCCTGGCCGACGCCGACCCGCACCGGTACCGGGCCCGGCTCGCCCAGTCGCTGAGCAACCTGGGGGCGCTCCTCGCCGTCCTCCGGCTGGGGGACGAGGCGGTCGAGCTGGTGAGCGAGGCCGTCGCGCTGCTGCGGGAGCTGCTGGCCGAGAACGCCGCGAAGTACCGGCCGCGGCTCGTGGAGGCGCTGCGGACGCTGGCGCTCGCGCTCCACGACCAGGAGCGGTTCGACGAGGCGCGGCGGGCGAGGGCCGAGGCGCTGGAGCTCGGGGGACTGGTCGCGGCGTAGGGCCGTGCCGGCGGCCTGGAGGCGGCGTGGCAAGGCCGTACCCACGGATGTGCCATACGAAACTGATGTTTCGTAAATATGTAGACTTGACCAATTTGTTGCCTTAACCTTGTGTCACGAGGACCAGGTCGTTGTGCGCGAGCCCTGGGGGTGGTCCACATGCAGAACTGGGCACGGGGAAGTCTGCTGGTCGTCGCGCTCGGCGCGATGTCGAACCTCGCTCTCACGTTCATTCCCGACGTGATGCCGCACCGCGTGACGGTGGCGATCGTCTGGTCCACGGCCGTGGCGACGGGAGTGATCGCGGTCGTCTACCTGTTCGAGCAGACCTTCGCCGCACGCCAGCGCGTGCAGCGCGAGGCCGAGCTGGAGCGCGCCCGGCTGGTCGACGAGCTGCGCCAGTACCGCGGCATCGAGTGGGTGAGCGCGGACCGCGAGCACCGGAACGCGTCGCTCGACATCTGGCGGACGGCGCGCCGCCAGGTCGTCGTGTTCGGCTTCGGCATGACGAGCGTCGCGCGCGACCCCAACCTGATCTGGGCGATGGTCAACCGCGGCGTGGACGTCGACGTCATCAAGGTGGACCCCGAGTGGCTCGTGGACCACCCGGCCATCGCCGCGACCATCGACAGCTACTACGACCGGGACGAGGCGTTCATCGGCCAGGTGCTCCAGGCGCACGACCGGCTGGAGGGCCTCGCCCGGCAGATCAACGAGGCCGGAGGGGGCCAGCTGAACATCCACACCTACCGGACCACCGTGCAGTACAGCGGCTCGATCCGGGACCCCGGCACGCCCGAGGCGTCCGGCTACGTGGAGTTCCACCTGTACCGCAAGTCCATCGAACGGCTCGGCATCGGGCTCAAGCAGTACGACGGCGAGGACGACCTGAACCCGCCGATCCTGCAGCACGTGCTGCACTCGCTCGCGCTCGCGGTGGGGCACCCGGTACCGGCTCAGCGCCGGCCGCCGGCCCTGGGACCGGGCGACGAGGGCATGGTGCTGGGCGAGGAGGGCGGGCGTCCGGAGACGGTCTCGTGACGTGGGGGTGGTAGTGGGTGGTGAGAGACCGAACGAGAGCAAGAGAGCTGGGCCGGGGCTGGACCGGGGGCGGCCTGCTGGTGATCGTCCTCGGCGTCTCGACCAATCTGCTGCTGACCTTCGCGCCGGACGTCGTCCCGGCATGGGTGGCGAGCGCGGTGGTCGTGTGCACGTCGGCGACGCTTGTCCTCGTGGCCGCCGCGGTCGTGACCCAGCGGCTCCGCCACACCTTGGACGCCGAGGCGCTGGCGGCGCAGGTGGAGAAGGAGGCGGAGGACAAGCGCCGGGAGCTGCGTGGGGTGGTGTCGGCGGGAAGGGAGCGTGTCCGGGGCGCGGAGTTCTCCGAGGTCCTGCTGGGTGCCCGCCGACGTCTGATCGTCCACGGCGTTGGTATGTCGGTCGTCTCCCGGGAGCGGGACCTGATCAGGACGGCCGCCCTCGGCGGTCTGGAGATCCACATCGTGATGGTCGACCCCCGGTGGTTGCGAAGGACCTGGGGAATGGCGGGCGTCCTGGCCCGCTACTACGACAATCCGCAGGTGCTCCGCCAGGTCGAGAAGGCGCACCGCGACATCGCGACCATGGCGCGAGAGGTGAACGCCGAATGCGCCGACGAGCGCGTGCGCCTGCATACCTACCAGGCGATCTCGCCGTTCGGCGCCACGATCGCGGAGCCGGGGACGCCGGAGGTGAACGGCCTGGTCGAGTTCCACGTCACGGGCCGGTCGCCCCGGCGGATCCGGTTTGGGGTCAAGTACTACCGCGACGATGCGAGGGATCGTTCGGTCGTCTCACAGATGGTGGATGCGATCTCGGACCTGAGCGGCTACGACTTCTCGGCGACTATCCCCGGCGGTCCGCCCGGCGTCGAGCGACCACGGTGACCCAGGGTTTGTCCCGCATGTCGGTGGACGGCAGGTGGCTGATCTCGAATCCGTCGCCCGCGACGCCACTGATCAGGTCGACGAAGTCCGTCCTCGGATAGCGGCCCCGCCATCGCTCCACGACCGTGCCGTCCATCAGGGACTTGCCGAGAAAGTCCTCCGTCCGGCTGTCCTCGACCGTTGTCGAGAACAAAGCTGCTCCTCCTGGCGCGACGAGGCCGAGCGCGGTGCCCACCACCTCGGCGTCGACGGGGCTGGGGAAGAGATGGACGAAGGCGTTGGCCACGACCAGGTGAAAATCGGGGGCGAGCGTCACGAGGTCGCCGACGTCGTCGCGAAACTTGCCCGTGAGGAACTCGCCCTCCAGGAACGCCGGACGGCTTCCCGTGCCTTGCTCCGCCCGGGTCCGCGCGTGGCCGATCATGCGCGGCGAGAAGTCCACCGCAGTCACGTCGTATCCGAACTCTGCCAGGAGGAACGCGTGGGAGCCGTCGGCGCAGCCGATGTCGAGAGCTCGTTCTCCCGGGATCGGCTCAAGCAGAGAGTTCGGCAGCCATCTTGCGGCGTGGCCCAGGCGTTTCGGGGATGTCACCCGGTAGTCGTCAGCGAGGGCTTGGTATGCGACCAGATTTGCGTCCAGCACGGAGGCAAGAGGAGGTCGGAGCACACTGCGTGTGCTCGTTGTTGCGGCCGACATGCGGCTCCTTGGGCATGAGAGATCCAGATATCCATGGGATATCCGGTGACTGGTGCGACCCCCCGGATCTTCGCAGATCTCCGGTCAACATGCATACCCATCTGGATCTATTTTCACGTCCGGACCTCGTGTGTCACGGCCGCCCGGGTGGGCGCGCCGCGCGGTCGGGTCGCGAAATTCCTGGCCCCCCATGCGTTGAAGAGTGTGCGATCATCCAGGACGTGCCTTTGGAGAAGATTGCCCTGATCAGTGACGTCCATGGCAACCTCACTGCCCTCGACGCGGTGCTCGACGACATCGAGTCACGCGGGATCGAGCGGGTCATCAACCTGGGTGACCTCGTGGGCAAGGGGCCACGGGGGAGCGAGGTCGTCGACCGCTGCGACAAGGCCTGCGACGTCAACATCCGGGGCAACTGGGACGACCTCCTGCCGGTGTGGGGCGACGAGTCGTCGCTGGAGATGATCTGGTGGCGCGACGAGCTGCGCCAGGACCAGCGCGACTGGCTCCGGGCGCTGCCGCTCAGCCACGACCTCTTGATCAGCGGCCGCCGCATCAGGCTCTTCCACGCCTCCGCGACGAGCCCGCACGTGCGCGTGCGCGCCCACCACACGGCCGCGGAGTTCGACGGGATGTTCGCCAACACGCCGATGACCGGCGGCGGGGCGCAGCCGTCGATGGTCGGCTACGGCGACATCCACGACACGTTCGTCGAGGTGGCGCACGGCCGCACGCTGTTCAACGTGGGCAGCGTCGGCAACCCCCTGGACGAGCCCGTGCCCTGCTACGCGATCCTCGAGGGGGTCGTGGACGAGCCCGCCCAGGCCCCGTTCGGGCTGCAGTTCGTCCGCGTGCCGTACGACGTCGAGGGCGAGATCGCGGCCGCGGCCGGGCTCGGGATGCCTGCGCTCGACCCGTACGCCGTCGAGCTGCGGACCGCCGTGTACCGGGGGGTCCAGGGCGCGTGAGCAGGGGGGCATGAGCAGGCCGCGTGATCAGGCGGGCCGGGTCACCACGACGTCGACCCAGAGCTTGCCCGGGGAGTCCGGGTCGACGATGACCCAGGGTTGCACCGGGACCTTCACGCCGTAGACCTCACGGGCGGCCTCGCCGACGAGCCAGACGAAGGTCCGGTAGGTGTAGTTGTTCCGCCAGCGGGTGGCGCCCAGCCCGTCCGCCCCGAGCTTGACCTCCAGGCCGCCGCTGTCCGCCTCCTCGGCCGTCGTCGAGATGAGGGCCGTGCCGCCCGGGGCGACGTGCCCGAGCACCTTGCGCACGGCGTCGTGGTCGGCCTCGGGCGGGAAGAGGTGGACGAAGGCCGTGGCCAGCACCAGGTGGAAGCGCCTGCCGTCGAGCGAGGCGGTCGCGCCGTCCTCGTCGGTGTAGCGGCCGGCCAGGAACTCGCCGTGCAGGATCGACGGCTTGTTCGGCAGGGTGGGGTCGGACATGAGCTCGCGCGCGGCGGAGACCATCGGCGCCGAGAAGTCCACCCCCGTCACGCTGTACCCGAGCATGGACAGCACGCGGGAGTGGGTGCCGTCCGCACAGCCGACGTCGAGAGCCGTCGGCTGCTCGGGTCCGGTGATCTCCGGCAATCGTTTGGAGAGCCACTTCTTGGCGTTCTCTTGGCGCATGTCGGTTGTGCCCTTGTATGTTCCGGCGAGTAGATCGTAGGCGGCGCGGTTGATATCAAGAATTTCCTGGAGATCCGGCTGCCTGCTGCTGTCCGCAGGATTCAGTACGGGCACTGCGGACGGCGCAGCCATCCATCCCCCTCGCGCGCGAATGGATCGTTTCGATCCGCCATTTGACAACAAAACGCCGAGTCGCACGTCGGGACCGGCCGAATGCCGCTAATCGTGTCACAACTTCCGGGCACTTGCTTTCACATGTTCCCCCGCCATGCGTGAGGAATTATCGCGACCCTGGCCCGACGGGAGAAAAGAATCATCGGCCGATATCGAAACTCGCACCGATTCGACTGGACTCCGGGTACCGGAACGCGCAAGACTGGCTGTGTGAACGAGATCACATTGGAAGCCGAAGCCGCCAATCCGCACGAGGACCTCACCACGCTCGAAGCCGCGCGGTTGCTGGGAGTCTCGAAGCTGCACGTCATCGACCTTCTCGAGGCCGGTGAGATCGACTATCACATGGTCGGTGCAGACCTGATGTTCAGCGCCGCGGAGATCGAGTCGTACAAGTTCGACCGGGAACACCGCGACGCGGAGTCTCTCGTATCCGCATGACCCCCGCGTCGCGGACGACGCCCTG
Organism: Promicromonospora sp. NPDC059942; assembly: GCF_042731755.1. NCBI lineage: Bacteria > Bacillati > Actinomycetota > Actinomycetes > Micrococcales > Promicromonosporaceae > Promicromonospora > Promicromonospora sp. NPDC059942. The sequence continues at coordinate 359,512 of NZ_JBHWLR010000001.1, forward strand.
GCGTATCCGCTGACGCAGTGCGTGCCCCGCGAACCTGCGGCCCCACGCACCTGACGCCTGAGCGCACGTTCATCACCTGCGAACGTGCGCTCTTGTCATGTCCGGCCGCCGCGTCACGCCCAGGCCAGCGGCTCCAGGTCGCGCGGCCCGTCCGCGATCAGGCCCGCGATCGTGCCGGCCGCGACCGGCCGCCCGCCCCACGCGTCGACGCCGACGTTGATCTGCCGCCCGCGCTGCCGCCAGGTGTCGTGCACGTGGCCGTGCACCACCCAGCCGCCCCGGTCCGCGAGCCGGTACTCGACGAACCGGTCCGCGCCGTGTGAGTCGCCCTCGAAGGGGAAGTGGGACAGCTCGAAGGTCTGGCCGTCCGCGGTGACCGGCTCGGGCCGGCCGTGGATCTCGGCGAAGCCCGCGGCCAGGTAGCGCTCGTGCTCCTTCGCCCGACGCCGCTCGCGCGCCTCCGGCTCGCCCTTGCGCAGCGCACGGTCGCCCTCCCAGCACCGGTCGTGGTTGCCGGGCACGAGGATCTTGCGCCCCGCGAGCTTCCCGATGTTGGCGAGCGACTCGTCGAGTGCGCCGAGGGCGACGTCGCCCAGCACCCACACGGTGTCGTCCTCGGTGACCGTCTCGTTCCAGAGCTGCACGAGGCGGGCGTCCATGGCCCCGACGCCGGGGAAGGGCCGGTCGCAGAAGCGGATGATGTTGAGATGTCCGAAGTGCAGGTCGGACGTGTAGTACGTAGTCATGTCGGAACGTATTCAACCGGTCCCGGGGGGGGGGGGGGGGGGGAGGGGGGGGGGAGGGGGAGGGAGGGGGGGTCGGACGAGGAGGGGGGCGGAGGGGACAGCAAAGACAAGAAGGGTTTCTGCGTCTCTA
>NZ_JBHWLR010000001.1:360397-400532 GCF_042731755.1 Promicromonospora sp. NPDC059942
GAGGGGGAGTGTGGGGTGAGTGGTTCTGCTGCGGGCTGGAGGCGAGCATAAGCGTCTTCGCTGTCCCGGACACCCCCCATCACCCCCCCCCGGGACCGGCCGGCCCGGTCAGACGGTCAGGCGGTCGGACGACCAGCAGTCAGCAGTCAGTGTTCATACGTCCAGGTGCACATCGCGCCGCTGACGGTGTAGCTCACCTTGTCGACCTCGTTGCCCATCCAGCCCTGCACGTAGCCGTCGTGCCGGGTGGCCGTGATGTAGTCGCCCTTCGGGATGGTGACCGTCGTGCTCGGGTGCGTCAGCGAGTAGGCGTTGCACTCGGGGTCGGCGCCCTTCTCGATGTGCTCGCAGTCGTCGCACGCCTCGATCTCGACGACGCCGGTCGCGGGCCCGGTGTAGACCATCTCGAACTCGTCGGGGCTGTAGTTGTAGACGGTCAGCGTGATCGTGCCCTCGGGCTCGTCGCGGGCCGGCACCTTGACGCCCGCCTTGGGGTCCACCAGGGCGATGCCCGCGGCGATCTGGACCCGCTCGGCGTACTCGGCCTCCTTGGCCCTCGGGTACGACTCGAGCAGCCCGGCCACGTTCTGGGCCGCCGCCGCGTACTGCCTGCGCTCGAGCTGCTGCACGCCGCACTTCAGCAGCCCGGCCGGCACCTGCTTGCGCGCCTCGTCCGCCAGGGCGCTGACCTTGCCCGAGTCGAACCCCGCGAGGAAGCCCGTCGACTCCGTCACATGCTCGGTGTCGTCGCAGCCGTCCTTGCCGGTCAGGTCCTTCAGCAGGCCGTCCCGCCACTTCTCGAGGTCGCCGGGCAGTGCTGCGGCAGGGTCGCTGACCGGGTGGTCGGTCAGGAGCTCGGTGAGGTACTTCTTCGCGGTCGGGAACTGGCCGAGGCCGGCGGAGCGGAGCCCGCAGTCGTGCAGGGCCTCGGGCACCTCGGACTGGGCGACGGCCTGCAGCGGCCCGGGGGTGCCCGGCTCGGCGAAGTGCCGCGCCACGGTGAGTCCGTTGCACTCGTCCTTGCCCTTGGCCTGCGCGTACAGGTCGTCGACGAGCCCGGGGACCCGGTCGGCGGCGCGGGTGCCGGGGTGCTCGTCCGCCGTCCGCACGTACGTCGCGTACGCGGCGTCGTACCGGTCCCGGAACGGCGCGAACACCGATCCGGCGCCCTCCAGGCTCTCCGCCGCCTGGTCGAGGTCGTAGGCGAGGTACTCCTCCAGCACCTCGTGCTGCGTCACCACGTAGCCGGCGAACAGCAGCGGAACGACGGCGAGCGTCGCCCAGGCGACCCGGCCCGCGGCCCGCGGCGACCAGACCGTCCGCCTCGGGGTCACGCGCCGGGCCCGCCGCCGGGCGAGGAGCGCGGCGTCCAGCGCGAACAGGGCGAGCACGCCCACGTACCCCACCGCCCACCAGACGGCGATCGGGTCGCGTCCGATCGGCAGCGCGACCCAGGCGAGCCCGGCGGTCGCCGCCAGGGCGACGGCCAGGCGGACCCACGCCCGCAGGTGCAGGTAGCCCAGCCCGAGGCCGCTCAGGTTGAGCAGCGCGGCGGTCAGCGGGCGGGCCGACGGCGGCAGGTCGCCCGGGTCCGCGGGCTCGTCGGACGCACCGGTCGGGCCGCCGGGCTCGTCCGCCCCGGGCGTCTCCCCGGGCGTCTCCTCGATCGTCGCGACGGAAGACGTCTCGGGCGCTGCCACGGACGCGGCCCGTGCCGCCGCCTCGGACAGCAGCGCGGAGACGGTCTCGTCGGTCGTGTCGGTCTGTTCGGACGTCGCGCCGGACGGGTCCTCGGTCGAGGCCTTCTCCGGTGCGCTATCGGTGCTCATACGCCGGGATGCTAGGGCCGACGGCCGGGCGAAAAGCCCGAAAACGCCTGGTTGGCCGGGTGATTTGTTCGCCGAGTCCGAACTGTGACGAGCCGGCCCGCCCGATGAGCCATGATCGGCAGGTGGACCTCGCCGTCGATCTCAGCAACCGTACCGGGCGTACCGACGCGATCTATCGCGCCCTGCACGCCGCGCTCACCACGGGCCGCGTGCCGGCAGGGGAGCGGCTGCCCTCGACGCGCGACCTCGCGCAGGACCTCGGCGTCTCGCGCGCCAGCGTCGCCACGGCGTACGAACGCCTCGTCGCGGAGGGCTTCCTGGAGACGCGGACCGGCGCGGGGACGTTCGCGACCGCGGCCGCGCGCGACGCGGTGCCCGCCCGGCGGCGCAGCCCCGGCGTCCTGCGGCCGCGCGCGGGCTGGCGCTGGGCCGTGCAGCCCGCCAGCGGCGACACGGCACGCCCGGCCCACGACTTCCGCGTGGGCATCCCGGACGCGAGCCTCTTCCCGTTCGACACCTGGCGGCGGCTGCTGGCGGCCGAGTCGCGCGCGGGCGGGGCCGCGGCGGGCGCCTACGGCGGCCCGGCGGGCCTGCCCCGGTTCCGCGCGGCCGTGGCCCGCTACGTGTCGGGGGCGCGCGGGGTCAGCGCCGGGCCCGACGACGTCGTCGCGACCACGGGCGCCCAGCAGGCCCTCGACCTGGTGGCGCGCGTGCTCCTCGAACCGGGGGACGTCGTCGCCGTCGAGGACCCGGGGTATCCCGAGGCCCGGGAGCTGTTCGCGCTGCACGGGGCGCGGGTGGTGCCCGTCCCGGTCGACGCCGAGGGCCTGGTCGTCGACGAGATCCCGGCGCGCGCCCGGCTGGTCTACACCACGCCGTCGCACCAGTTCCCGCTCGGCATGCCGCTGTCGCTGGCCCGCCGGCGCGCCCTCCTGGCGCACGCGGCGCGGCACGACGCCGCGGTGATCGAGGACGACTACGACAGCGAGTTCCGCCGCGCCAACCGTCCGCTGGAGTCCCTGCAGGCCCTGGACCGGGACGGCCGCGTGGTCTACGTGGGCACCTTCTCGAAGTCGCTGCTGCCGGGCCTGCGGGTGGGGTACCTGGTGGCGCCGCCGTCCCTGCGCGAGGCGCTGCTCGCCGCGCGCCAGCTCACCGACGGGCACGGGGCCGTGCACGTGCAGGGCGCGCTCGCGCGCCTCATCGACGACGGCCTGCTCGCCCGGCACGTCCGCAAGGCGTCCGCGGTCTACGCGGAGCGGACCGAGATCCTCCTGGACGCGCTGGACGGGCTCCCGGTCGAGCCCGTCCCCGCGGCGGCGGGCCTGCACGTGGCGGCCTACCTCGGCGACGCCGCCCCGCTGACCTCGACCGCCCTGGTGACCCGCGCCCGACGCCGGTCCGTCGCCCTCGACTCGCTGGCCTCCTTCGCGACCGGTCCCCACCGGGACGGCCTCGTGCTCGGCATCGGCGCAGCGGTCACGAGCTCGATCCGGCCAGGCATCCAGGCTCTGGCTCGCCTGCTGGAGCCGTGACGGGCGCGTTGACGGCCGGAGTGGCGGGAGCCGGGACCACCGCCGCGGCGCGCGCCCGGCGTCGGCGCCAGGCGGTCCAGGCGAGCCCGCCGAGGGCGGCGACCACGGGGCCGGTCATGTGGGCCCCGGTCATCACGAGCAGGCCGAGCGCGGCCACCAGGGACACCGCGGCGCACCACCAGGCCGCGCCCCAGCGGGGCAGCAGCCGCAGGGCCGCCGCGGTCCCCACCACGTAGAGCAGGGAGAACGTCGCGGTCGCCATGAGCAGGATCGCGTCGGTGGACTGGTGCGTCGCGGCGAGCACCGCCGTCGTGCCGAGCGCGACGACCGTGATGAGCGCCAGGGAACGGCGCGGCGTGCGGCCCGGCGCGCTCGCGAGCCAGCCCGGCAGGGCGCCGTCCCGGGCGAGGGCCGCGCCCATCCGGCTGCCGCCCGCGAAGTAGACGTTGATGGCGCCCACGGTCAGCAGCACCGCCACCACCGTGGTGACGGGCCGGGCGCGCTCGCCGAACCCGAGCACCAGCAGGTCCGACAGCGGGGCGGGGCCCGGGGTGGGGCCGAGCACCGCGACCGTGGCGAACGCGACGCCGAGGTACAGCACGCCGACCACGGCCACGGCGATCGCCGTGGCCCGCGGGATGTCCCGGGACGGGTGGCGGTACTCGGCGGACAGCGAGCCGAGGATCTCCCAGCCGGCGAACGCCCAGACCAGCAGCGCCGCGGCGGAACCCACGGCGCCCCAGCCGTGCGGGGCGAACGGCGTGAGGTTGCCCGGCTGCGCGTGCGGCAGCGCCACCACCACGGCCACGGCCAGCAGCAGCGCTACCGAGCCCGCGATGACGAGCTGCGCCGTGCCGGAGATGCGCAGGTCGAACCAGTTCATGACGGCGCACACCGCGATGATGGCCACCGTCGTGACCAGGGCGGTGCCGGCCCCGCCGCCGGTCGCGTCCGCGACGTAGGCGCCGGCGAAGCCCGCCGCGGCGGGCGCGCCCACCGGGATCGTCGCGTAGAACGCCCAGCCGACCATGGTGGACGCCCGCTCGCCGAACGCGAGCCGGGCGTAGGTGGCCACGCCGCCGCCGTCGGGGTGCCGGGCACCGAGGGCGGCGAACGTCGTGGCGAGCGGGATCGACAGGAGCACGAGGCCTGCCCACGCCACGAGCGAGGCCGGGCCGGCCACGCCGGCGGCGAGGGCCGGGAGCGAGATGACGCCGGTGCCGAGCATGGCACCGAGGGTGAGCGCCGCGCCCTGAGGGACGCTGAGACCGTTCTGCATGGTCTTGACCCTAGGCGCGCGGTGGACTGCCGAACGGTCCGATCCGGGGTCAGTCGTTCAGGCCGCTCGCCGCGGCCGTCAGGCCCGCCGGGGCGCGCGCCAGGTCGCGCAGGTGGAGCAGGCCCGCGGTGGTCGCGATGACGAACACGCGGTCGCCCGGGTTGAGGGTGCGGCCCTGCGACGGCTCGAACATGCGCCCGCCCCCGCCGCTCGAGTGGGTCACCGAGTCGACCGCGAGCAGGCGGCTGCGCACGGGCGGCCCGTCGCCGTCCGGATCGCCGTCCGGGCTCCCGGCCGTGGCGGTACCGGTAGCGGCACCGGCACCGGCATCGCCGCCGCCCTCGTCCAGGCCGACGTCGCTGCTGTGCGCGCCGTCGAGGACGCTGCCGCGCTCGACCAGGATCTCGGCGAGCACCAGCACCCGGTCCCGGTACGGGATGGTGGCCTTGACCTCCTGGCCGATCATCGCGGCCGCGAAGGACGGCGCGGCCAGGAACGACGAGCTGAGCCCCACCGAGTCGGGGATCTCGCGCCGGATCCGCCGGGCCAGGTCCCGGTCGAACACCCGCAGGACGGTGCGCAGGCTCGCGGGCGCGTCCTTGGCCCGGGGGATCGAGCGGGCAGCGAAGCTGATCCCGATGGTCGTGGCGCCGCCGCTCGTGACCACGACGATCGCCTGGGCGGCCCCGACGTACGCGCCGCGCAGGGTCGTGGCCCGCCGGGCGTCGCCGATCACCACCGGCACGTCCCGGGCGCGCGCCACCGCGATGCCGCGGGCGGACTCGTCGACGTCGACGGCGATCACCGGCACGCCGCGCCGGTCCAGGGAGCGCACGATGCGGGTACCGAGGTCGCCCATGCCGACGACGACCACGTGGTCGGACATCGCACGCAGCGGGGAGCCGGTGTCGAGCAGCCGCTGGGTGCGCACCACGCCGTCGACCACCACACCCGTGACCCAGGGGATGACGGCGACGCTCACGACCGTCAGCGCCACCTGCGTGACCTTCACGACCGGGTGCGCGTCGTGGTCGGGGTCGCTGCCCGCCAGGGAGGGCAGCACCGCCTCGTAGAGCGCCCCGAGGAACGAGGCGCCGGTGGCCAGCCGGATGGTCACGGCCCCGACGAGCACCACCACCAGGAGCACCCCGGCGGCGAGCAGCAGGTTCCATCCGGACGTGAGTGCCAGGGTCCGCAGGTACTCGCCGAACCGGCGGCGCCGGTGCGGGTCCACCTCGTCCTCGTCGGGCTCCAGGTCCGCCCGGACCTCCGGCAGCACGTCGTCCTCGCCGGCGTCCGCCAGGAGGACCTTGGGGGTGTGCGTGGCCAGCTCGCGCTCGGTCGGCAGGGCCACCACGCCGGTGCCGCCGTCGGACGCGAACAGGACCATGCGGGTCGGGAGCGCGGGCTCCTCGTCGGAGACGGTGACCAGACGCCGGTGCCGCACCGGCAGCCGGACCTGGCGCCGCAGGGCCGCGCCCACGATCTCGGGTGCGGCGAACGCGGAGGACGACAGGACCGTGCAGCGGTCGCGCTCCAGGTGCCGGCCCAGCGACTCGTCGAAGATCCGGACCACGACGTGCAGCGCGGGCCAGGTCTCGCGCAGCAGGAGCGCGAGGGCCACGTTGCCGCCGTCGTCCTGGTTCACGAGCGCGGCCGCCGCGGCGCGGGGGGCACCGGCAACCTTCAGGACCTCCTCGTCGACCCGCGCCGCCTCCTGGACGTCCACGCCCTCCAGCTCCAGGGCCAGGATCTCCTGGGCGTACCGGGAGGTGCGGTCGGGCACCAGCACGGTGACCGTGCCCCGGAACCGGGTGCTCAGCGCCCGGGTGAGGCGGAAGGCGAGGGGGCCGTCGCCGACGACGACGTAGTGCGCGCGTGTGCCCGGACCGGCGGGTGTCATGGTCGCAGAGCGTAGCGGGACCCTCCGACACCGGGCACGAGAGGTGTGCCCGGCGTCGGAGGGTCCCGGAGTTCAGCTCAGTCCAGCTCAGTCCAGCTCAGGACACGGGCACGTTCGCCACGCCGTCCGGCAGGAACCGCCGGCCCAGGACCTTCTCGCTGTAGCCGGTGCGGTCCAGGTACGGCGTGATGCCGCCCGTGTGGAAGCCCCAGCCCGCGCCGAGGATCATGGCGAGGTCGATCTGCTGCGGCCCGGGCACCACGCCCTCCTCCAGCATGAGGCCGATCTCGGTGGTCAGGGTGGTGAGCACCGCGTCGAGCACGCCGTCGCCGTCGAGCACGACCTCGCCGTGGTGGCCGGTCCCGCCCGCGACGAGGGCCTCGCCGAACACGGCCTGGATGGCCGGGTCGACGGGCTTGGGCAGGCCCTTGGCGGGCGCGTCGAGCACCACGCGGGTGCCGTCGGCCACGAGCTTCTGCAGCCCGGGGGAGGCCGGGATGCGGTCGCCCAGGTCCTCGCGCAGCGAGGTGAGCACGTGCAGGCCGACGGCAGGGCCGACGAGGTCCAGCAGCTCGAACGTCGGCATCGGGAAGCCGAGCGGGGCGAGCGCGCGGTCCGCGACGTCGACCGGCGTGCCGTTCTCGATGGCGTCCATGACCTTGCCCATGACGAGCAGCAGCAGCCGGTTGACGACGAAGCCGGGGCGGTCGCCCGACAGCACCGCGGTCTTGCGCAGCTTCTTGGTCACTGCGAACGCCGTGGCCAGGGCCTCCTGCGACGTCTTGTCGGCGTTGATCACCTCGACCAGCGGCATCTGGGCCACGGGGTTGAAGAAGTGGATGCCGACCACACGCTCGGGGTGGGCCAGGTCGGCCGCCATCTCGGTGACGGACAGCGCGGAGGTGTTGGTCGCCAGGATGGTCTCCGGCGAGATCACGCCCTCCAGCTCGGCGAACACCTTCTTCTTGAGCCCCATCACCTCGGTGACGGCCTCGATGACGAAGTCGCACGAGGCGAACTCGTTGATGTCCGTGGTGCCGGACACAGAGGCGACGATCCGGGTGGCGGCCTCCGGCGTCAGGCGCCCGCGGCCGGCCAGCTTCTCGGCCGTCTCGCGGACGAAGGACAGGCCCTTGTCCACGCGCTCCTGGTCGAGGTCGCGCATGACGACGGGCACGCCGAGGCGCTGCGCGAACAGGAACGCCATCTGGGCGGCCATCAGGCCCGCGCCCACGACGCCGACCCTGGTGATCGGCCGGGCGAGCTGCGGGTCCGGCGCGCCCACGGGCTTCTTGCCGGCGCCCACGAGGTTGAACGCGTAGATGCTGGCGCGCATCTCGTCCGACATGATCAGGTCCGCGAGGGCCTCGTCCTCGGCCGCGAACGCGTCGGTCTTCGAGGCGTTGCGGGCGGCGGCGATCAGCTCCAGGGCGCGGCCCGGGGCCGGGCGCGAGGTGCCGACCACGGCGTCGAGCTGGGCCTTCGCGGCCCCGACGACGGCGTCCCACACGGGCTGCGGGTCGAGCTCGCGGCGCGGCACCTCGATCTCGCCGGTGACCACCTTGGCCGCCCAGATGATGGACTGCTCCAGGAAGTCGGCGGCGTCGAACTGCGCGTCCACCAGGCCGATCTTCAGCGCCTCGGCGGGCTTGAAGGGCTTGTTCGCGGCCGGGCGGGTGAGGATGACCTCGATGGCCTTCTCCACGCCGACCAGGCGCGGCACCAGGTAGGCGCCACCCCAGCCGGGCACCAGGCCGATGCCGGTCTCGGGCAGGCCGAGCGCCGCGGCGTCGGACGCCACGGTGCGGTAGTCGCAGTTCAGGGCGACCTCGAGGCCGCCGCCGAGCGCCAGGCCGTTGACGAACGCGAACGTGGGCACGCCCGTGGCGGCCCGCAGGTCGCCCAGGATCGTGTACGCGGCGTGGCCCATGCGGCCCAGCTCGACGGCCTCGGCGTGGCCGTTCAGGGAGGTCACGCCCTTGAGGTCGGCGCCGGCGGCGAGGAAGTACGGCTTGCCCGTCACGCCGACGGCGGCGACCTCGCCGGCCTCGGCGCGGGTGCGGACGACCTCCAGGGCCGCCTTGAGCTCGGCCATACCGGCCGGCCCGAGCGTGTTCGGCTTGGTGTGGTCCAGGCCGTTGTCGAGCGTGACCAGGGCGAGGACGCCGGCGCCGCCGGGCAGGGTCACGTCGCGGACGAGCGAGTGGGTGACGCGCTCCGCCGGAGCGCTGGGGGTGGTGGTCTCAGGCACGGGTCAGTTCTCCTCGTCCGTGTGGCCGGAGTAGTCGGCGTGGTGCGGGTTCTCCCAGATGACGCTGCCGCCCTGGCCCAGGCCCACGCACATGGCGGTCAGGCCGTACCGGACCTCGGGGTGCTGCTCGAACTCGCGGGCGAGCTGCGTCATGAGGCGCACGCCGGAGCTGGCCAGCGGGTGGCCCATGGCGATCGCGCCGCCGTACGGGTTGACGCGCGGGTCGTCGTCGGCGATGCCGTAGTGGTCCAGGAAGGACAGCACCTGGACGGCGAAGGCCTCGTTCAGCTCGAACAGGCCGATGTCGTCGATGGTCAGGCCTGCGGACTTGAGCGCCTTCTCCGTGGAGGGCACGGGGCCGTAGCCCATGATCTCCGGCGGCACGCCGGCGTACCCGTAGGACACCAGGCGCATCTTCACGGGCAGGCCCAGCTCGGCGGCGACGTCGCCGGCGGCCAGGATGGCGCCCGTGGCGCCGTCGGTCAGCGGGGACGACGTCGCGGGGGTGACGCGGCCGCCCGCGCGGAACGGCGTCTTGAGGCCCTGGATGGACTCGAAGGACGTCTCCGGGCGGGGCAGCTCGTCGGCGGTGGCCAGGCCCCAGCCCAGCTCCGCGGAGCGGACGGCGACGGGCACCAGGTCCGGGTCGATGTTCCCGTTGGCCAGGGCCTTGGCGTACTTGGCCTGCGACTCGACGGCGAACTTGTCGGCCCGCTCCTTGGTGAGCTGCGGGAACTTGTCGTGCAGGTTCTCCGCGGTGACGCCCATGTTCAGGGACTGGGGGTCCACGAGCTTCTCGGCCACGAACCTGGGGTTGACGTCAGCGTCGAAGCCCATCGGGTGGCGGCCCATGTGCTCCACGCCGCCCGCGATCACGACGTCGGCGGCGCCCATGGCGATGCCCGCGGCGGTGGTGGTGGCGGCCGTCATGGCGCCGGCGCACATGCGGTCGATGGCGTAGCCCGGCACGGACTGGGGGAGGCCGGCCAGCATGCCGACGGTGCGGCCGAGCGTGAGCCCCTGGTCGCCCTGCTGCGTGGTGGCGGCGATCGCCACCTCGTCGATGCGCTCCGGCGGGAGCTCGGGGTGCCGCCGCAGCAGCTCGCGCACCACCTTGACGATCAGGTCGTCGGCACGCGTCTGCGCGTACATGCCGTCGGGCTTGGCCTTGCCGAACGGCGTCCGGGCGCCGTCGACGAAGACGACGTCGCGTACGGCACGGCGGGCACGCGGTGTTTCCGGGGCTGCGGTCATCAGCAGAACTCCTGGGGGTTTTCGGGACGGCGGCGTCCATGAGCGACGCCGCTGGATCGAGATACACGCTACCGCGAGTACCGGTAAAAAGCACGCACGATCTGAGACCCGGTCCGGCGGTTCCTGAAACCCGGTCTCGCAACGCACAAAACCCCCGCTGAGTGCTGGGTATTTGTTGGAATCGGCGTGCGAGACCAACAAATACCCAGCACTCAACGAGGGCGGGTGGTGCGGGGCGGCTGCTAGTTGCCGCGGAGCTTGCGGACCACCTTCTTGGCCGTCGGCAGCGCGCTGTTCCAGGTGGTGTACCAGCGCGAGAACGACACGTCGATCGAGCCGACGAGCTCGTCGGTGTGCTTCGCGAAGCTCTTCTTGAAGTCGCTGATGCCGTCGTTGAGCAGGCCGTTCATGTCGTACCGCACCAGGCCCTGCTCGCGGGCGATCTCGATGGTGCGCCAGTAGGTGGGCGCCGTGGCGGTGGCCTTGCGGCCGGCGTCGTTGCCGCCGCCGTACAGCAGGAACGAGGTGCTGGCGGAGTTGACGCACCACGCGAAGCACGCCGGCACGTCGTCGATGTAGGTGGCCACCAGCACCGACTTGTCGCCGAGCTGCCGGTTGACGTCCAGGTAGTACTCGTCGGAGTGGATGGCGAACCCGGCGCGCTGCGCGGTCTCCTTGTAGACGTCGAGCACCCGGAGCACCTCGGCGTCCTCGGTGACCCGGCGGATGTCCAGGCCGGAGCGCGCGCCCTTGCGGATCTCGTACCGCGTGGACTTGCGCATGTCCGACATCAGCTCGTCGGCGGGCCGGGTCAGGTCCAGGATCAGCGTGCTCGGGATGAGGATCTGGTTCGGCGCGTACCGCCGTCCGGCCAGGTCGAGCTGCGTGCCCGCGGGCCAGTCCGGCTCGATGGTGATGCCGACGCCGCCCACGTTCTCGCGCGCCCACTCCACGACCGTGTTGGTCACGGCGTTGCGGGTCGCGGTGTCGCCCACGCCGAAGACCGCCTGGGCGGTCTCGCCGTCGTGGTGCGCGACGACGGGGCCGCGCGGCACGTAGGACAGCGCCTTGAACTGGGCCGGCAGCGGCCGCACGAGGAGCTGCGCCAGGCCGACGGTCGAGCCGTCCTCCGTGACCCGCAGCCGGTGCGCGCGCCAGTTCCCGGCCGCCTTGACCTCGCCCCAGCCCCACAGCTGGAGCGGGTGGCCGCCGAGGGCGAGCACCTCGCGGTCCCAGGTCGAAGGATCGGTGACGACGTCGACGGCGAGCGTGATGGGCTCCGACAGGGCTGGCATGGGGACGACTCTACTGGGGTCGGCGCGGGGCTTTCACACCGGTTCCTGTGCGGCCTGTGCGAACGCCCGCTCCAGACCCTCGGCCAGCAGCCCGACCTGCCACTCGCGGGCGCCGCGTCCGCGCAGGAAGTCGGCGATCCCGGCGGCGTCCGCGGGCGACGGTGGTGTCCAGCACAGCCGGCGCAGCGCGTCGGGCTGCAGCAGGTTCTCCACCGGGATGCTCAGCTCCTCGGAGAGCGCGGTCACGAGCTCGCGGGCGGCGGTCAGGCGGCGCGCCGCGACGGCGTCGCGGTCGCCCCAGGTGCGCGGCGGCGGCGGGCCGTCGGAGCGCGGGCCCCGCACGGACGGCAGCGCGGCGTCGGGCAGGGCGCGCGCGTCGTCGATCGCCTTCTGCCAGTAGGCGGCCCGGCGCTTGGTGCCCTTGCCCGCGAACTCGGGCAGCAGCACGAGCTGGCCGGCGGTCCGGGGCATGGCCTTGGCCGCCGCGACGATGGCACGGTCGGGCAGCACCCGGCCCGGCGAGATGTCACGCGCCTGGGCGCTCGCGTCGCGCGCGACCCACATCGCCCGCACGGCGGCGACCTGGCGCGGGTTGCGCAGCACGTGCATGCCGGACGTGCGGCGCCACGGGTCGACGCGCGGCGCCGGCGGGGGCGCGGTGCGCACCGCCTCGAACTCCTGCGCCGCCCACTGCGTCTTGCCGGCCGCCTCCAGGCGCTCGGCCAGGCGGTCGCGCAGCTCGACCAGCACCTCGACGTCGAGGGCGGCGTACCGCAGCCAGTCCTCCGGCAGCGGGCGCGTGGACCAGTCGACGGCGGAGTGCTCCTTGGCCAGCCCGAGACCCAGCACCTCGGCCACGACGGCGGCCAGGCCGACGCGCTCCATGCCGAGCAGCCGCGCCGCGAGCTCGGTGTCGAAGACGCGGGCCGGGTGCAGGCCGTGCGCGGCGAGCCCCGGCAGGTCCTGGGAGGCGGCGTGCAGCACGAACTCGGCGTCGCCCACCGCCTCGCCCAGCGCGCCCAGGTCGGGCACGCCGACGGGATCGATCAGTGCCGTGCCCGCACCGGCGCGCCGCACCTGGACCAGGTACGTCGCCTGCCCGTAGCGGTACCCGGAGGCGCGCTCGGCGTCGGCCGCGACAGGGCCCGAGCCGGCGGCGAACGCCTCCACGACACGTGCGAACGCCCCCGGCGTCGCCACGACATCGGGCAGCCCGTCGGCGGGCTCGGTCAGCGGTGTGACGGGTGGTGGCACGGGCGTCGATGTCTCCGCAGGGACTCCTCGCTCCGTGGTGGTCATGGGCCTACCGTATGGCGTTGCCTGGATCGGTCGGTAAAACGCCTGGTGAGAGCCGCGACGCCCTCGGGCAGCGGGGGCACTCCCGCCGCCATGGTGAGCAGCGCGGCCCACGCGCGCAGGTGCGTCCCGAGCCGCGTGTCGACGGGCGTCCACGACGCCCGGATCTCCAGGTCCACCGCGTCGGGCGTGCCGTCCAGGGCGCCGTAGCTCTGCGACAGCACCCGGGTGACCGTGCCGCCGTCGGCCAGCGTGTCGGTGCCGGGGACCAGGCCCGCGGTCTCGAGGCACTCGCCCACCCAGGACCAGGCGACGTCGGCCAGCATCGGGTCCGCCGCCATCTCGGGCTCCAGCGTGGCCCGCACCAGGGTCACCACGCGGAACGTGCCGTGCCAGGCCTCCTGGCCGGCCGGGTCGTGCAGCACGACGAAGCGACCGGTGGCGAGCGGGTCGGTGTCGTGGTCGTGCTCGTCGGACCGGTCCGGCTCGCGCCGGCCCGGCGGCGCGCCCGGCAGGACGTCGCCCGAGAGCGCCACGCTGAACGGCGCCACCCGGCGCGGGGCGGGGATCTCGGTGAGGCGTACCTCGGCGCGCAGGGCCGCGCCGCGCAGGTCAGCGAGGGCTGCTGCGAAGTCGACGGGAACACCGGTGGGCGGGCCGCTGGTCACCACTTCACCGTACGTCCGTGGTGGCGCCGCCACGGGGAGGCGCGCGGCTGACGCCGGATCGTGACCTGCGCGGTGGCGAAGTGAGTCAGGGCACTAGGCTGGCAAGCGGGTCGCGGCGCGCGCACCGCGGGCGCCGGCCCGTCTTCCACTGCAGAAGGAGCAAGAACGTGTCAGGCACAGCACAGATCGGCGTCACCGGGCTGGCGGTGATGGGTCGCAACCTCGCGCGGAACTTCGCACGTCACGGGTACACGGTGGCGGTCCACAACCGTTCGTACGCGAAGACCGAGTCGCTGGTCGCGGAGCACGGTGACGACGGCAAGTTCGTCCCGAGCGAGTCCATGGCGGACTTCGTCGCGTCGCTGGAGCGGCCGCGCAAGGTGGTCATCATGGTCAAGGCCGGCGGTCCCACGGACGCCGTCATCGACGAGCTGGTGCCCCTCCTGGAGGAGGGCGACATCGTGGTCGACGCCGGCAACGCCCACTTCCCGGACACGATCCGGCGCGAGGCCGCCCTCAAGGAGCACGGCCTGCACTTCGTCGGCACCGGCGTCTCCGGCGGCGAGGAGGGCGCGCTGAACGGCCCGTCCATCATGCCGGGCGGCACGCGCGAGTCGTACAAGTCGCTCGGGCCCATCCTGGAGGACATCTCCGCGAAGGTGGACGGCACCCCGTGCTGCACCTACGTGGGCTCCGACGGCGCCGGGCACTTCGTCAAGATGGTGCACAACGGCATCGAGTACGCCGACATGCAGCTCATCGCGGAGGCCTACGACCTGCTGCGCCAGGGGCTGGGTGCCTCGGCCGCGGAGATCGGCCAGATCTTCGCGCAGTGGAACACGGGCGACCTGGAGTCGTTCCTCATCGAGATCACCGCCGACGTGCTGCAGCACGTGGACGCGGACACGGGCAAGGCGTTCGTCGACATCGTGCTGGACCAGGCCGAGCAGAAGGGCACCGGCCGCTGGACGGTGCAGAACGGCCTGGACCTGGGCGTGCCGATCACCGGCATCGCGGAGGCCACGTTCGCCCGCGCCCTGTCCGGCTCGGTGCCGCAGCGCGCCGCCGGCCGCGCGGCCCTGCCGGCCCACGCGCAGGCCTGGGAGGTCAAGGACCGTGACGCCTTCATCGAGGACGTCCGCCAGGCCCTCTACGCCTCCAAGGTCGTCGCCTACTCGCAGGGCTTCGACCAGATCGCCGCGGCCGCGGCCGAGTTCGGCTGGGACATCGACCGGGGCGCGATGGCCCGGATCTGGCGCGGCGGCTGCATCATCCGCGCCCGGTTCCTGAACCGGATCACCGAGGCCTACGAGCGCGACGCCGACCTGCCGCTGCTGCTCGCCGACCCGTACTTCACCGACGCCGTCGCGAGCGGCCTGCCCGCCTGGCGCCGCGTCGTGGCCGGTGCGGCCCAGAACGGCGTGCCCACGCCGGCGTTCTCCTCCTCGCTCGCGTACTACGACGGCGTCCGCGCCGAGCGGCTCCCGGCCGCCCTGGTGCAGGCGCAGCGCGACTTCTTCGGTGCCCACACCTACAAGCGGGTCGACCGCGAGGGCACCTTCCACACGGAGTGGTCCGGCGACCGCACGGAGGCCGAGGCGTGAGGGGTTTCCCCGCTGAGCAGGGACCGGTAGGCGGCGGGGAGCAGACGGCTCCCGAGATGCTGGTGGTGGGGATCGGCGGCGACGTCGGGATGTACGCCCTGGTGCGTGCGTTCCACGAGCAGTACCGCACGCACGCCGTCGTGCTGTCCAAGGTGGCCACGCGCGCGATGCAGGACTCGGCGATCGCCGAGAACGTGGTGGTGCCCGGCCTGGACGACGTCGACGTGTTCCTCTCGACGCTGGAGGGCATCGCCCAGCAGCACCGGGACAAGACGCTCGTGCTGCTGACGAACGCCGACTGGCACGTGCGCACCGTCATCCTGAACCGGGAGCGGCTGGAGGCGGCGGGCTACGTGCTGCCGTACCCGTCGCTGCCGGTCCTGGAGCAGGTCAGCAGCAAGGAGGGCTTCGCTCAGGTCTGCGACCAGCTCGGCATCCCGACGCCGCGCACGGTCCCGGTCGACGTCGCCAAGCTGGTCGCCGAGGGCGGCCGCGCCGCGGTGCCGGCGCTCGCGGTGGACCTGCAGTACCCCGTGGTCGGCAAGCCGTCCAACAGCGCCGAGTGGTACTACGTGGACTTCCCCGGCAAGGCGAAGATCCACCACATCGACTCCCGCGAGGAGCTCGACGTGATCCTGGGCCACCTCGCGGACGCCAACTACCCGGGCACGTTCCTGGTGCAGGAGTTCATCCCGGGCGACGAGACGCAGATGCGGTCCCTGACCGCGTACCGCGACACGTCGGGCGAGGTGACGCTCCTGGCCACGGGCCGGGTGCTGCTGGAGGAGCACACGCCGGGCACGCTCGGCATCCCGGCCGCGATCCTGGTCGAGGCGTACGACGACGCCATGGACGCGGCCACGAGGTTCCTCGACCTGACCGGCTACGTCGGCTTCGCCAACTTCGACTACAAGCTGGACCCGCGCACGGGCAGGCACGTGTACTTCGAGGTGAACCCCCGCATCGGCCGGAACAACTACTACGTGACGGCGGGCGGGGCCAACGTGGCCCGCGTGCTGGTCGAGGACTGGGTGCTGCACCGCCCGATCCGTCCCGTGCGGGCGGTGCGCGAGGTGCTGTACACGGTGGTGCCCTTCGGCCTGCTGTCGAAGTACGTGCTGGACCCGGAGCTGAAGTCGCGGCTCAAGGCGCTCAAGGCGAGCGGCGCCGTGGTCAACCCGCTGAAGTACGACGCCGACTCCGGTCTCAAGCGCCGGCTCATCGTCGAGGCGATCACGCAGAACTACCGCCGCAAGTACGCCCAGTACTACCCGGAGCCGACCGCCACGGGCTACTGACCGCGGCGGTTCCGCCCGACGTGTCAGACGCTCAGGTCCCTCCGGGGGCCTGAGCGTCTGACACGTTCAGGAGCTTTTCTCACCCATGGGTACTTCTGCCCAGATTTAAGCCTTGCGTACTTATTGACTGATCGGGACACTATGTGCGCACTTGCTGGAGGTTTCCAGCATAAATCGTGAGAGAGGCTTCCTCCTGATGTCGTTCATCGAGTCCATCCGGACCGTGCTGTCGAAGTACGCCACGTTCAGCGGCCGTGCCCGGCGCTCCGAGTTCTGGTGGTACTACCTGGCCCTGGTCATCGTCGAGAGCGTGCTCTACTTCGCGCTCATCGTGCCGGGCCTCACGGCCTACACGACGGCCATGCTCGAGGCCGCCAACGCGGGCAGCACCACGGTGCCCGCCATGCCCGGCTCCCTGACGACCGGCTACCTCGTCCTCTCGCTGGTCGCGCTCGCGCTGCTCCTGCCGACGCTCGCCGTGATCGTGCGCCGCCTGCACGACACCGGCAAGTCGGGCGCCCTGGCGTTCCTGCTGCTCATCCCGGTCGTCAACTTCATCCTGATCATCGTGTGGGGCGCCTCCGCCGGCACCCCGGGCCCGAACCAGTTCGGTCCCGACCCGAAGGCCGTCGACCAGGCCGCCGCGGTCTGACCCACGTGTCGATCGTCGAATCCGTCCGGACCTGCCTGCGCAGGTACGGCGACTTCACCGGCCGCGCCCGGGCCTCCGAGTACTGGTTCTTCTACCTCGCGCTGGCGATCGTGAACACCGTGATCTTCGTGGTGCTCCTGATCCCGGCCCTGGTCACGATGGACCCGGTCACGCAGGAGCCGGGGGTGCTGGGGTCGATCGGCTCGGCGCTGCTGGGGATCGTCGTGCTCGCCACGTTCGTGCCGCTCCTCGCGGCGGGCGTGCGGCGCCTGCACGACACCGGCAAGTCCGGCTGGTTCTACCTGCTGTGCCTCGTCCCGTTCTTCGGCGGGATCATCATCGTCGTGCTGCTCGCCCTGCCGGGTGAGCCCGGACCCAACCGGTTCGGGCCGGACCCGAGGGCCGTGCCGCAGCCGGTCGCGCTCTGACCTAGTCTGAGCGGCATGACCGGATCCCGCCCCGTCCTCGTGGTCGGGGCCAGCGGCTACGTCGGCAGCCGGGTCGCCCGCGGCCTGGCTGCCGACGGGCGCGCGGTGCTCGCCGCGGCCCGTCGCCCCCTGCCCGACGCCGGCGACGGCGTCATCCCCGTCCGGTACGAGACCGTCGCCGACCTGCCCGACGCCGTCCGCGCCGCCTGCGACCGTGCGGGCGCCCCGCTGCCCGGGGCCGTCGTGGCGTCGATCGGCGGCTGGCACAAGGGCGCCGCCCTGCTGGACGACGACCCGGACCGGTGGACCGCGACGCTGGCCTCCCACCTCACCGCCCACCTCGACGCCGCCCGCGCGCTCTCGCCGCTGCTGGAGCCCGGCGACCCGTACGTCGTGATCAACGGCTCCGCCTCCCGCGAGGCCATGGCCGGGTCCGGCGCGATCTGCGTGACCGGGGCCGGGCTCGCGATGCTGGTCCAGGTGCTGCGCCTGGAGGCCGCGGAGGCCGGGTCCGGTGCCGTGCGGTTCCACGAGCTCGTCATCGACCACGCCGTCGCGGGCGACGACCGCAACGTGGACCCGGCCCAGACGCGGACCGCCGCCCAGGTGGTCCACGCCCTCGGCGAGGTGCTCGACCAGCCCGGCGCACCCGCCGTCGTCCACGTGTGACGTTGCTCTCGTGGCACGCCCGGTGACCTGAGCCGCCGGTAATCTTCTGCTTCGTGACAGCCCCCGCCACCGAGACCCAGACCGTCCGGACCACCCAGGCCCTCAGCGCCGTCCGGCCGCAGGTCCCCGTCGACCGGCTCGTCACCGACCTCGTACCGCCCCGGCACTTCGCCGCCGCGCGGTTCGCGACCTACCGCGCCAACCCGGCGCACCCCAGCCAGGGCCGCGCGCTGACCCGGCTGCAGGAGATCGCCCAGCAGATCACCGCCCCCCGGCGCCTGTTCGCCCGCCGCCAGCCGGCCCCCGCGGTCTACCTCGACGGCGGCTTCGGTGTCGGCAAGACGCACCTGCTCACCTCGCTGGCCCACGCCGTCGGCGAGGCCCTCGGCCCGGCCCTTGGATCGAATGCTGCGGCGTACGGCACGTTCGTCGAGTACACGAACCTCGTGGGGGCCCTCGGGTTCCTCCCGACCGTCGAGGCGCTGGCCGCCAAGAAGCTGGTCTGCATCGACGAGTTCGAGCTGGACGACGCCGGCGACACGACCCTCATGTCGCGCCTCATGCGGGAGCTCGCGGACCGCGGCGTCGCGCTCGCCGCGACGTCGAACACGCTGCCCGGCGCGCTGGGGGAGGGCCGGTTCGCCGCCCAGGACTTCCAGCGGGAGATCAAGGCCCTGTCCGACCGCTTCGAGACGCTGCGGGTCGACGGCGAGGACTACCGCCACCGCGACGTCGTCACCGACCCCGAGCCGCTGACCGTCGACGAGGTGACGGCGGCCGCCGCCCGCCCGGGCGCCACGCTCGACGCGTTCGACGACCTGCTGGAGCACCTCGCCACCGTGCACCCGAGCCGCTACGGCGCGCTGCTCGACGGCGTCTCCGTGGTGGCGCTGACGGGCGTGCACCCGGTGACGGCGCAGGCCGTCGCGCTGCGCCTCGTGGTGCTCGTGGACCGGCTCTACGACCGGGACGTGCCCGTGCTGCTGGCCGGCGCGGGGGACACGCGCGGCCTGTTCACCGACGAGATGCTCGCCGGCGGGTACCGCAAGAAGTACTTCCGGGCGCTGTCCCGGCTGGGCGCGCTGGCCGAGGAAGGACGCCGCCTCGTCACGCAGGACGAGGCGAGCCGGAACTGAACCGCCCGGCTTACGTCTCCGCGAGCCGCGCCTTCTCCGCCGCCACGTCGAAGTCGGCGGGCGGCCAGCCCAGGTCCAGCGACCGCAGGGCGTCGGTCAGCAGCTCCGTGACCGCCAGGCGGGCGTACCACTTGCGGTCCGCCGGCACCACGTACCAGGGCGCGTCCTTCGTGGAGGTGCGGTCCAGCATCTCCTGGTAGGCCGCCAGGTACTGCGGGAGCTTGAGCCGCACGTCGATGTCGCTCGGGTTGTACTTCCAGTGCTTGTCCGGGCGGTCGAGCCGCTTGGCCAGGCGCTTCTTCTGCTCGTCGGGCGAGACGACGAGCGTCACCTTCACGATCGCGGTGCCCGACGCCGCCACCTCGGTCTCGAACGCGTTCAGCTCGGCGAAGTGCTTGCGCCAGACCCGGACCGGCTCCAGCCGGTCCACCCGGACCACCAGGACCTGCTCGTGGTGCGACCGGTCGAACACCCCGAGGTAGCCGGGGCGGGGCAGGGCGTTGCGGATGCGCCACAGGTAGTCGTGCTGCCGTTCCTCCTCGGTCGGCACGCCGAACCCGCGGTGCATCACGCCCTGCGGGTCCACCATGCCCACCACGTGCCGCACGATGCCGCCCTTGCCCGAGGTGTCGATGCCCTGCAGCACGAGCAGCACGGACCGGTCGCCGCCGGTGCGGCCGTGCGCGAAGAGGCGCTCCTGCAGGTCGGCGAGCTCCTCGCCGCGGGTGGCCATGAGCTGCTCGCCGTCGGCCCGGCTCCCGGCCCAGCCGGGGGTGGCCGCCTGGTCCAGGGCGCTCAGGTCGGTGCCGCGCACCCACCGCAGGGACTCCTCGACCGGGGTCTCCCACAGGTCGCCCGGCTCCCGCGGCGGTGCGGACTTCTTCGCGCTCTTCTCAGCGGCCCTGCCCGCGCCACCCTTGTCGGCGCCCTTGTCGACGCTCTTCTTCGCGCCGCCCTTGCCGGCGCGCTCGCCCGCCTTCTTCCCCGCGCTCTTCCCCGTGGACTTTCCCGGCTTCTTCGCCATCGGACGCCTCCTTCGCGCGACCGGTCGGCGCCGGTCCCCGAACCCAGGTTCCCAGGTCAGGCCTCCGCGCGCAGCACGGCCGTCATCCGGGGCGGGACCGTGAGGGTGTCGCCCACCAGGCGGGTCGCCCCCGGCTCCCACGCGGCGGCCAGCCGGAACGCCCCGGGCAGCGGGGCCCGGCTGGCGCCCTCGGCGGGTCGCAGGAGGCTCCCGAGCCGCAGCGCGGCCAGGCCGTGCCCCGTGTTGAGCACGAACGCCAGGCTGCCCCGCAGCACCGCGATCACCGAGCGGTCCGCCGTGGACCGGATCTCCAGGGGGAGGTCCAGCTCGTCGGTGATGGCGAGGCGGATCGCGATCAGGTCGTGCGCCCAGCTCGAGAGCCGCTGCTCGCCGGCGTTGCGCGGCACCACGGGCACGTGGACCGTGTCGAGCACCAGCGGGTTGCCCGCGAGGATCACGGTGGCGAGCACGCTGGCCCGGATGTCGACGTCGTCCACGCCCAGCAGCGCCGTGGCGGGGCTCTCCTCGCCTGCCCACGGCACCGTGAGCTGCGCGGCGGGCAGCCGCGTGATGTCCTCGACCACGCTGGCGCCGGAGCGGACCCGGCTGCGCCGCCCGCCGTTCTGCCGGGTGGCGCGGCGCACCGACGGGTGCACCAGGTCGGCGAGCATCTGCAGCGCCTGGATGTCCTCGGTCTTGCCCGGCCCGGACAGGATGCGCAGCAGGATCGTGGTGAGCCGGTCGCTCCGGCCAGGCCCGTCCACCAGCAGGCTGAACCGGCGCTCGAGCTGCTCGCCCAGGCCGACGACGTAGTCGGCCAGCTCGCCGAGGAACGGCGTGGGGGAGCGGTCCACGAGCGCGTCGACGTCGAGCACCAGGCCGTCCACGTGGTACTCGCGCAGCCAGTGCCGCGCGTCGTCCACGAGGAAGTCCCGGGGGCCGCGGCTGCCGCTGCCGTCGAGGTTGATGCGGTCGCCCACGTAGTCGGTCCGCACGGTGGGCGAGGAGGGCACCTTGCCGGCCCGTGTGCCGATCGTGGGCACCTGGCCGGTGCGGAGCTGGATGGGGCCGGTCCGCGGCCGGTCCAGGGGCACCTGGCCGGTCCGGGGGCGCATGGCCTGCAGGGCGTACTCGCCCGCGTCGCCGACCTCGGTCCGGGCCACGCGCGGGCGGCCGCCGCCGCCCGTCAGGTAGGGGCCGTACGCCTCCAGGCCGAGCTCGTCGGCCACGGCCCAGCGGTAGGGGATGTCCAGCACGACGGCGAGGCCGGCGGCGTGGGCGGCGTCGACGAAGCGCTGCAGCGCCCGCGGGCCGCCGTACGGCTCGTGCACCGAGTACAGGCGCACGCCGCGGGCCGGGCCGAGCGCGGGGTCGAACGCCGCGACCGGCGCCAGCTCGACGCCGTGCACCCCGAGGCCGGCGATCGTGGGCAGCAGCTCCGCCGCGGCGTCCAGCGTGCCCGCGGGGGTGAAGGTCTCGACGTCGACGTGCATGAGCACGCCCGTGGAGAGGTCCGGCGGGGACCAGGTGCCGTCGGTCCACTCGAAGGCCGGGTCGAAGACGCGGGTGGGCCCGTGGATGCCCTGCGGCAGCCACACGCTGCGCGGGTCGGGCAGCAGGGGGCCGCCGTCCACGGAGTAGCCGTAGTCGGTGCCGTGCCCGAGCACGCTGTCGGCGCCCCAGTACCCCGGCTCGCCGGCGCCCACGAGGCGCAGCGGCATGTGCTCCGGCTCCTCGTACGGGTCGTACGGCACGAGCACCTCGATGATGCGGGCGCGCGGGGCCCACACCACCGGTCTGGGCCCGGGAACGGGCATGTCAGGGCCCGGGCGGGGCGGTGGTGTGCTGCCTCCGGTTCCACTCCTCGGTCCGGTCACGGCCGACAGCCTAGCCCGGTGTTCCGGATGGGCGAGTCAGTACGACCACGCTTCGGCCCGTCACGGACAGACCGGTGCCCGCTCCGAGCACCGTCCCGGGCTCCGCGCTGCCGTCGGTGTCCAGGACCACGGTCCACGACGCGCCGTAGCCGGCGGGCGGCAGCGTGAAGTCCAGCGCCTCGAAATGGGCGTTGAGCAGCAGCAGGAAGGAGTCGTCGACCACCGCCTCGCCGCGCCGTCCCGTCTCCGTGATCGCGTCGCCGTTGAGGAAGACGGCCACGGTCCGGGCGTAGGCCTGCTGCCAGTCGGTGTCGTCCATCCGGGCGCCCGTGAGGTCGAGCCACTCGACGTCCGCGGGTCCGCCCGCGGCGTTCGGTGACACCTTCCCGTCGAAGAACCGGCGGCGGTGCAGGATCGGGTGGTCGCGGCGCAGCCGGACGGCCTGCCGGGCGAAGTCCAGGAGCGCGGCGTGCTCGGCGTCCAGCCCGTCGGGGCCGCCCCAGTCCACCCAGGTGAGCTCGTTGTCCTGGCAGTAGGCGTTGTTGTTGCCCTGCTGGGTGCGGCCGAGCTCGTCGCCGTGGGCGATCATCGGCACGCCCTGGCTCAGCATCAGCGTGACGAGCAGGTTGCGGCGCTGCCGGGCGCGCAGCTCCTTGATCTCCGGGTCGTCCGTCGGCCCCTCGACGCCGCAGTTCCAGGACCGGTTGTGGTTCTCGCCGTCCTTGTTGTCCTCGCCGTTGGCGTCGTTGTGCTTCTCGTTATACGCCGTGAGGTCGGCGAGCGTGAAGCCGTCGTGCGCGGTGACGAAGTTGATGGACGCGCTCGGCAGGCGGCCGCTGTGCTCGTACAGGTCGCTGGACCCGGTCAGGCGGGAGGCGAACTCCGGCAGGGTGGCCGGCTCGCCGCGCCAGAAGTCGCGCACCGTGTCGCGGTAGCGACCGTTCCACTCGGTCCACAGCGGCGGGAACCCGCCCACCTGGTAGCCGCCGTCACCCAGGTCCCACGGCTCGGCGATGAGCTTGACCTGGGAGATCACGGGGTCCTGGTGCACGATGTCGAAGAACGCGCTCAGCCGGTCGACCTCGTGGAACTGGCGGGCGAGCGTGGCCGCCAGGTCGAAGCGGAACCCGTCGACGTGCATCTCCTCGACCCAGTACCGCAGCGAGTCCATGATGAGCTGCAGCACGGCGGGGGAGCGCATGAGCAGCGAGTTGCCGGTGCCGGTCGTGTCGAAGTAGTGCGCGTCGTCGCCGTCGACCAGCCGGTAGTAGGCGGCGTTGTCGATGCCCCGGAAGCCCAGGGTGGGGCCCAGGTGGTTGCCCTCGGCCGTGTGGTTGTAGACGACGTCGAGCAGCACCTCGATGCCCGCCTCGTGCATCGCCTTGACCATGGCCTTGAACTCCATGACCTGCTGGCCGCGGCTGCCGTAGCCGGCGTAGCCGTTGTGCGGGGCGAAGAACCCGATCGTGTTGTAGCCCCAGTAGTTCGTCAGGCCCTTGGCGGCCAGCGACGGGTCGGTGACGAACTGGTGCACGGGCATGAGCTCGATCGCCGTGACGCCCAGGGCGCGCAGGTGCTCGATCACCGCGGGGTGGGCGAGCCCGGCGTAGGTGCCGCGCAGCTCGTCGGGGACGTCCGGGTGGCGCATCGTCAGGCCCTTGACGTGCGCCTCGTAGATCACCGTCTCGTGGTACGGCGTGGCCGGCGGGCGGTCGTGCCCCCAGTCGAAGAACGGGTTGACCACGACGGAGACCATCGTGTGGCCCAGGGAGTCGGCGGCGTCCGGCGTGGTGCCCGTGGTGGCCTGCTCCACGTCCGTGAACGCGTACGAGAACAGGGACGGGTCGCCGTCGAGGTCGCCGTCCACGGCCTTCGCGTACGGGTCCAGCAGGAGCTTGGCCGGGTTGCAGCGGTGGCCCGACGCCGGGTCGTACGGCCCGTGCACCCGGTACCCGTAGCGCGTCCCGGGGCCGACGCCGGGCAGGTACACGTGCCACACGTGCGCGTCCGTCTCGGTGACCTCGACGCGCGTCTCGGTGTCGTCGTCGGCCAGGAGGCACAGCTCCACCCGTTGTGCGACGGACGAGTAGAGCGCGAAGTTCGTCCCCGTACCGTCGAAGGTCGCCCCGAGGGGGTAGGGGCGACCAGGCCACGTCTGCATCGCACGATCATCACACCCCGCGGGGGTACGTGGGGGGAGATCTCGTGGTGGGCGTGCCGTGGTCGTGGAGGCTTGGCGTGGATTCGAAATACTGTGCCAAGCGGATGCGAGGAACCTCCAGTTCCTGCGAGAATGGCCACATGATCACGGGGGAACCCCAGCCCACCAGTGACTCGGCCGATTCGGTCCCGACCGACCTCATCGACGAGTCGAACGCCTCCTACGCCCACATCGCGCCGCCGGTCGCCCGCCGCGTCGCCACCCGTCGCGGCCTGCTCGGCGGCGGTGACGTCTCCAAGGCCCCGCGCAACCTCGCCGGCTGCGAGCTGGACCCGATCTCGGGTTCCTCGAGCGGCGTGTCCTGGGACGACCCCGACGAGCTCTGACGGCGCCCGGCGGCCCCGCTGAGGGGCCGCCGCGTCAGCGGGGCAGCCGTGCCGGATCCACCGGGATGAGCCGCGGCATGCCCGCGGGCGCCACCTCGCTCAGCGCCAGGTAGCGCGCCTCGGCGCGGTGCAGCCGGATGTGCTCGTCGAGCGACCACTGCGGCCCGTTGGTCAGCGTCATGCCGCAGGCGCAGTCGATCTCCTCGCGGTCGCCCGGCAGGTGCCGCACCTGTCCCACGGTGGTGTGGGAGGCGCGGGCGTCCGCCTTGGCGCGATGCATCACGGCGCTCACGGGAGCATGTTCGGTCACGCCCCAACCCTAGACGCCCCCCGAACGTCGTTGAGTGCTGGCCATCTGCGGCCCGGAAGGCCTCCGCACCGCAGATAGCCAGCACTCAACGAAAGGGGGTGGGTCAGATGTGGTCCAGGGCCTGCAGGACGTCGTCCAGGAGGTCCGTCACGTCCTCCAGGCCCACCGACAGGCGGACGATCGACGGCGAGACCTCGGCCTCCGTGCCCCGCACCGACGCGTGGGTCATCTCGCTCGGGTAGTTGACCAGCGACTCCACGCCGCCGAGCGACTCGGCCAGCAGGAACACCTTGGTCGACTCGGCGAACGTGCGCGCCGCCTGCTCGCCTCCGGCGAGCTCCAGCGAGATCATGCCGCCGAACCGCGACATCTGGTGGGCGGCGATCTTGTGGCCCGGGTGGTCGGGCAGGCCCGGGTACAGCACGCGCGCGACGGCGGGGTGGTGCACCAGGCGCTCGGCGAGCGTCTGCGCCGTCTCGGAGTGCCGCTGCATCCGCACCGACAGCGTCTTGATGCCGCGGGTGGTGAGGAACGCGTCGAACGGGCTGGACACGGCGCCCGCGGCGAACTGCACATAGCGCACCTGCTCCGCGAGCTCGTCGGCCCCCTCCTTGACGACGACGGCGCCGCCGACGACGTCGGAGTGCCCGCCGAGGTACTTGGTCGTGGAGTGCACCACGACGTCGGCGCCCAGGTCGAGGGGGCGCTGCAGCGCGGGGGAGGCGAACGTGTTGTCGACCACCAGGAGCAGGCCGTTCTCGTGCGCGAGCTCGGCCAGCGCGGGGATGTCGCTGATCTTCATCAGCGGGTTCGACGGCGTCTCCACCCACAGCACCTTGGACTCCGGCCGGACGGCGGCGCGCACGGCGTCGAGGTCGGCGGTGTCCACGGTCGTGTGCGCCACGCCGGCCTTGCCGTGCACGGTGCGGATCAGGCGGTGCGTGCCGCCGTACACGTCGTTCGGCACGAGCACGTGGTCCCCGGGGGCGACGACGGCGCGCAGGAGCGCGTCCTCGGCGGCGAGGCCGGAGGCGAACGAGATGCCGTGGGCACCGCCCTCGATCGCCGCGAGCTGCTCCTCCAGGGCCGTGCGGGTGGGGTTGCCGCCGCGCGAGTACTCGTACCCGCCGCGCAGCCCCCCGATGCCGTCCTGGGCGTAGGTGGAGGTGACGTGGATCGCGGGGATCGCGTCGCCGGTGGTGGGGTCGGTGTGCTGTCCCGCGTGGATGGCGAGCGTGTCGAAACGGCTCGGTCGGGCGTCGGTCATGGGAGTTCAGGTCTCTTTTCGAAGGGTGCGTGCGGGTCAGACCGCGAGGTAGTCGAGCAGGTCGGAGCGCGAGACCACGCCGAGGGCCTTGCCGCCGTCGGTCACGAGCAGTGCGGTCTCGTCGGCCAGGGCCGCACGCAGCGTCCCGACCGGCTCGTTGACGCCGATGAGCTGCAGGGGCCGGCCGATCAGGCCGCCCACCTCGTCCGACAGGTTCGCCTTGCCGGCGAACACCCCGTCGAGCAGCTCGTCCTCGTGCACGGCGCCGGCGATCTCGCCGAGCACCACGGGGGGTTCCGCGGTGAGCACGAGCAGCTGGGAGACGCCGGACCGGGTCATGCGGTCGATCGCCTCCCGCACCGTGTCGGTCTGGTGCACGTAGAGCAGGGGCGGGGTGCGGTCGGCCTTGGCGGCCAGCACGTCCGCGACGGTGTGGTCCTCGATGGCCGGCGCGAAGCCGTAGGACCGCATCCAGGTGTCGTTGAAGATCTTGCCGAGGTAGCCGCGGCCGCCGTCGGGCAGCAGGACCACCACGACGTCGTCGGCGCTCAGGTCGCGCGCGGCCCGCAGGGCCGCGACCACGGCCATGCCGCTGGACCCGCCCACGAGGATGCCCTCCTCGCGGGCGAGGCGCCGGGTCATCGCGAACGAGTCGGCGTCGCTCACCGCGATGATCTCGTGCGGCACGCTCGGGTCGTAGGCGGTGGGCCAGAAGTCCTCGCCGACGCCCTCGACCAGGTAGGGGCGGCCGGTGCCGCCCGAGTAGACCGAACCCTCGGGGTCGGCGCCGACGATGCGCACCGTGTCGCCCGAGACCTCGCGCAGGTAGCGGCCGGTCCCGGTGATGGTGCCGCCCGTGCCGACGCCGGCGACGAAGTGCGTGACGCGGCCGTCGGTGTCCCGCCAGATCTCCGGGCCGGTCGTCTCGTAGTGCGAGCGCGGGCCGTTGGGGTTGGAGTACTGGTCGGGCTTGAAGGCGCCCGGGATCTCGCGCACGAGCCGGTCGCTCACCGAGTAGTAGGACTCGGGGCTGTCGGGGGCCACCGCCGTCGGCGTGACCACCACCTCCGCGCCGTACGCGGTCAGGACGTTGCGCTTGTCCTCGCCCACCTTGTCGGGCAGCACGAAGACGCAGCGGTAGCCGCGCTGCTGCGCCACCAGGGCGAGGCCGACGCCGGTGTTGCCCGACGTGGGCTCCACGATGGTGCCGCCCGGCAGCAGCTTGCCCTCGCGCTCGGCGGCGTCGATGATCCGGCCCGCGATGCGGTCCTTGGACGAGCCGCCGGGGTTGAGGTACTCGAGCTTGACGAGCACGGTCGCGCTGGTCACGCCCTCGGTCAC
This sequence comes from Promicromonospora sp. NPDC059942, assembly GCF_042731755.1. Taxonomy (NCBI): domain Bacteria; kingdom Bacillati; phylum Actinomycetota; class Actinomycetes; order Micrococcales; family Promicromonosporaceae; genus Promicromonospora; species Promicromonospora sp. NPDC059942. The sequence goes on from NZ_JBHWLR010000001.1 coordinate 387,861, forward strand.
GTGGCTGAGCCGGACCAGGGGGGTGTTGCCGACAAGGTCAACGACAGAATTGGCGTACTGCACCTGTTTCTCTTCCTGTTCTGCGCGCGCGACGGCGCGCGCGGGGGACTGACGGACCGGGTGGGGTGGTCAGTGACAGCAACAGGAGAGGTGTGCGAGCACGTCGCAACTGTAGCGGGGCGGGCCGCTCAGTGCGAGTGCGCGATGCCCAGCTCGTGCATCCGCTCGTGCTCCTCACGCTCCTTGATGCGCTGCGCGATCCGCGCCTGCACCTCGGCCCGGCGCAGCGGCGGCACGGTCTTGGGCGGCTGACGGCGCTCGGGGAGCTCGTCGAGCAGGCGCGTCACGATGTCCGCGATCTCCGCCGTGGCCCGTTCCACCGGGTCGCGGGTGGCGTCGCTCACCTTGGTCACGCCCGTGACCTTGCGCACGAACTGCAGTGCGGCGGCGGTGATCTCCTCGTCGGTGGCGGCCGGTTCGAGGCCGCGCAGCGTGGTGATGTTTCGGCACATGCTCCGACCGTACGCCGGACGGCGCCCGCGGGGGAGGGCGCCGTCCGGCGTACGGCTGGAGCATGACCTGCGGCTCAGTGCCCGCCGGACACCTCGCGCAGCCCCTTGACGGGGACGGTCGCCGCGATGGCGGCGGCCACCACGGCCATGCCGCAGCCGAGCAGCAGGGCCACGCGGAAGCCGCCCTCGGTGGGCAGGGTGTGCTCGCCGAACGTGGTGCTCATCCGGGCCAGCACCACGCCGATGACGGCGGCCGACACCGAGGTGCCGATGGAGCGCATGAGCGCGTTGAAGCCGTTCGCGGCGGCCTTCTCGGAGGCGGGGACGGAGCCCAGGATGATCGCGGGCAGCGCGCCGTACGCGAAGCCGACGCCGGCCGCCGCGACGAACGCCGTGACCGACAGGCCCACGAGCGTGTCCATGAACAGCGTGGACAGGCCGTAGCCGAGCGCCATGACCAGGGCGCCCAGGACGAGCGTCGTCTTGGGCCCGCGGGCCCGGGTGATCTGCGCGCCCACGGGCGACATGAGGGTCATCGCGATGCCCGACGGCGCCATCCACAGCCCCATCTGCAGCATCGACTGGCCCAGCCCGAAGCCGGTCGCGGCCGGCGCCTGCATGAGCTGGGGCAGGATCAGGGACTGCGCGTACATGGCGAACCCGATCATGATCGAGGCCAGGTTGGTCAGCAGCACGGCGGGGCGGGCGGTGGTGCGCAGGTCGACCAGCGCGGCGGGCGTGCGCAGCTCCCACCAGCCCCAGGCCAGGAGCATGACGACGGAGCCGGCGAACAGGCCGAGCACGAGCGGGCTCGCCCAGCCCCACTCGGCGCCCTTGGAGACCGCCAGCAGCAGGGCCACGAGACCCGCGGCGAGGCCGAGCACGCCCACGTAGTCGAAGGGCGTGCGCACCCGGGCGGGCGCTGCGGGGGCGGGGATCGCGCGCCAGACGACGACGCCGACCACGACGGCGCAGACGGCGATGAGCCAGAACAGGATGCGCCAGCTCGCGAACTCGGCGACGGCGGCGGCGAACGGCAGGCCGAGGGCGCCACCGATGCCGAGCGACGAGCTCATCAGGGAGATGGCGCCGGCGGTGCGCTCCTTGGGCAGCAGGTCGTGCAGCATGCTGATGCCGAGCGGGATGAACCCGGTGGCCAGGCCCTGCAGGCCGCGGCCGGTGACCATGACGGGGACCGTCGTGGCCACGGCGCAGACCGCGGACCCGAGGGCCAGCGGCACCAGCGAGACCAGGATCATCTTCTTCTTGCCGTACAGGTCGCCCAGCCGCCCCGAGACCGGGGTGCAGATGGCGCCGACGAGCAGCGTGATCGTGATGATCCAGGACGTGTCCGACGCCGGGGCGTCGAAGATGGTGGGCAGCGTCGCGACGATCGGGACCACGAGGGTCTGGGTCATCGCGACCACGATGCCGCCGATCGCGAGGATGGCGACGATGCGGTTGGGGTGGAGCGCCGGGGAGGTGGTCCCGGTCTCTGGCGGTCGTGCGGGGCGGGACGCGGTGGTCGTCACGAGTCTCCTCGAAAGATTGCTGTGCATCATGCACATTGGGGTTCATGCTCAGGATGCCATATCTTGTGCATGATGCATAGACGATAGTTCCGTGCGGGACCGGAGGAAGACGACGATGACGTCACCGATCGACGAGATCGAGTACGAGGGCATGCTGTTCGGCCGGCACCTGGCCGCGCTCCCTGCCGGCCGCACGCGGCGCAAGGGCGGGCTGCTCGACCAGAGCGCGTACACGCTGCTCAGCCTGCTCGACGCCGGTGGTCCCGCCAGCCTCGCCGAGCTCGCCGAGGCCACCGGCCTCGACGTCTCGACCCTGAACCGGCAGACGGCCGCGCTGCGCCGGTCGGGCCTCGCGGAGCGTTTCGAGGACCCCGACGGCGGGCAGGCGCGCAAGCTCCGCCTCTCCGCCGAGGGCAGCCGGCTGCTGGGCGAGGAGCGCACCGCCAGCCGGGCGCTCCTCGCCGACCTGCTGCACGACTGGTCCGAGGAGGACCGGGCCCGCTTCGGCGAGCTGCTGGGCCGCTACAACCGCGTCATCGAGGACCGCTCGGGCCGCCACTGGCCCCGCCCGTGACGCGGGCTCCTGCCCGGAATCGTCGTGGCGGGACGGGCCGGTCGTGGGGCAGGGTGAGCACATGCAGCCTTCTGTCGAGACGCCGCCCGACGCCGGCCGGCCCCTGACCACAGTGCGTGAGGCGGGCGCCGACGACTGGGCCGCCATCTGGCCGATCGTGCGCGAGGTCGTGCGCGCCGCTGACACCTTCGCCTACGAGCCCACCATGGGCGAGGCCGACGCCCGCGCCGGGTGGCTGGAGGCCCCGCGGCGCGTCGTCGTCGCGATGCGCGACGGCGCCGTGGTCGGCACCGCGAACATGTACCCGAACCGGCCGGGACCGGGCAGCCACATCGCGTCCGGCAGCATCATGGTCGACCGCGCGGTGCGCGGCACCGGCGCCGGCCGGGCCCTGGTCGAGGACATGATCGCCTGGGCGGCCCGCGAGGGGTTCGCCGCGATCCAGTTCAACGCGGTGGTCGACACCAACACCGCCGCCGTCCACCTGTACGAGACTCTCGGTTTCGTCACCCTCGGCGTCGCGCCCGGCGCGTTCCGGCACCCCGAGCGGGGCGACGTCGGCCTGCGGATCATGTGGCGCGACCTGAGCGACGTGCCCGCCGCCGGGACCGCCCCCGAGGGCGAGGCCTGATGCGCTTCTCCGTGAACGTCCCCAACTTCGGCGACCTCGCGGACGCCCGCGCCGTCGCGACCGTGGCCCGCGCGGCCGAGGACGCCGGCTGGGACGGCCTGTTCGTCTGGGACCACGTGGTGCACCGCAAGGAGGCGCGCCGCGGCCAGCCGTTCGGCGACCCGTGGATGCTGCTCACCGCGGCGGCGCTCGCGACCTCGACGATCCGGCTCGGCACCCTGGTCACGCCCGTGGCCCGGCGCCGCCCCGAGCAACTCGCGCGGCAGGTCGCGACGCTGGACGCCGTCAGCGGCGGCCGCGCCGTCTTCGGCGCCGGCCTGGGCGGGCCCGTCGAGGACGAGTTCGGCAGCTTCGGCGACGAGACCGACCCCGTGGTGCTCGCCGAGAAGCTCGACGAGGGCCTCGGCCTGCTCGCCCGGTACTGGGCGGGGGAGCGCGTCGACCACGACGGCCCCCACTACCGGGTGCGTGACGTCGAGATCCTCCCGGCCACGGTGCAGCAGCCCCGGCCGCCGGTCTGGGTCGGCGGCTTCTGGCCCGCGCGCCGGCCGTTCCGACGCGCGGCGCGGTGGGACGGCGTCGTGCCGCTGTTCGCGTCCGGGCACGGCGTGCCGCCCACACCGGGCGAGGTCCGGGAGGTCACGGAGTACGTGGCGGAGCACCGCACGGCGGGCGGCCTGTCCGCCGTCGGCATGGTCGGCGCGGTCGGCTCGAACGATGCGGTCGGCTCGGTCGATACGGCCGCCCCGTTCGAGGTCGTCGTGGGCGGGCTGACGACGCCGGAGGCGGCGGCCGACGTCGTCGGGCCGCTGGCCGAGGCCGGGGCGACCTGGTGGGACGAGCGCGGCCTGTACGAGTCGCCCGACCTGTACTCCCTGCCGGCCGTGCTGCGCCGGGTCGAGGCGGGCCCGCCGCGGCTGTGATGCCGTCTTGCAGATCGACCCACGAGGTCGGCAGTTTCGCCGATGTCGGCAGTTTGCTTTGAGATCGGCACAGTGGTGCGCCGACCTCGATGCCAACTGCCGACTCTGCGGCGCGACTGCCGACCTGGCAGAGCCCAGCGAACTGTTCACCACGATCCCAATCGGCACTCCGCTGATGCCGGCAGCCTGCATCGAGATCGGTAGTTCCGCCGACGTCGACGGTTCCGCCCAGGTCGGCAGTTCCGCCGACGTCGGCAGTCTGCTTCGAGATCGGCACAGTGGTGCGCCGACCTCGATGCCAACTGCCGACTCTGTGGCGCAAACTGCCGACCTCGATGCCAACTGCCGACATCGCCGAGCGAGCCCCGCAGCGGCCGAGCGAACTGCCGACGTCAACCCCGCAACCCCGCGACCACTGCCCCGCAGCGCCGGCGTTTCGCCGACGTCGGCAGTCTGCATTCGAGATCGGTAGTTCCGCCGACGTCGCCAGCTCTGCTCAGGTCGGAAGTTTCGCCGACGTCGGCAGTCTGCTTCGAGATCGGCACAGTGGTGTGCCGACCTCGATGCCAACTGCCGACTCTGCGCGACAAACTGCCGACTCTGCGGCGCAGACTGCCGAACTGGGCGTGGCCGGCTGAGCTCGGAGGCACCGGCGAAGCGCTCAGCGCGGCTGCTCGGCGTTCCAGCGGGCGATGTCCGCGTCGGTCACCTCGACCGGGCCGGTGGCCGGCTGCGTGACGCGGATGTGGTTGCCGAACGGGTCGCGCAGGGCGCAGTCGATGCCGTACGGCTGCTCGACGGGCTCCTCGGTGAACTCGACACCCTTCGCGCTGAGCTCGGCGTAGGTGCGGCGGCAGTCGTCGGTCGTCAGGATGCACGCGACCCCGAGCGCGCCCTTGGTCAGCAGGTCCCGGACCTGGGCCGCGACCTCCTCGCTGAGGGACGGCGGCCCCGGCACCTCCAGCAGCAGGTGGCGGTCCGGGTCGGCGGGCAGGGAGATGGTCAGCCAGCGCATGAAGCCCATGTCGACGTCGTTGCTGACCTCGAACCCGAGCTTGCCGACGTAGAAGTCGAGGGCCTCGTCCTGGTCGAGCACGGTCACGGCGGTGATGGAGATGTTCTTGAACATGTCCACCACGCTAGGACCGCACCGGGCCGGTGCGCTTCTCCGAATCTGCTCGGTCGAGAACTGCCCGGTCGAGGAGCTGCTCAGCCCGCGGGCCGCATCCAGCTCTTGACGAAGCAGACGGGCGCGGCCACGGGTCGCGTCTGGCGCCGGTACTCGGTCGGCGAGATGCCGACGACGTCGCGGAACGTGCGGCTGAACGTGCCCAGGCTGTTTGAGCCCACCTGCAGCGCGATCTCCGTCACCGGCGTCGCGGTGTTGCGCAGCAGCGCCATCGCGCGCTCCAGCCGGCGCCGCTGCAGGTAGCGGTGCGGCGTCTCGCCGAAGGCTGCCCGGAAGCTGCGGCTGAAGTGGGACGGCGAGACGTGCGCGATGCGGGCCAGGGTGGGCACGTCGAGCGGCCGGGCGTAGTCGCGGTCGATGGCGTCCCGGGCGCGCAGCAGCAGCCGGTTGTCGCGCTCGTGCGGGGACATCAGCGCTCCTCGCCGAGGAACACCGCGTAGCCGTCCAGGAGACGGGCCAGGCCGAACTCGAACAGGGTGTCGAGGGTGAGGTCGACGTCGGCGGACGTCGCCGCCACGAGGTGCGGGTGGCGGCGCGGGTCGACGGCGGCCTGGAGGTCGGGCAGGGTGCGGTCCATCCACTCCTCGTCGCTCAGCCCGTCGTCCTTGCGGGCCTGCGCCGCCGGCTCGATGCCCACCCCCAGCCCGCGCACGAGCTGGAAGACCGACACGGTCAGGTGCATCCGGGCGTCGAGGTCCAGCAGCCGGCCGGGCAGCTCGCCGAACGCGCTCAGCAGGGCCTCGGTGTGCGCGATGCCGTGCGGCAGCACCTGCGGCCGCGTCATCGACATGACGTGCGCGGCCCACGGGTGGCGCTGGAACGCTGCCCACATGGTGCGGGCGCACACCTCGGCGCGCGCCCGCCAGCCGTCCGGCAGCGGGTCCGGGAGCGGCGAGGTGGCGTACACGGTGTCGAGCATCCGGGCCAGCAGCTCCTCGCGGCCCCGGACGTAGCGGTACAGCGACATCGTGGGGATGCCCAGGTCGGTCGCGATCCGCCGCATGGACAGCCCGCCCAGCCCTTCGGCGTCGGCCGTCGCCATGGCCAGGCGCACGACGTCGTCCACGGTGGGGGCGCTCGCGGCGGACGCCGCCGTGCCGGGGCGGGCCGCGCCGGCACCGGCCGCGCCCTGCGCGACCACGGTGCCCACGCCGCGGCGGACCTCGACGAGCCCGTCGCGGCGCAGCGCGTCCAACACCCGGCTCGCGGTGGCCATGGCCACGCCGTGCTCGGCGACGATGCGGCGCGTGGACGGGACCGGCGCGCCCGGGGCGAGCTCGCCCGACCGGATGCGGCCCCGGATCTCGTCGGCGATGCGCTCGGACGGTGTGGTCATCTTCGGCTCCCTGTACTAGTGCGGTCGCGGGCCTGTCTCGTGCGTCGCGGCCCCGTGGCCTGGGCGTTCGCGAGGTGCACTACCTGGTGCACTACCCCGCTCTTTACCCAGCATAGGGCGCTTCGTACGGTGTACGAAGCGCCTCACCGAAACACCTCGGCGAGGAACCTTCGAACCAGGGAGCAGCCATGACCCACGTACTCGTCTCCGGTGCCAGCGTCGCCGGGCCGGCCCTCGCGTTCTGGCTCCGCCGGTACGGCTTCGACGTCACGGTGGTCGAGCGGTCGGCCGGGCCCCGGCCGGGCGGCCAGGGCGTCGACGTGCGCGGCGCCGCGCGGACCGTGCTGGACCGGATGGGCCTCACCGAGCAGGTCCGGGCCGCCCACACGGGTGTGCGCGGCATCGCCTACCTCGACGCCGCCGGGCGGCGCACCACGGAGCTGCCGGCCGAGATGTTCGGCCACTCGGGCGGCGTCATCGCCGACATCGAGATCCTGCGCGGCGACCTCATGCGGATCATCATGGACGCCGCCGACGGCGTCGAGTACCTGTACGACGACAGCATCACGGCGCTCGACCAGCGCGCCGACGGCGTCGACGTCACCTTCGAGCGCTCCGCCCCGCGCCGGTTCGACCTCGTGGTGGGCGCGGACGGCGTCTTCTCCACCACGCGTCGGCTGGCCTTCGACGGCGCCTGGCGGGCGGTCGACTCCGGCTACCACCGCGCCGTCTTCACGGCCGAGCCGGCCGGCGCCGGCGACACGTGGGGCCTCGACGGCTGGGAGCTGCTGTACTCGATGCCGGCCGGCAACGGCGTGGGCGGGCGCAACGTGCTGCTCTACCCGGCGCACGGCGGGGCGCGGGGCATGGTCCACTTCGCCGGGGACCCCGTGGAGTACGACCGGCGCGACATTGCCGGGCAGAAGCGCCTGGTCGCCGGCGTGCTGGCCGGCGAGGGCTGGGAGGTGCCGCGCCTGCTGGACGCGATGGAGCGCGCCGACGACTTCTACTTCGACCGGCACGTGAAGATCGAGATGCCGTCGTGGCACCGCGGGCGGGTCGCCCTCCTGGGCGACGCCTGCACCGCCGGGTCCGTCGGGATGGGGACGTCGCTCGCGCTGGTGGGCGCGTACGTGCTGGCGGGCGAGCTCGCGCGGGCCGGCGGCGACCCCACGACCGCGTTCGCGGCGTACGAGGCGATCGTCCGGCCCTACGCGGCGGTCAACATGAAGCAGCTCCCGGGCGGCGCGCGCGGCTTCCTGCCCCCCTCGCGGTTCGAGATCAAGGCCCGCACCGCGGTGATGGGGGCCCTGCTGAAGACCCCGCTCGCGGGGATGATGATGGGCGGCATCGACAAGGCGGTCGACCAGATCGACCTGCCGGACTACGCGGCCCTGGCGGTCGGTCACTGACCGGGATTCAGCAGGCTGTCCGCGACCGCATCGACGCCGGACGTGGTCGCCGACGGCCTGCTGAACCTTGGTCAGTACAGCTGGCTTCTTGACCGGCCGGGTGCTCAAGTGATTTAGTCACTTTATGACTCAAGGTAGAGCCTCGTTCTCGGAGCAGCTTGCGGACGACATCGTCGAGCTGATCCGCTCCGAGAGCCTCGGACCCGGCGACGTGCTGGAGTCCTCCCGCGACCTGGCCAAGCGGTTCGCCGTCACCACCCCCACCGTCCGTGAGGCGCTGCGGCGGCTGGAGGCCACCGGCGTGGTCGAGCTGCGGCACGGCTCCGGCACGTACATCGGCCCAGGCCTCGAGCGGTCGGTGCTGGCCAACCCGCACCGGCCGCACATCACGCGCTCCTCGGTGATCGAGCTGGTCCAGGCCCGCCTCGTCATCGAGCCCGGTATCGCGGCGCTCGCCGCGAGCGCCCGCGACGCCGCCGCCCTCCAGCGCCTGGAGGCCGCGGCGGCGACGGCGCTGCAGCCGCCGGTGCACGGGTTCCGGCCGGCGCTGAACTTCCACGTGGAGCTGGCGGCGGCGTCGGGCAACGGGCTGCTGCGCGAGACGGTGGAGGCGCTGCTGCACGTGCGGGCGTCGGAGCAGACGGAGATCCGGTTCCGGTACGACGACCGGCAGCGGGACCATGCGGAGCACCTGGAGATCCTGGGCGCGGTCCGCGAGGGGGACGGCGCGGCCGCGGAGCGGCTGACCCGGGCGCACCTGACCACGATCCGGGAGTCGCTGGAGGCGGCGGACTTCGGGGAGGCGGCACCGTGACCGCCCCGTTCCGCCTCGCGGAGATGACGACGGCGGAGGCGGCGGACGCCGTCGCGCGCGGCACGGTGGTGCTGATCCCGGCCGGCGCGCTGGAGCAGCACGGCCCGGGCATGGCGCTGGGGACCGACCTGGTGCGGGCCGAGGGCGTGGTGGCGCAGGTCGCCGCGAACCTGGCCGGCCGGGTGGTGGTGGGGCCGTCGATCCCCGTGGGGGTCTCGCCGCACCACATGGCGTTCGCGGGCACGGTGACGCTGACGACCACGACGTTCGCGGCCGTGGTGCGGGAGTACGTCACGAGCCTGCACCGGCACGGCTGGACGCGGTTCCTGGTGGTCACGGGCCACGGGGGCAACAACGCGACCCTGACCACCGTGGCGCAGGACCTGCTCGTGTCCCACCCGGGGATCCAGCTCGCCTGGTCGCCCCTGACGTCGCTCGCGGGCGACGCCGTGGCCGCGATGGAGCCCAGCGCCGTGCACGGGCACTCCGGCGAGGCCGAGACCGCGCAGATGCTGCACCTCGCACCGCACCTGGTGCACCCTGACTTGCTCGAACCGGGCACCACCACCCCGGACCAGCTCGACGACGTCTCCCGCACGGCGCGCCGCCACGCGCACCCCGCCCTGACCCTGCCGTACGACCGGCTCAGCCCCAACGGCGTGCTCGGCGACCCGCGCCGCGCCACCGCCGAGGACGGCGCCGCGATCGTCAAGGCGATCGTCGCCCGCATCACGACCTTCCTGGAGGAGTGGCCGCCCGCGTAGCGCCGGCACGCCTCCGACAGCACCCACAGCACCCCCTCGGTACGCACCTGGCCCGCCAGGTGTCCGCTCCGCCGTGCCCGCGAACAGGCCCGGCGCCCAGAAAGGACTCGCATGTCAACGACGACAGCATCACCCCGCCCCGCACCACCGGGCCGACGAGAGCAAGGCCGACGAGGGCAGGGCCGACGGCGGCCCGGCCGGCGCGCGGCGCTCCTGACCGCCCTGGCGCTCGCGGTCTCCGGCCTGGCCGGCCTGGTCGGCGCCACGACGGCGTCGGCCGCACCGGCCGCACCCGTTCCGGCCGACGCCGCCGTCTCGCCGTCGGCCCACCCGGACCGCGCCGGGCGCAACCCGCTCCGCTCCGCGGGCTGCGGCACCGACCCCGGCCAGGAGCCGGGCAGCAGCGTGCTGCGCACCCTGACCAGCGACGGCCGCGAGCGCACCGTGCAGCTCCACCTGCCGGACGGCTACCGCAGCGACCGGGCGTGGCCCGTCGTGCTGGTGTTCCACGGCCGCGGCAACACGGGGGCGGGTACGGAGGCGTTCTCCGGCCTGGACGCGCTGCCCGCGATCGTCGCGTACGGCAACGGCGTGATCGGTACCGGTGACGGCGACCGGCAGGCCTGGGAGGGTGCGCCGTACGCGGCCCCCGGCGTCGACGACGTGGCGTACACGAACGATCTGCTGGACACCCTGGAGCAGGACCTGTGCGTGGACGCGCGGCGCGTGTACGCGACCGGCAAGTCCAACGGCGCGGGCTTCACGGGGATCCTGGCGTGCGAGCTGTCGGACCGGATCGCGGCGGTCGCGCCGGTGGCCGCCGCGTTCTACGGCACGGGCCACCCGGACTGCGACCCGGAGCGGCCGGTGCCGGTGATCGACTTCCACGGCACGGACGACGTCACCATCCCGTACGCGGGCGACACCGACCGCGGCCTGCCCGCGATCCAGGACTGGGTGGGCGGTTGGGTGGCGCGCAACGGCTGCGCCGTGGGCCCGGACGTCGAGCAGACGGCGTTCGACGTGACCACCACCCGGTGGACGGACTGCGACCGGGGTGCCGAGGTGACGCACGTGGCGGTGCTCGGCGGCGGGCACACCTGGCCGGGGGAGGACAGCTACTCCGGCGGCGGGTACGCGACGCACAGCATCGAGGCCCACGAGGTGCTGTGGGAGTTCCTGGGCGACGAGCGGCTGCCGGTGCGCTTCCTCATGAGCCACGGCGCGCACGGCCACGGCACGGACGGGGCGGCGTCATGACCGCGACGTCGAAGCAGGCCGCGCCCGGGACCGAGCCGGACCGGCTGCCCGGCGTGCTGCGCGCGCTGGCCGTCGTCGAGCGCCTCGGCAACGCCCTGCCGCACCCGTTCTGGCTGTTCTGGATCCTGGCGGCGATCCTCGGCATCACGAGCGCCGGGCTGGCGGCGGCGGGCGTGTCCGTCGTCTCGCCCGCCGACGGCGAGACCGTCGTGGTGCAGAACCTGCTCAGCGGCGCGGGCCTCGCCATGGCCGTCTCCACCGCCGTCGACAACTTCGCGACGTTCGGCCCGATGGGCACCATCGTCGTGGTCATCATGGGCGTCGCCATCGCGGAGCGCACCGGCTTCCTGTCGGCGGCCATGAAGGTCTCCGTCTCCCGGGTGCCCGTCTCGTGGGTCGTGTTCGCCGTGGCCTTCGCGGGCACCGTCTCGCACGTCGCGAGCGCCGCCGCCTACATCATCCTGGTGCCGCTGGGCGGGCTGGCGTTCCGGGCGGTGGGCAAGTCGCCGATCCTCGGCGTCGTCGTCGCCTACACGTCGATCGCGTCCGGGTACGACGCGAGCCCCGTGCCGACGCCGAACGACGCCATCTTCGCGGGCATCACCACGGAGGCGGCGCGGATCATCGACCCGAACGCGTACGTGTCACCGGTGAGCAACTGGTTCTTCAACATCGCGTCGTCGCTGCTGCTGGCGATCGTGATCACCCTGGTCACGAACCTGGTCCTGGCCAAGCGCCCGGACCTGGGCGCGGACCCCGATGCCGACCTCGACGACGTCGCCGGCCTGGAGCTCTCGCCGCGGGACCGGAAGGCGCTGCGGGCCGCCCTGCTGTCCGGCCTGGCCGCGATCCTGGTGATCGTCGCGGTGGTGCTGCCGTCGTCGTCCCCGCTGCGCGGGGAGGACGGGAGCCTGACGGAGTCGCCGTTCCTGGACGGGATCGCGGCGATCGTCGCCGTGCTGTTCGCGCTGGTCGGCATCGTGTACGGGTGGCGGTCCGGCGAGATCACGAAGGCGGGGGACGTGCCGCGGCTCATGGCCGTGGGCGTGAAGCAGATGGCGCCCGTGCTCGTGCTGTTCTTCGCGATCGCCCAGTTCCTGGCCTACTTCGACTGGACGCACATCGGCGACGTCATCGCCGTGAACTCGGCGGAGGCGCTGGAGACCAGCGGCGTGCCGATCTGGGTCGTGTTCCTGGCGATCCTCGCGCTGCTGTCCGTGGTGAACGTGCTCGTGACCAGCGGCTCGGCGATGTGGGCCATCGCGGCGCCCGTCGTCGTGCCCATGCTGATGCTGCTGGACGTGCCCGCCGAGACCACGCAGGCGCTGTTCCGCATCGCCGACTCCGGGTCCACGGCGATCACGCCGATGAGCCCGTACTTCATCATGGCGCTCGGGTTCCTGCAGCGGTACCGCAAGGACGCCGGCATCGGCACGCTGGCCTCGTACACGCTGCCGCTCGCGGTCTGCATGACGCTGGCCTGGACCGCGCTGTTCTTCGCCTGGTGGGCGCTGGGCATCCCGCTCGGGCCGGGCGCGCCGGTGCGCTGACGCACACACGTGCGCCGGTGCGCCGGCGCACACCTGCCCCGCCGGGGGGGAGGGGGGGGGGGGGCCCCCCCCCACACAGGGGGGAGAGAAGGAGGGGGGGGTGGGGGGGGGAGGGCACATCCGCTCTGTCCCCTCATCACTTCCCCTCCCCCCCCCCCCCCCTCCCCCTCCCCTC
>NZ_JBHWLR010000001.1:400542-478916 GCF_042731755.1 Promicromonospora sp. NPDC059942
TCTCGCTGGGCGTGTGGAGTTGTGTGCCTGGAACACAACGTGGGCTCGGGGGCTGGGGTACACCCTCGCCTCGCCTGTTCCCTCTTTTCTTTCTTCACCGGGGCGCGACGGCGGGGCCGCGGTGATGATGTGCGGTGATGAACGCGATCCTGCTGTTGCCCGCCGGCATCGTCCTGCTCAACGTCTTCGCCCTGGCCCTGGTGCTGCTGCGCGCGCCGGTGTTCCGGCTGCCGGTGTACTGGCCGATGGTGCTCAACATCGGGCTGTCGGTGGCCCCGGCCGTGGTGCTCGGGATCGGGTTGCTGCTGGTGCTGGGCGTCATCACGTTCGTGCCCAACCAGGCGCTCATGCTCACCGTGATCGCGGTGGTGCTCCTGGTGTGGGTGCTGCTGCTGCCCAACTCGGCGTACCTGGTCACGGAGCTGAACTTCTCCCACCGGCGGCCCACGGACGACCCGGCGCCGCTCTGGTACGACATCGTGATGGTGCTGTCCCTGGCGCTGTCCGGGGTGCTGAACATGCTGATGAACGTGCTGCTGGTGCAGTTCGCGTACGTGCTCATCGTGCGGCCCAACGACGACGACCCCTACCGGCAGCCCGACTCCTGGGTGCTGGTGGCGCTCACCCTCCTGCTGGTCAGCGTCGGCATCTACCTGGGGCGCTACGTGCGGTTCAACTCCTGGGACCTGCTGCACCCCGGGTCGTTCGTGCGCAAGCTCGTCGGGCACTTCCGGGTGGGCGCGCACTGGCGGACGGTCGGCGGCTTCGTCGTCGTGCACACGCTGTTCTTCGGCCTGATGTACCTGCTGGTGGTCGCGCCCGTGGTGCTGATGGTGGCCGCCGTGAGCGCGTGAGGCTCGCGGCGGCCACCCCTGTCGCAGGTGGGTCAGGTCAGTCCGGCAGATCGGCCACCGCGAAGTACGTGGTGCAGCTCCCGCCCTCCGACTCGTACCCCGTGGACAGCTCCAGCAGCTCGCCGCGCTCGGGCAGGGCCAGCAGCGTGGGGCTGTAGTTGGGGCAGTAGTTGTTCCACGGGTCGAGGATGCCCACCGGCGCCTCGGCCGTGGCCCAGGAGTCCTCCGGCACGCCCTCGTTGGTCATGATCGTGGACCCGCTGCCGGGCAGCACCGCGCCGTCGGCGCCGTAGAGCATCTGCCCGACGCCGAGGAGCCGCCCGTCACGCGTGCCGTCGTCGTACCAGCTGATGTTCGGGGTGTGCCGGAAGTGCGTGCCGTCCGCCGTCGCGACCGGGCTGCCGATCTCGGTGACGGGCTGCCAGGCGATGCCGTCGGCCGAGCGGCGGGTGTAGTGCCGGCAGTCCTGCACCGGGCCGCACACCTCGTAGCTCATCAGGTAGGTGCGGTCCGGCAGCCGGCGCACCACGGGCATCCCCGGGCGCAGCCCGGCGTCCGGCAGAGCGATGACGTCCTCCAGGGGCGTCCACGTCACGCCGTCGCGCGACGTGGCCTGGACGATCACCTGGCTGTGCGCCGGCTGCTGGTTCTCGTCGGAGACGTACAGCACCAGCTCACCGCCGGGGGAGACGGCGAACTCCGGCTCCCACAGCCCCTTGCCGCCCGACGCCGTGGCCGCCGTGGACACGTGCTCCCACGTGCGGCCCTGATCCCGGCTGGCCCACACCGGCAGCGTCATCCGGCGGGTGGACTCGTCCACCTGCTGGCCCACCGACGCCGACCACAGCAGGGTGCCCTTCGGCAGGTCGCCCACCTTGCGCGGCAGCTCGAACAGCGTCGAGCAGCACAGCCCCTGCGCCGCTCCCGGGTCCGAGACCGTGCCGACCCGCTCGAAGCTGCGACCGTCGTCCGTGCTGGTGAAGATCGCGCCGTGCCCCGTGTCGCCGTCGAACGTGACCGTGCTGACGACGATCGTGCCGTTCGCCCGGCCGGAGTGCTCCAGCCGGATGGCGCGCGGGTAGAGGGAGGTGCCCTCCATCAGGCGGGTCCCGTTCACCGCCCCGCCCGGCGGCGGTTCCGCCCCGCCCGCCCCGCCCGCGCCGGCCGTCGCCGGGACGACGGCGGTGGACAGGGCGAGCGCGGCGAGCGCCAGGACGGTGAACAAGCGTCGTACGACCATGGGTGGTACCTCTCTGATCGACTCTGATCTCGGCTTCACGCTAGTGATCCTCGGCAAGTGCGTCAACGTTGCACCACCCCGCCCGGACCCGCCCGCCTCGTTGGGCGGCCGGGTCCGGGCGAGCGCGGCCCGGCGGGTCAGCCCGCGGCGTCGACCGCGGACTGCAGCTCCTCGATGAAGCCTGCGGCCGCTTCCTGCGGGGAGAGCTTCCCGAACTGGACCTGCTGGTTGTACCGGGACAGCATGGTCTCGATCTCGCTCGCGCCGTTCGGCGTGATGGGCGGGGCGTCGCCAGAACGCTCGCCCACCAGCTTGGTGAAGTCGAGCAGCTTCCTGGCCTGCTCGTCGAGCGTGGGCTCGAGCGCCGCCTGGAAGGCCTCGTTGGCGGGGATCCCCCGGTCGGTCCCGAAGGCGTGGGCGACCTGGGGGTCGTTGACGAGGAAGTCGATCAGCAGAGCTGCCTCGGCCGGGTGCTCGGACTGGGAGGACGCCGCCCAGTACATCGACGGCTTGGGGTACTGGAAGCCCTCCGGCGTGTCCGGGTCGGCGGGCCAGTCCGCCACCTCGTACTCGAAGTCGGGTGCCGCCGCGGCGATCGCGGTGAACTGGCCGGCGGCGATGAAGGCCATGGCGGTGTTGCCCACTACCGTGTCGCCCTGGTCCAGGGGCACGCCCGCCTTCTCGCTCAGGGCGGCCGCGTCCGGCGCCGCGCCGGACTCGATCCAGTCGAGCTCACGCTGCCAGTACGCGGCGACCGTGGCGGGGTCGATCGCCACGTCACCCTCGGCGTCGAAGATCTGGTCACCCTGCTGACGGGCGAACACCTCCAGGCTGAACGAGTCCGCCCCGAACGGGGACAGGCCGCGTACCTTGCCATCGGATGCCTCGGTGATCGCCTGCGCGGCGGCGTCGAACTCCTCCCAGGTCCACGTGTCGGTGTCCGGCACCGGCACGTCGTACTTCTCGAAGAGGCTGGTGTTCAGCACGACGCCGTTCCCCGCGACACCGATCGGCACGGCGTACAGGCTGCCGTCGACCTCACCGGAGGCCAGCACGTTGTCGGGCAGCGAGCTCGCATCGAGGAACTCCGGCACCGCGTCGAGGTCCAGCAGCGCCCCGCGCCCCGCGTAGGAGGAGAGGTAGAGCTGGTCGAACTGGACGACGTCCGGCATGTCGCCGGCCGCCGCCGTGGTCGCCAGGCGGTCCCAGTACCCGCCCCAGTCCGCGTACGTCGGCTCCACGTGGATCCGGGGGTACTTCTCCTCGAACAGCTCGATCGCGTCGAGGGTCGACTGGTGGCGGGCGTCCGCGCCCCACCAGGTCATCGTCAGGGTCACCTCGCCGTCGCTGAGCTCCGCGTCGGCGGGGTCGGGCGCGATGCCGCACCCGGCCAACCCGACGCTCAGGGCGAGGGCCGAGCCGGCCAGCACACCCCGTCGCGCGCGTCGTTCCATCGTGGTTCTTCCTCCGGTCGTCAGTCGTCGGCTCATCACTTGCCGCCCGTCGTCGCGATGCCGCGCAGCAGGAACCGCTGCCCGAACAGGAACACGAGGAACACCGGGATCAGCGAGACGACGCTCATCGCGAACAGGGCCCCGAAGTCGGACTGCGACTGGGCGTCGATGAACTGCCGCAGCGCCACCGGGACCGTGTAGAGGTCGGGGTCGGTCACGAAGATGAGCTGGGAGAAGAAGTCGTTCCAGGTCCAGATGAACGTGAAGATCGTGGTGGTCGCCAGGGCGGGCACCATGAGCGGCAGGATCACCTGGAGGAAGATCCGGGCGTGGCCGGCGCCGTCGATCCGCGCGGCCTCGTCGAGCTCGCGGGGGATGCCGCGCACGAACTGGACCATCAGGAACACGAAGAACGCGTCCGTGGCCAGCAGCTTGGGCACGATCAGCGGCAGGTAGGTGTTGATCCAGCCGATCTGGGCGAACATCACGTACTGCGGGATGATCAGCACGTGCACCGGCAGCATGATCGTCAGGAGCATCGCGGCGAACGCGACGGTCTTGGCGCGGAACTGCAGCCGGGCGAACGCGTAGGCCGCCATCGAGCAGGAGATGAGGTTGCCCACCACGGAGCCCAGCACGACCAGGGCCGAGTTGAGCAGGTAGCTGCCGAACGGCTTGCTCAGGGCGTTCCAGCCGTCGGGGTAGTGGCTCAGGTCGAACGTGTCGATCAGCAGCCCGGGGCTGGTGAAGATGTCTTCGTTCGGCCGCAGCGAGCTGGTCACCATCCACAGCAGCGGGTACAGCATCACGATCGCCACGAGGATCAGGCCCACGTGGGCCAGGATCCGCGGGCGGCGTCGGCGCTGCTTGATGACGAGGGGGCGCCTGCCCGGCCCCGTGGTCGGTTCGGTGGTCAGAAGAGTTTCAGTCGTCATAGAACACCCAGTACTTCGAGGCCCAGAAGTTCAGGGCCGTGAACGCGCCGATGATGATGAGCAGCAGCCAGGCCAGGGCCGAGGCGTACCCCATGCGGAAGCCGGCGAAGCCTTCCTGGTAGAGGTACAGCGAGAAGAAGAGCGTCGAGTCGGCCGGTCCGCCGCTGCCGTTGGAGACGATGAACGCCTGCGTGAACGACTGGAAGCTGCCGATCAGCCCGAGCACCAGGTTGAAGAAGATGATCGGGCTCAGCAGGGGCAGCGTGATCTTGCGCAGCTGCTGCCACTTGTTCGCGCCGTCGGTCGACGCCGCGTCGTAGTACTGCCGCGGGATCTGGCGCAGGCCGGCGAGGAAGATGACCATCGGCGCGCCGAAGGTCCACACGTGCAGCACGATCAGGGTGCCCAGCGCGGTGTCCGGCTCGGCCACCCACGCGGGTCCCTGGATGCCGAACAGGCCGAGGAACGCGTTGAACAGGCCCTCTCCGCCGAACACGAGGCGCCACAGCACGGCGATGGCCACGCTCGCCCCGAGCAGGGAGGGCAGGTAGAGCACCGACCGGTACAGGGCGAGCCCGCGGATGCCGCGGTCCAGCAGGAGCGCGAGGCCGAGGGCGACCGCGAGCTGGATGGGCACCGAGACCACGACGTAGGTCATCGTCGCGACCAGCGACTTGCCCAGCCGCTCGTCGCCGACCATGCGCTGGATGTTCTCCAGCCCCGTGAAGTTCGGGTCCTGCAGCAGGTTGTAGTCGGTGAACGCCAGGTACAGGGAGGCGAGCATCGGGCCGAGCGTGATGGCGACCAGGCCGAGGAGCCACGGGGCCAGGAAGACCGCAGCGGCCTTCGAGTCCCGGCGTCGTTCCTTGGCCAGCGCCTGCTTCTGCTCGGTGGTCAGACCGCTGCGGCCGTCGCGGCGCAGCGTCCGCAGCTCGCCGATAGCGCTCACGACGTGCGCCCCGGGCTGACCGGACGAGTGCGCCGTCCGGCGGCGGACCCTCCGTGAAGGGTGGTGGGAGCTGAGGACACAGATGCTCCTTCGGATCGTGTCGTGCGTCTTCGCAGATGGTGTACGAGGAATAGTGATCGTTCACTTTTCCGTCCGGCGTCAACATAGTGAACGTTCACTATGCTGTCAACGCTGGTGTCGGCGGCCCGCCGGCCGCCGCGAGCGAGAGGATGGCGGAATGTCCGAGAATGCCGTGCGCCGGCCGACGATCGTCCAGGTCGCGCGCCTCGCGCAGGTCTCCCACCAGACCGTCTCGCGGTACCTGCGGCACAACGGCGGGCTCAAGCCCGAGACGGTGCGGCGCGTCGAGGCGGCTATCGAGGAGCTCGGCTACCGGCCCAACCTGGTGGCCCGCTCCATGCGCACGCGCCGCACCGGCCGGCTCGCGGTGCTGCTGCCCGCCCCGGCGCTCCTGCTGCCGACGCGCCTGCTCAGCGCCGCCGCCACGGTGGCGCACGACGCCGGGTTCCTCATCGAGGTGGTCAGCGTGGAGGGCGGCGCACAGGAACGCAGCGACCGCGCCATGGACCTGATGTCCTCCGGCCAGGTCGAGGGGGTGCTCTCGCTCACCTCCCTGCCCGGGCTCAGCGACCAGCCGGCCACCGCCTCCGGCGCCGCCTTCGCCGTCGTGGGGCAGTACGACGACGAGATGCGCGGCATCGGCGAGCTCGCCTACGCCTCGGTGGTCGCCGAGATCGTCGAGCACCTCGCGGGCATCGGCCACCGCCACTTCGTGCACATCGCGGGCCCCGACGTCTGGTCGTCGGCCAGGGCGCGGCGCCAGGTCTACCTCGAGGTGATCGAGCGGCTCGGGCTCACGTCGCACGGCGTCGTCGACGGGGACTGGTCGGGGGAGTGCGGGTACGAGACCGTGCGCTCGCTGCCCGACTCCAGCCCCGTCACCGCGGTCATCGCGGCGAACGACCCCATGGCGACCGGCGCGGTGCGGGCGGCCCTGGACCGCGGCTGGGGCGTGCCGGAGCGCCTCAGCGTCGTCGGCTGGGACGACCTGGAGCTCGGCCGTTTCGCGACGCCGTCGCTGTCCAGCGTGGTCGTCGACCGCGAGGAGCAGGGGCGGGTGGCCATGGAACGGCTGATCGCGCTGATCCGCGGCGGGCCGGAGCCCGAGGCCCCGCGGCTGCCGCTGAACCGGTTGGTGCTGCGCGAGTCGACGGGGCCGGCGCCGGTGCTGTGAGCAAGGCCGCCTAGCGCCGGGCCCGCGTCATCATGCCGCCCTGCGCCGTGAAGCCCAGGCGCTCGTAGAACGGCATCACGGAGACGCGCGAGTCGAGCGTGAGCTTGCGGACGCCCAGGTCGTCGGCCGCGCCGCACAGGGACTCCATCAGCCGCCGGCCGATGCCGCGCCCCTGGTGCTCGGGCACGACGAAGACGCTCTGCACGTCACCGGACCGGCGGACGGCGTCGCCCGGGTTGGGCACCCGGTCGAACAGTGCGAGCCACGCCATCCCGACCAGGGCGCCGTCCACGGTCGCGACGTGGCACACCGACCGTTCGCCCTGTGCCCGCATCCACCCGCTCAGCGCGGCGGCGAACTCCCGGGCCTCGTCCGGGCCGGGCGTGCGGCCCGGCTGCGCCCAGCGCCACCGCAGCGCGGACAGGGCCTGGGCGTCGGCGAGGGTGGCTGGTCTGATCACGAGGTCCGGTTGCACGACGCAAGCCTGGCACGGACCTCGCGGTGGCGCGGTGCATAGGATTCCTGGCGTGAGCGCCGCCCGTCGCAAGAACCACCAGGTCGCCGTCCTCGTGCTGGAGGGCGCCAAGCCGCTCGACGTCGGCATCCCGGCGCAGGTGTTCTCGAACCGGCCGAGCATGCCGTACGAGGTGCGAGTGTGCGGCGCCGCGCCCGGCCTGGTGACCGGCGGCGACGGCCTCTCGTACCACGTGGCCGAGGGGCTGGACGCGCTGGAGCGCGCCGACACGGTGTTCGTCCCCGGGTACCGGACGCCGGCCGCCGCCGACCCGCCGGCCGTCGTCGTCGACGCGCTGAAGGCGGCGCACGCGCGCGGGGCTCGGCTCGCGGCCATCTCGACCGGCGCGTTCGCCCTGGCGGCGACCGGGCTGCTCGACGGTAAGCGCGCCACGACGCACTGGCACTACACGAGGGCGCTGCGCGAGCGGCATCCGCTGGTGCAGGTGGACGAGAACGTGCTGTTCGTGGACGAGGGCGGCGTGCTCACCTCGGCCGGTGCGGCGTCGGGCATCGACCTGTGCCTGCACCTGGTGCGGCGCGACCACGGCGTCGGCCTGTCCAACCACGTGGCCCGGCGGCTGGTCGCCGCCCCGTACCGCAGCGGCGGACAGGCGCAGTACGTGCCGCGCAGTGTGCCAGAGCCGCTCGGCGACCTGTTCGCCGACACGCGCGAGTGGGCCCTGGAGCACCTCGCCGAACAGCTCACCCTGGAGGCGCTCGCCCGCAACGCGCGGGTCTCGGCGCGCACCTTCTCGCGGCGGTTCGTGCAGGACACCGGCTACACGCCGATGCAGTGGGTGCTGCGGGCGCGCGTGGACCTGGCGCGTGAGCTGCTGGAACGCAGCGACCTCAGCGTCGAGCAGGTCGCGCACCGGGTCGGGCTCGGCACCGCGGCGAACCTCCGCCTGCACTTCCACCGGATCCTCGGGACGTCGCCGACGGAGTACCGGCACACGTTCTCGGCCGGTGCCGAGGGCGGCGACCTGTAGGCCGGGTGGTCGGCAAGAGGTCTGCCGACCACCCGGATCCCGGGCATCAGCCCGGGAGCGCCTCGGCCGCCGGAGCCTCAGCGCTGGCGGGCCTCAGCCCTGGGCGAGCAGCTCCAGCGTGTCGATCACGCGGTTGGAGAAGCCCCACTCGTTGTCGTACCAGGCGACGACCTTGACGTGCTTGCCGTCGACCCGGACCAGGGCGGAGTCGAAGATCGCCGAGGCCGCCTCCCCGGTGATGTCGCTGGAGACCAGCGGCTCCTCGGAGTAGTCGAGGATGCCCTTCAGTGCCCCGTCGGCCGCGGTGCGGTACGCCGCCAGGACCTCCTCGCGGGTGACCTCGCGCTCGACCGTGGTGTTCAGCTCCACGACGGAGCCCACCGGCACCGGAACGCGGATCGAGTCGCCCGACAGCTTGCCGTTCAGGTTGGGCAGCACCAGGCCGATCGCCTTGGCGGCACCCGTCGTGGTCGGCACGATGTTGACGCCGGCGGCGCGGGCCCGGCGCGAGTCGCGGTGCGGCCCGTCCTGCAGGTTCTGCTCCTGGGTGTAGGCATGCACGGTGGTCATGAACCCGTGCTCGATGCCGGCCAGGTCGTCCAGCACGGAGGCGAGCGGCGCCAGCGCGTTCGTGGTGCACGACGCGTTGGAGACGATCACGTGCTCCGCGGGGTCGTACGCGTCGGTGTTCACGCCGTAGGCGAGCGTCACGTCCGCGCCGGCCGAGGGGGCGCTGACCAGCACCTTCCGGGCGCCGGCGTCGAGGTGCGCGCGGGCGGCGTCGGCGGAGGTGAAGCGGCCGGTGGACTCCAGCACGAGGTCCACGCCGAGCTCCGCCCACGGCAGCTTGCCGGGCTCGCGCTCGGCGAGCACCTTGATGCGGTGGCCGTCGACGACGAGCTCGTCGCCGTCGACCTCGACCGGACGGCCCAGCCGGCCGAGCGCGCTGTCGAACTTGAGCAGCTGGGCCAGGGCGTCCGGGGCGGTAAGGTCGTTGATCGCGACCACCTCGAGCTTGCTGTCGCGCTCGAGCAGCGCGCGCAGGGTGTTGCGTCCGATCCGGCCGAAGCCGTTGATGGCGATGCGGGTCATCGTTTTCCTTTCGTCACCGACCATGCTGCGCGTCTTGGCATCGAGCCGAAAGCGGCTGGAAGGCCACTGTCCGCAAGGATTCCGCCAGAGGTTTGGTCACCGGTCGCAAGGATCTCGCCAGCCCTCTGTGACGGCCTGCGGCCGATCACCCCGCCTGGTGGTGCCCCCTCCCGAGGGACGATGCCGACACCTCCGCGATCCACCTGCGCTGTGCCCGCGTCTCCACCGCGCGCGGGTGGTAGCGGTCGCGGACCCACGCCACGGCGTCGTCCGGAGACACGCCGCTCATGATCGCGAGCACCGCCATCGCCGTGCCGGTTCTGCCGATCCCGCCGCCGCAGGCGATCTCCACCCGCTCCGTGGCCGCTCGTGCGTGAGCCTCCTTGAGCGCGGCCAGTGCCTCCTGCGTCGAGTCGGGCAGGCGGAAGTCGCGCCAGCGCACCCAGCGGTACTCCCTGTTGGGAACCGCGGGATCTCGGCCGCGCAGATACACGGCGAAGTCCGGGAGGGGAATCTCGCCGCGCGGGCGGCGCAGCCCCGTTCCTCGGACGCGCCGTCCGTCGGGAAGCTCGACCACGCCGCCGTCGGCCAGGTTCCAGTGATCCATCGCTCCAGCCTAGGGAGGCGGGCGGCGATGAGTAATGGGGTTGTCCGCAGTCGGACGGTGAGGAGAACCGGAAGAGGGAGCCTGAGATGAGCAAAGTCATCACCCACATGACGATGTCCCTGGACGGGTTCATCGCCGACCCGGACGACGGCATCGACGACATCTTCGACTGGTACGCGGTCGGGCCGGTCAGTGTGCCCAGCGCCAACGAGGGCGTCTCCCTGCTGGTCGACGAGGCCAGCGCCGAGATGCTGCGCGACCTCACCGAGGGCACAGGCGCACTCGTGTCCGGTCGGCGCCTGTTCGACATCACCGACGGCTGGGGCGACAACCACCCCGTGGGCGCCCCCGTCGTCGTGGTCACGCACCACGTCCCCGAGAACGCGGACCGCTGGCCGCGGACCACGTTCGCGGGCGACGTCGAAGAAGCCGTCGCCCGTGCCCGCGAGATCGCCGGCGACAAGGACGTCACCGTCGCGAGCGCGAACGTGGCCCAGCAGGCGCTCGCGCTCGGCCTGGTCGACGACGTGTGCGTCAGCCTCGCCCCGGTGCTGCTCGGCGCGGGCATCCCGTACTTCGCCGACCTGGGCCGGCACCTGCTCCTGGAGGACCCTGAGGTGGTCCAGGGCAAGCGCGCCCTGCACCTGCGGTACGCGGTGCGGCGCTGAGCGGCGTCGTGCGACGACCCCCGGCCGGCGAGACGCCGGTCGGGGGCCGTTCACCGCGGTGCCGGACGGCGCCGGCTCAGAAGGTCCAGCGCTGCTCGGCGCCGCCGGAGCAGGTGCGGATCTCCAGGCGCTGGCCGTCGTGCAGGGGCGTACCCCCGACCGCCGTCAGGCACTTGCCCGACTGCGGGTTCACGAGAGCCTGGGTGCCGGACTGGTAGGTCCAGCTCTGCGCCCCGGTGCCGTTGCACTCCCAGAGCTGCACGACGGCGCCGTCCGCCGAGCTCCCGGACGCCACGTCGATGCACCGGCCCAGAGCGCTCAGGGTCGAGCCGGACCGGGTCCAGGTCTGGGCCGTGTTGCCGCTGCAGTTCACGATCTGCAGCGGGTTGCCGTTGAACGAGTCGGCCCAGGGGACGTCCACGCACATGCCGTTGGACGCGTGCACCGCGCCCGTGCCGGACGGGAGCGGCCCGCTGCCGCCGTCACCCCCGCCGTCGTCGGACCCCGCGATGGGCGTCGCGGCGCCGGAGAACGGGTCGAGCTGGATGTAGGCGGCCGACGGGTTGCCGTCGTGCACGAGGGACTCCTGCGCGAGGACGTCGTCGAACGCGAACCCGTACGCCTTGCCGTTGGCCATCTGCTGGTGGATGAACTTGGAGTAGTAGTCGGTCACGGAGGCCTCGTAGAACCCCGTGGTGCTGGTGCCGGGCTGGGTGGTGCGGGTCAGCAGGGTGGAGCGGTGGAAGCCGGCACAGAGGGTGCGGGCGATGGCGCCGATGTCGTTGTTGGGCGCGGCCAGGTCGTTGTAGCAGCCGAAGACGGAGTCGCTCGACGGCTTGCGGAACTCGGTCACGTACGCGCCCGAGGCGTTGGTGAAGCGCATGACGCCGTTCTGCACCCGGCCGGTGAACACGGCGGCGGGGTCGTAGGAGTAGGGCGCCACGGTGAGGTTCTCGTTCGTGTACTTGGCCCACACCTGGTCCACGTAGGACGAGAGGATGTTGGCGTCGAGCTGGCCGGTCCCGATCGCGTGCCCGGGGGCGAGGATCCGCAGCTGCGACCCGTCCGGGGCGCGCTGGGCCAGGTTGGTCCAGCCGGGGGTGGCGGCCAGGGCGTTGACGATGTTCTGGTAGCCGTCGGGCTTGAGCATGCCGGTGCTGATCACTGAGCCGTCGGCCTTGCGCAGACCCGTCTGGTACGGGGCCGAGAGGAAGTCGACCTGGGTGCTGTTGATCCACAACCCCGAGTCGTTGAGCGTGAACTCGGTCCAGCTGAAGAGCTTGTTGCGGTTCGGGTCGCTCGGGTTCTGGACGGCGGGCTGGACGAGGCGGCCGTCGTTGACGACCTTGAAGCTGAGCTTGCTGCCGTACGAGAAGTAGACCCGGCCCGACATCTTGGGCAGCTGGATGGTCTTCGATTGCCCGTCGGCCGGGCCGGCGATCGAGGCGTCGGGCGCGTCCACGGGGGTGCCGCCGACGGTGGGCCAGGCGTGGAACACGCCCGCGGCGTCGGCCCAGCCGAGCTGGCCGGTGCCGGGGTCGCCCAGGACGTAGACGAACACCTGGTCGCCGCGCCCGGAGTCGTTGGTGATGGTCAGGGGGATCGTGGCGGGGACGGCCGCCGCGGGAGTGGGCTGCGCGACGACGAGTGCCGCCGCCGTGATCGCGAGCGCGCCGAACGCGGCGAGCACGCTGCGGAGCGGGTGGAGTCTGAGCCTTCGTGCACGTGACGGGGTTCGTGACATGGGGAGATCTCCTCGTGTATCCGGGTAGCACGCCGTTGTACTTACTGGACTGTCAGGGAATCGGATATTAGTGAGGATCCCTGCCAATGTCACGAGTCGGGCGAAACTTTCTCCTGCGCAAGGTGGTCGGGGAGGCGGTCAGGGGCGGCGGTCCAGGATCGCCTGGGTGGCGTTGTCGAGGTTCTCGACGAGTTTGTGCACGCCGTCGAGCAGGGCGGCGACGCCGATCAGGAGGGCCGCGACGCCGACGATCACGGCGACGGTTCCGAGGGCGGCGCCGACGGTGAGGACGATCGGCCCGATGAGCAGCCCGGCCAGTCCCAGGGTGATCGTGCCGGCGGAGCGATTGGCCGCGGTGGGGGAGTTGCGCACGTTCTCGTTCGCATCAGTCATGCGGCACATCGTGCTGCCCCGGTAGGCCCCGTGACCAGGGAAGTCGGTGTACTGGCGTGCGCGCCCCGAGGGCCGGTCGACCCCGCCCGGTACTTTGTCGCCTGATCCGTCAGCCAATTCGTCGGACCGGTGGTGGGGTCCAGTCGCCTCCGGTGGTCTCGACCGTCGGCCAGTAGGCGCGCACGTAGAGGGAGATGTCGCCGGCCGGCGCGGGGAGCCAGTTCGCGCGCCGGGTCGCGTCGGTGGGTTCGTCCGCCTGGACGTAGATGGTCAGCGAGCCGTCGTCGGCGACGACGAGGTCCTTGTTCTTGGTGCCGACGGAGAACCGGTTGATGTCGTTGGCGACGAAGAAGTGGTGCTCGTTGTAGATCGACAGCGACCAGAACCCGTGCACCGGAGGTGTCTGCCCGGCCGGAAAGGTGACCTCGTACCGGCTACCGCCGTTGAGCCGGTGCCCGTCGGCGTCGAGGTCGGCGTAGAAGTACTTCGTCTCGTTCGGGCTGTTGACCAGGATGTTCGACTTCGCGACTGCCGTGCGCGTGTAGTAGTCGACGCCGAAGGCGGACTCGTTGGAGATGGTCGTCCAGTGGTGCGGCAGCTGCCGGCCGTAGCTGCGGAACTGGAACAGCGGCTTGACCAGCTCGGCATCCGCCTCCACGGCCCCGTCGGTCATCGCCTGGTGCACGTCGGGGTCGTTCTTCGCGGCCTCGAGCACGGCGAGCACCTGGGCGTAGCGGGCCTCCTCACCCGGCAGCGGGGTCGCGTCGGCCAGAACCCGGGGCAGCTCGTCGACGAACTTCTCCGGGAAGACCCACTGGGTCTCCTCCTCCCCGTGGGGCAGCTCGGGAAGCTGCGGTATGCCCTTCCAGTCGATGACCTTCATCTGGCCGTCGTACTGGTCCACCGGGTACATCCGGACCCGCGAGATAACCTCCTGGATGGCGGCACGGTCCTCGTCGGTGTCATCCATGAAGATCCGCGGCCCGACCAGCCCGGTGCTCGTCGGCGACCGGAACACCTGGGTGATACCGGGCGGCACGTCGCCGTCCCAGTCCGGCCCGACCAGCAGGTAGAACCCGGGCGTCGTGGCGTACATGGCGCCGAGCCGGACGAAGCTGTCGGTGCGGAGATCGACAGCCTGGTAGACCCAGAACCGGTCACCGAAGTCCGGGACCTGCACCACGACGGGTGACTCGTCGAGCCCGATCGCGCCGAGTCCGTAGACGACGTCCTGGTTCGGGCAGGCCACGACCCGCTCCTCGGGGCTCACGTAGTCGGTGAGCATCGTGAACTGGTTGACGGGCGCCTGGATGAGCGGCCCGACGTGGGCGAGCTCTGAGGTCGTCGCGAAGTGAAGGCGACGGTTGAAGACGTTGACCATCGGCCACGTCCAGAAGTACGCGTCACGGCCGACATGCCTGGCGTATGCGGTCGTGATGCGCACCGAGGCATCCGGGGCGGCCGGCATGCCTCGGGCCCAGCCGGGGCCGATCTGGACGGGGGCGGGAAGATGTGGGGAACCCATGCGTGCACGGTTCCGAGGTGACCGCTCGGGCGGGGTCACCCGAACAAGGTGAACCGGTGCGGCGAGTCCACCAACGCGAAAGGCCCTCCCGCTCAGCGTTTCCGCTGGCTGGAGGGCCTTTCTGCACGGTGGGCGATACTGGGATCGAACCAGTGACCTCTTCGGTGTGAACGAAGCGCGCTACCCCTGCGCCAATCGCCCGTGCTGCCTGCCCGGTAGGGCGTGCGTGGACGATATTAGCCTGGTTCGAGCGCGGATGCGAAATCCGAATCGCCGGGCCGCGTCAGGGGTCGGTTCGCTCGCGCATGTTCCGCTCGAACAGGTCGCGCGCGGCCGCCGAGAGCTCGCCGATCTGCAGGTCGGCGCCGTCGAGCCAGACCGTCGGCTGCACGTTGCGCACCGAGCCGGTCAGCAGCATCTGCGCCTCGCCGGCCGAGACCCGGTCGAGCACCGAGAACGGCAGCTCGCCGTCCTTGGCCTCGCGCACGGGCAGGCCCGCCTCGGCGCCCCACTCGAGCAGCAGCTCGCGCGTGATGCCGGCCAGGCAGCCGACACTCAGCGGGGGAGTGACCAGCTCGCCGTCGAGCTCCAGGAACACGTTCGAGCCCGTGCCCTCGCACAGGTCGCCCGCGGTGTTCGCGAAGACGGACTCGTCGGCGCCCTTGCCGATCGCGTCGGCCAGGGCCACGACGTTCTCGGCGTACGACGTTGTCTTCAGGCCCGCCACCGCGCTGTTCTCGTTGCGGGTCCAGGGGGAGCGGGCGGCCCGTCCGGTGCGCACGACGACGGCCTCCGTCGCCGCGACCACGACCGTCTGCGGGGTGTCCGACCGGCCCGAGCCCAGCGGCCCGATGCCGTCGGTCACCGTGATGCGCAGCCGGCCGGCGTCCGGCGAGGCGGCCAGCACCGCGTCCACGCCGTCGCGCACCTTGCGCAGGTCCAGGGGTGCCATGCCCATGCCGGACGCCGACCGCTCCAGGCGCGCCAGGTGGCGCGTCAGCGCGAACGCCTGCCCGTTCAGGACGGCGCAGGTCTCGAAGACGCCGTCGCCGACCGTGATGCCGTGGTCCACCGCGCTGAGCGCGGCCTCGCCGGGCGCGACCATGCGCCCCTCTGTCCAGATGACCGTCATGCCGCCCAGTCTGTCACCGGCGGAGGGTCACGTGGGTCACCTCCGGCGTGTGCCGCACGCTCGTGGACGAGAACTCGATGGGCGGCACGCCGTCGAACACGCGCGTGCCCGAGCCCAGGGTGAACGGGACCACGTGCAGGCGCAGCTCGTCGATGTGTCCGGCGGCGAGGTACTCGTTGACGGTGGTGGCGCCGCCGGCGATGGAGATCTCCTTGTCCCCGGCCGCCTCCCGGGCCTGGGCCAGCGCGCTCTCGATGCCGTCGGTGACGAAGTGGAACGTGGTGCCGCCCTCCATCTCCACCGACTCGCGCGGGTGGTGGGTGAGCACGTAGACGGGCCCGTGGTACGGCGGGTTGTCGCCCCACCAGCCCGTCCAGTCCAGGTCCCACGCGCCGCGGCCGGCCGTGAACATGTTGCGGCCCATGATGTACGCGCCCGCGCCGACGATGGCGTCCGCCTCGGCCTTGTGCGCGTCGCCGTACTCGAACATCCAGGTGTGCAGGCGCTCGCCCGCCAGCGGGCCGAACGGGTGCTCCAGGCTCTGGTCATGGCCCGCGGAGTAGCCGTCGAGCGAGACTGCCAGGTCTGCTTTCACGATTCCCATGCCCGTCCGACGACGGCGGCCGCCGGTACTCATCGGTGGCCGCCCGCGCCGTCGGAAAGGTGACTCAGCCCTCGCCCCGGTAGCTCCCGAAGCTCCACAGGTTGCCCTCGGGGTCGCGCACCACGCAGGACCGGCCGCCGTAGTCCTGGTCGGCGGGCTCGCGGAGGCCGGAACCCCCGGCGGCGAGCGCCGCGTCGTAGGTGCCGTCGACGTCGTCGGTCACCGCGTAGGCCGAGCCGGTCCCGGTCTGGTCGGGCCACTGGGGGCGCGGCCGGTGCGTGCCGAGCATGACGCCACCGCCCTCCGGCCAGGTCAGCTCGGCGTGCTGGACGACGGCGGGGTCGGCGTCGTCCCGGTAGACGGCGCGCTCGGTGAAGCCGACGGCCTTGAGCCAGGCCAGGCCTGCGTCGGCGTCGCGGTAGGACAGGGTCACCCACAGTCCGGTGCTCATCGTGGTCCTCCTCGTTCGGGTGCCTCCCACGATGCCCGGGGCGGGTCGGCGACGTCTTGAACGAACGGGAACTCTTCCCGGAGCCAGGTGCTCGGGGTGCAGCCGCCCAGGGCCACCCACTCCCGGGTCAGGTGGGCGTGGTCGGCGTACCCGGCCGACGCGGCGACGTCGGCCAGGCCCACGCGCCCCGACCGGGCGGCCACCACGATCGCGCGGCGCGAGCGGGCGAGGCGCGCCACGCGCCGCAGGTCGCGGGGCGTGAGCCCGCACTCGGCGCGGACGAGGTCCTGCAGGCGACGGCGGCTCCAGCCCTGCTCGGCCGCGACGTCGCGGACCTGGCCGCCGCGCGCGATCCCGGCCAGTGCCCGCCCGACGTCGGCCCGCGGACCCGGCTCCCCGGCCCCCGCGAGGTGTTCGACGAGGACCCGGACGACGGCCGCGGCGTCGGGGGAGGCGCCGTCGGAGGACGCCGCGAGCAGCTCGGGCAGGTGCGCGAGGTGGGGCGCGACCTCGGACAGGTCCGTCAGCTCGCCGGCCAGCTCGCCCGCGGGCACGCCGAGCAGCGCCCGCGCGCCGCGCAGCGTGAGGGACACGCTGACGCCGCGCTGCCGGCCGCCGTGGTGGATGGCAGCGGGCCGGGTGTGCAGCCCCGACACGCACGACCAGGCCTGCCGCCGCGATCCGTCGGTCCCGGCCCACGAGACGTCGAGCGGCTCGTCCAGCGGCAGCTCGAACGTCACGCCCGTGCCGGGCATGCCCCGGTGCACGCCCGGGGCTCCCAGGTCGAGGTCGTACGGGACGACGGCGGAGACGTAGGGAGCGAGAACCCCCGGGACCCCGGAGCCGAGGACGTGCGCCACGCCTCCACGGTAGACCGGGCCTCCGACACCCGGCCGGACGACGGCACCCGGCCGGACTCCACCCGCGCCCGGGCCGCTACGAGGACGCCAGCGCGACCAGCCGCTCCGCCTTGAGCTGCGTCTCGTGCCACTCCGCCGTCGGGTCGGAACCCCAGGTGATCCCCGCGCCCGTGCCGAACCGGAGCACGCCGTCGGCCCACCAGAAGGTCCTGATGCCGACGGCGAGCGACGCCCGGCCGCCGTCGACCCAGCCCACGGCCCCGCAGTACGGGCCGCGCGGGGCGGTCTCCAGCTCGCGGATGATCCGCAGCGCGCTGGACTTCGGGGCGCCCGAGACCGACCCGGGCGGGAAGGTGCCGGCCAGCACCCGGCGCCACAGCTCGCCGGGGCGGACGACGTCGTCGGCCAGGACGCCGCGCACCCGCGAGACCAGGTGCACCAGACCCGGGTGCTCCTCGACGGCGAGCAGCGACGTGACCTCGACCGTGCCCGGGCGGCAGACCGTCTGCAGGTCGTTGCGCACGAGGTCGGTGATCATCACGTTCTCGGCGCGGTCCTTGTCCGTGAGGCCCTCGGGGGTGCGGGCGGTGCCCTTGATCGGGCCGGACTCGACGACGGGCCCGTCCGGGCCGTCGGCCAGCGACAGGTACAGCTCGGGCGACGCGCTCACCACCCAGACCGGCTCCAGCCCGCTCGCGGCGGGGACGTGGACGGCGGCCGCGTGCGGGGCCGGGTTGCCCGCCGCGAGCCGGGCAGCGAGCGCCCGCGCGTCGGGCTCGGAGCTCGCGGCGTTCCCGCCGACGGCGCCGGGCAGGGGAGCGGACAGCACCCGGCAGATGTTGGCCTGGTAGACCTCGCCCTCGCGCACGTACTCGCGCACCCGCTCGACGGCGGCCTCGTAGGCGGCCTGGTCCATCGAGGTGGTCCACGTGTCGGACGTCGGTCCGTGCCAGGCGCCGGCGGGCTCCGTGCCGGCGTCGTGCACCTGGGCGAAGCGCCACGCGCGCGCCCGGCCCTCGAAGTCGGCGACGACGAACCAGGTGCCGGTCTCGAGCCGTTCCGGGTGTTCGTGCACGTCCACGCACTCGACGGCGTCCGTGGCGACGCGTCCGGCGAAGCTCGCCCAGCCGGTGGCGCCCGTCACGTCGGACGGGGCCGGGAGAGGGCCGGGGCGGGACGAAACCGGTGGGATCGTGCGGTTTGCGGGCAGATGGGCCGGGCGGGGTGACACGGGACAACCGTACGGGCGGCGCGCGCGATTGGACGGTTCGCCCTCCGTTCGATTAATGTTCAGAACGCCGGAACACCGGGGGAAACCCCAGGATGCCCGGCTTCGCGGATGTAGCTCAGTGGTAGAGCATCACCTTGCCAAGGTGAGGGTCGCGGGTTCAAGTCCCGTCATCCGCTCGGAAAGTCGCTCTCGTGATATTTCGGCTGAAGAGAGCAGCCGTCGGCTGCGGTCTGGCCGAGCGGTGGGTTGGCCGAGAGGCGAGGCAGCGGTCTGCAAAGCCGTACACACGGGTTCGAATCCCGTACCCACCTCGCAGCACGACGGGCGATTGGCGCAGCGGTAGCGCGCTTCCCTGACACGGAAGAGGTCACTGGTTCGATCCCAGTATCGCCCACGCGCAGAAAGGCCCCCGGGGCCGGCGGAGACGCCGACCCGGGGGCCTTTCGCATGTCTGGGGTCCTAACCGGCCGTGCCCCGCCGCTCCTTCCACCGCGCGAAGCAGGCCGCCTGCCCCTCGTGGATGGCGCCCACCCACTCCCAGCCGGGTTCGATCCCGCCGATGCGCGGGTCGTCGGGGGTGCGGCCGTCCCGCAGGGCGTGCAGGTACGCGCGGTCCAGCTCGATCCGCGCCCAGATCGCGTCCTTCCCGGCGACGGCGGACCCGTGGCCCGGCACCAGCACCTCGACGTCGTCCGCGACGTCCTCCAGCGCCCGCAGCCCGGCGAGGTACTCCTCGACCGGGTCGCTCGTGTCGGTGAACTCTCCGAGCATCGGCACGAAGACGTCGGACAGCATGTCGCCGGCGGCCAGCACGCCGGACTCCTCGACGAACAGTGCCGCATGCCCCGGGGAGTGCGCCGGATGCTCGATGACCCACACGTCGGGGCCGTCCCACGGGATCCGTGGCGTCCCGGCGGGCAGGCCGGTGACCAGCCCGAAGAGGTCCAGCGGCACGTCGTCGGCGATCTCCGGCGGCAGTCCCTCGGTCACGCGGGCCCGCCACGCGTCGTCCGATCGCAGGTCGCGCAGGTCCGCGGCGCAGCGGGCCGTGCCGTAGCGCGGGGCCTCGCCGAGGCCGGTGTGCCAGAGCACGTGGTCCCAGTCGGGGTGTGTCGAGAAGCCCGCGACGACCGGCAGGGCGAGCTCGTCCAGGTCGTTCGCGAGGCAGGTCAGCTCGGCGCCCGTGATCCCGGCGTCGACGACCAGTGCGCCGTCCTGGCCCCGCACGACCAGGGTGTTGTTCCGGAGCAGCTCGCTCCGGTGGACCAGGACGCCGTCCGCCACCTGCGTCAGCATGGCGTCTCCTTCCGCGCGTCGGTGCCCGGCATCAGCTGCCCGTCCCGGGCGGTCCGTCCATCACGGTCGGCACGTAGTCCAGCAGCTGGAGGCGGCCGTCGAACGTGCGGTGCTCGACCAGCTCCATCGCCACGTCGGGGTACCCGTCGAAGATCCGCTCCTTGCCGCTGGCGCCCGTGACGACCGGGAACACGACCACCCGGTAGCGGTCCACCAGCCCGGCGAGCAGCAGCGACCGGCACAGGCTGAGGCTGCCGAGCGTGCGCAGGGGACGGTCGGAGGTCTCCTTGAGCCTGCGCACCGCCTCGACGGCGTCGCCGGTGACGAGCTCGGTGTTGGCCCAGGACAGCGGCGTCTCCAGCGTCGAGGAGAACACCACCTTGGGCATGTCGGCGAGCGGGTCCTCGGGGATGTCGGCCATCAGCGTGGTCATCACACGGTACGTCGTCGCGCCCATCAGCGTGGTGTGCTGGTTCTCGGCGTCCTCCGCGAGGAAGGCGAGGTATTCCGGGCCCTCCAGGCCCCAGAACCCTGGCCAGCCCTCCGCGGCCGCGTAACCGTCCAGCGAGATGATGAAGTCCACCATGAGCTTCTGCATGGGTCTCTCCTCGGATTCGGTCTCTGCCTTGGTGACCGACCGTGCCGAGGAAACTCATCGGTGGACGGCGGCCCGCCTGCTGTGCGGCCCGCCGTCCGGGACCCGCCTACTGCGTCGTGTAGTGCTCGATGCTCATCACCAGGATCACGCGGTCGGCGCTGTCCGCGGGCGGCTGCTGCGCGGCGTTGCCGTAGCGCTTGCCCAGGTGCACGTAGAACTCGCCCGTCGGGTCGGGGACCACCTCGACGAGCTTGCCGCGCACCTCGATGTAGTTGAAGGCGTTCTCGTCGTTGAGGATCGCGAGGCTCATCGACGGGTTGTGCTGCAGGTTGCGGTACTTGGCGCGGTACGTGGTGTGCGTGAAGCGCAGCGTCTCGCCGTCGAAGTCGAACCACATGGGGTTGACCTGGACCGTGTCGTCGGGGCGGATCGTGCCGAGGAACGCGTAGTTCGGCGCCTCGAGCAGGTGCATCAGGTGGGCGGGGATGATGTCGGAAGCACTCATGCCGCCGAACATAGCCCGCCCGCGCAAGCGCTGCCGGGGGTGAAACCACCTCGAAAGAAGCTGTTTTCGTTTCCTGCCGGTTACATCTGCTTTGAGGTCTTGTAGGTGAAATGTGCCACACGTCACACTCGGGGTCAGTGAGACGGCGCGGACGACGATCCGTCCTCGCCGAGCAGGGCCCGCCGCCAGCGGGTCCATCACCCCAGGAGGATGCAATGACGTTCATTCGCACCGCTCTCCGCCCCGGTCCCGCCCGGCGGGCCCGACTGATCGCACTCACCGCCGGGCTCGGCCTCGTGGTGTCCGGCCTGGCCGGACCGGCGGCCTCGGCCGCACCCGACAAGCCCACGGCTGCCGAGCTCGCGACGGTGAACGCCGCCGTCGGGACGGCGGACGTGGACGGCGTCGCCTGGTACACGGACCCGGCCACCGGGAAGGTCGTGGTCACCGCGGACTCGACGGTCACCGCGGCCGAGCTGAGCACGCTCCGCAAGGCGGCGGGCTCCGAGGCGGACGCCCTGACCATCAGGCGCGCGCCCGGCACCTTCAAGCCGCTGCTGGGCTCGGGCGACGCCATCTACGGCTCGGGGTACCGCTGCTCGGTGGGCTTCAACGTCCGCAGCGGCAGCCAGTACTACCTGATCACCGCCGGGCACTGCGGCAACGCGGTCCCCACCTGGTACACCAACTCGGCGCAGACCACCCTGGTGGGCGCCACCGTCGGCTCCAGCTTCCCCGGCAACGACTACGCGATCGTGCGGTACGACAACACGTCGCTGAGCCACCCCGGCGGATACACGGCGGGCAACGCCTTCGTGGGCCAGAGCGTCACGCGCGACGGTTCCACGACCGGCGTGCACTCCGGCACCGTGACCGCGCTCAACGTCTCCGTCCGGTACGCGGAGGGCGTCGTGCGGGGCATGATCCAGACCACCGTCTGCGCCGAGCCCGGCGACTCCGGCGGCGCCCTGTACAGCGGGTCGACCGCGCTGGGCATCACGTCCGGCGGCAGCGGCAACTGCTCCACGGGCGGCACCACGTTCTTCCAGCCCGTCACCGAGGCGCTCAGCGCGTACGGGGTGTCCATCTACTGACGGGGCCCGCCCCTGACCTGCTCGGGCGGCGTCGCCGGACCATTCCGGCGGCGCCGCACGGGCGCCGTTCGTGCGCCGTTCGGCGGTGCGGGACCCCGCGCAGGTGGCGCGGCGATTTCGATTGGACCGGCACGCCGTTTGTGAACTACTCTTCCGGAGCGTCACCACGCCAGGACCGAAGGGTCCAGGATGGTCATAGCGCGGATGTAGCTCAGTGGTAGAGCATCACCTTGCCAAGGTGAGGGTCGCGGGTTCAAGTCCCGTCATCCGCTCGATACCCGCTTTGGTGGGGAGCACGGTGGGTTGGCCGAGAGGCGAGGCAGCGGCCTGCAAAGCCGTACACACGGGTTCGAATCCCGTACCCACCTCGGGCGATTGGCGCAGCGGTAGCGCGCTTCCCTGACACGGAAGAGGTCACTGGTTCGATCCCAGTATCGCCCACCAGCACGGTTAGGCCCCCTGGCCCGCGGAGACGCAGGCCAGGGGGCCTTTCGCATGCCCGGTGCCGGCGGACCGCACACCCATACATCGGATCTCTCGGTGCGGGCGCCGACTGAATCGCCCCATGTGCTGGGTATCTCAGGCGGGAGCGGCAAGGAAACATCAGGTGTTTGGTTGACACCACTCCGGGCGCGTTGCTTGAATGCTCGCGAGCACCGCCCGGCGTCCACGTGGCGCAGGTAACGACGACGACGTCGATGGTCCGGAGGCCGATGATGACCTGCCGCTCGATCCCACTTCTCATGCGCCGCCCACCTCGACGCGCGATCGCGGCAGCACTGGCGCTGCTGCTCGCCGCCCCGGCGTCCGCTGCCGCGGCAGTTCCCGCCGCGGCCGCCCCAGGGGGCACGACCACGACCGCCCCCAAGGGCACAACAGCACCGGAGGACACGACCGTGCGGGACGACCGACCACGCCTCGACGGGGCGCCCGACACGATCTGGTTCGACGAGCCGCTGTCGACCGCCGGCGACCACCAGCGCAACTGGGAGCAGCGGGCGCTGCCGATCGGCAACGGTGCCCTCGGCGCCGTCGTCTACGGGGGCGTCACCGACGAGAAGCTCCAGCTCAACGAGAAGAGCCTCTGGACCGGGGGACCCGGTGCGCAGGGCGGCTACGACTACGGCAACTGGACCGACGGCCGCGGGCCGGGGACGATCGACGAGGCCCGGCAGCTCATCGCGCAGTCGCCGACCGGCGGCGTCGCCCCCGAGACGATGGCGGACCTGCTGGGCAAGCCGAAGCTCAACTTCGGGTCGTACCAGACCTTCGGCGACCTCGACCTCACCATGACGGGCATCGGGGAGGCGAGCGACTACCGCAGGCAGCTCGACATCGGCGACTCTGTGGTGACCACGTCGTTCACCGCCGACGGCGTCGGCTACACCCGCGAGTACTTCGCCTCCGCGGCCGACGACGTCGTCGTCGTGCGCCTGTCGGCCGACGAGCGCGGCCGGATCGGGTTCGACGCGCGGCTCAATCTTCCTGCCGGGCGGACGGCGGTGACCCAGACGGCCGACGGCGGGCGGCTCACGACGGCGGGGCGGCTGGCCAACAACGGGCTGCGCTTCGAGTCGCAGCTCCGGGTGCTCAACAGCGGCGGGTCGGTGACCGCCGGCGACGGGACCATCGGCGTCCGGGGCGCGACCTCGGTCACGCTCGTGCTCGGCGCCGCCACGGACTTCGCGATGGACCACGCGGCCGGCTACCGCACCGGCGTCGACCCCCACGCGCAGGTCACCCGGGCAGTGGACGCGGCGTCCGGCCGCGGGTTCAAGAGCCTGCTGAAGCGGCACCAGAGCGACTACCGGGGCCTCTTCGACCGGGTGGAGCTCGACCTCGGCGCCCGGCTCCCCGACATCCCCACCGACGAGCTGCTGGCGGAGTACCGGTCGACCATCGACGCCGAGAGCGCCCGGGCGCTCGAGGAGCTGTACTTCCAGTACGGCCGCTACCTGCTGGTCTCGTCCTCGCGCGGCGGCTCGCTCCCCGCCAACCTGCAGGGCGTCTGGAACCGGGTCAACAACCCGCCGTGGGACGCCGACTACCACGTGAACATCAACCTGCAGATGAACTACTGGCCGGCCGAGACCACGAACCTCGCCGAGACCACGCAGCCGTTCTTCGACTACGTGGACTCGATGGTCGCCCCGGGAACGGTGACGGCGAGCCAGATGTACGGGGCGCGCGGCTGGGTCGTGGGGAACGAGACGAACCCCTACGGGTTCACCGGCTTCCACCAGTACCCGCAGTCGTTCTGGCAGCCGGACGCCGCGGCGTGGCTCGCGCAGCACTACTGGCAGCACTACCTGTTCACCGGCGACGAACAGTTCCTGCGGGAGCGCGCCTACCCGATGCTCAAGGCGGTCTCGGAGTTCTGGATCGACTTCCTGGTGCGCGACACGGACGGCACCTACGTGGTCACGCCGAGCTACTCGCCCGAGCAGGGCGACTTCACGGTCGGGGCGTCGATCTCGCAGCAGATCGTCACCGAGCTGCTGACCTCCGCCGCGGCCGCCGCCGAGCTCACCGGCGAGGACGACGCCGCCTACCTCGCCGACCTCGACGAGAAGCTGCGGGGCATCTACCCGGGCCTCGCGGTCGGGTCGTGGGGCCAGCTCAAGGAGTGGAAGGTCGAGCAGGCGCTCGACAACCCGTCCAACCAGCACCGGCACGTCTCCCACCTCTACGCGCTCTTCCCCGGGACGGCCGTCTCGCCCGCCGCGACGCCGGAGCTCGCCGAGGCCGCCCGCACCACGCTGGAGGGGCGCGGCGACGGCGGGACCGGGTGGTCGAAGGCGTGGAAGATCAACTTCTGGGCGCGCCTGCTCGACGGCGACCGCGCGCACAAGCTGCTCTCCGAGCAGCTCAAGGGCTCGACCCTGGACAACCTGTGGGACGACCACCCGCCGTTCCAGATCGACGGCAACTTCGGCGCGACGTCCGGCGTCGCGGAGATGCTGCTGCAGAGCCAGGCCGGGCGGATCGACGTGCTGCCCGCGCTGCCGACGGCCTGGCCGGACGGCTCGTACTCGGGTCTGAAGGCCCGGGGCGACGTCGAGGTCGACGCGACGTGGGCGGACGGCTCGGTCCGGCGGATCGAGATCCGCCCCGCGGACGACGGCGAGCTGCGGGTCGGGAACCAGATCTTCCAGCCGGGCCTGTTCACGCTGACCGACCACAAGGGCCGGCCCGTCGCGTCGACGGTCGAGGACGGCGTCGTGGTCTTCCAGGGGCAGGCCGGGAAGCGGTACGTGGCGAAGGCCACGGCGTCGCTGTCGGTCACGGCCCCCGCGACGGCGACGTCGGGCGACGAGATCCCGGTCACCGTGCGCGCCGAGGCGATCGGTGCCGAGCCGGTCGAGGACGCGGCCGTGCGGGTCACGGTCCCGGACGACACGGCGCCCGGCTACCCGCAGTGGTCGGCCGAGCCGGCGGAGCTCACGTTGGGCACCATCGAGCCCGGTGAGAGCGTCGAGCGGACCGTCACCGTCACCGTCGGCGCGGGCAACTCCACGCGGCAGTCGCCGATCACCGCGACGTTGACCGCGGGCGACGTCACGCTCAGCCGCACGGCGGCGGTGGGCGTGCGACCGCCGACGCCGTGCCCGGTACCCGGTCCCGACGGCACGCTCGTCGCGTGGAACCTCGGCGGCGACGCCGACGGCGACCAGTCCGGCAACGGCCGCGACTGGCGGGTCGAGGGCACGCTCGGCGTGCTCGCCGACGGGCCGACGGGTGCGGCCCAGCAGCTCGCGACGACGGGCTACGTCACGAGCGCCGAACCCTTCCCGCTCGGGTACCTCGAGGAGTCGACGTTCGCCGGCGAGTTCCGGATCGACAGCGGTCAGTCCGGCCACCGGCGGCTGTTCGACCACCGGTCGGCGAGCAGCGACTCCGACGGCATCATGATCGACACGACGCCGTCGAACAACGTCCGCGTCATCACGGCGGGCACGGGGACGACGACGAGCGCCGTCGTCCCGACCGACCGCTGGTTCGAGCTGGTCGTGACCCTCTCGACCACCGGCCTGATCACGGTGTACGTCGACGGCGCGCAGGCCGCCACCGCCACGATCGGCGGCTACGAGGCGGCGAACGCGTGCACGTCACGCACCCTGCACGTCGGCGCGAACCGGGACGGCGGCGAGCGGCAGTCCGGCGGCGTCGACCGGCTGGCGATCTTCGGCCGGGCGCTGACGGCGGACGAGGCGGGCCGGTGGCAGGAGCTGGCCTTCCCCGGGAGGTAAGGCGGCTCAGCCTCTACCTATGTCGGCTGAACCTGCGGTTCCGCTCCGGGCGCGTGCCTCGTTCCTCGGCCCGCACCCTGCGCTGCACCTCCGGCTCAGCCGATCAGCCTCGCGCGCAACGCGCGCACGTGGCCCGGGGTGAGCCCGCCCCGGGCCAGGTACGCCTCGACGCCGCCGTGCCGCGCGGTCAGGTGCTCCAGCGCCCCGAGGATGACGTGCCGGGTGGGCGGCACCCGGCGCTCGGCGGGCCGGTCGTAGCCGGGCTCGGCCTCCCGCTCGACGTACCGGGGCGCGAGCCGCTCGTTGGTGACCTCGTAGTCGTCGGCGAGGGCGTCGACGTCGGCCCCGGCGAGCGTGAGGGCGAGCGCGACGACCAGGCCCGTGCGGTCCTTGCCGGCGGCGCAGTGCACCAGCACGGGCCCCTCGGGCGCGTCCGCGATCGCCGCCACGGCGCGCGCGAACAGCTCCGGGCGCCGGTCCAGCATCCCCTGGTAGAGGTGCACCCAGGGGCCCTCCTCGGGGTCGCCGGGGCCCTGCACGGGCAGGTGCAGGGTCGTCCCTCCCGCCAGCCGGCTGGGCCACTCCACGAGCTCCTCGGGCCGGCGCAGGTCGATGATCCGCCCCAGCCCGTAGGCCGTGGCGGCGGCGAGGCCGGCGTCGGTCAGGTAGCTGGGGCACTCGGAGCGCACGAGAACGCGCCCGCGGATCGCGCCGCCGCCCGTGAGCGGGAGCCCGCCGAGGTCGCGGACGTTCAGGCAGCCCGGCCAGTCCAGATGCAGCGGTGTGTAGTCCGTCACGTCCGGAGGCTAGCGCTCCGGGTCCTCCTCGCGCAGGGAAAACCTGCCCTTGCGCATCTCGACGGCGATCTGCTCGGCGTCCAGGAGCTCCAGGGCGTTGCCGAGCTGGGCCGAGTCGTAGGTGCCGGCGGAGCGCGCGGCGAGCAGCTCCTCGCGCTGGGCGGTGATCGTCGCGAGCCGCAGCTCCCGGTACTGGATGAAGCGGTCCTTGGTGAGCACCGCGTCCTCGTCCTGCGACTCGTGCTCCCGGTACGTGTCCTTGCGCACGCGGGCGACCACGCCGGCGTCGTACGGCGTGCCGTCGGGGCGGCGCGGGTCCGCCAGGAAGTCGCGTGCCGCCTGCTCCGTCTCGCGTCGCAGGGCGGGCAGGTCGCCCGCCGTGTCCTGCTCGATGAGCCCGAGGCGCCGCGTCACCCACGGCAGGGTGCTGCCCTGGACCAGGAGCGTGCCGAACGCGACGCCGAAGGCGACCAGGATGAGGAACGACCGGTGCGGGGTGCCGTCGGGTCCGCCCGGCAGGGTCTGCGCCGCCGCGAGCGTCACCACACCGCGCATGCCCGCCCAGACCAGCAGCGTGCCCTCGCGCCAGCCGAGCGGCCGGGCGAGGTCGTAGTCGATGTCGGCGGTCCGGCGCCGCAGGGTGCCCTGGATCCGCTCCAGGCGCTCGGCGGTCGAGCGGCGGCCCTTGCGCCGGCCCGTGCCCTGCTCCGGTTCGGCGGAGGCGGGCGGGGCCGCGGCCGCACGCTGGTCGATCCGGTCCTGGAACGCGGTGAGGGTCTCGCGCACGGCCTCGCCCCGTCGGGCCCGGCGCGCCTGGATGCCGATCAGCGGCGTGACGAACGCGGCACGCACCACGAGGATCGCGACAGCGGCGATCGCGGCGACCTGGACGGCCTGCCAGACGGACCCGGTCCCGGACTCCACGTCCTCGATCAGCGCGAACAGCTCGATGCCCATGATGAGGAACACGGCGCCCTCGAGCAGCAGCTCGACGGTGTGCCAGTTGGAGCGTTCCGCGATCCGGTCCTGCGGGCGCAGGTAGCGCGGCGAGCCGTTGCCGGTGACGAGGCCCGCCGCCACGACGGCGACCAGGCCGGACGCGCCGAGCTCCTCGGCCGGGATGTAGGCGACGAACGGGACCACGAACGACATGGCGGTGCTCAGCGCGGCGTGGCCCAGCCGGCGGCGCACCCGCAGGCCCAGCCAGCCGACGGGCACGCCGATCGCCACGGCCACCAGGGCGGCGTAGGCGAAGTCGCCCACGACCTCCCACAGGCTGACCGAGGCCGCGGTGGCCGCGATCGCGGACCGCAGCAGCACCAGGGCGGACGCGTCGTTGAGCAGCGACTCGCCCTCCAGCATGGTGACGACGCGCGGGGACGCCCCGAGCCGTTTCACGATCGAGGTCGCCACGGCGTCGGTCGGGCTGACGATGGCGCCCAGCGCGATGGCCGTGGCGAGGTCGATCCCGGGGATCAGCCAGCGGAAGAGCAGGCCGAGCAGCACCGAGCTGATCACCACGAGCGTGACGGACAGGCCGCCGATGGCCGTGAAGTCCCGCCGGAAGTCCATCGACGGCAGGCCGACCGCCGCGGAGTAGAGCAGCGGGGGCAGCACGCCGCCGAGGATCACCTCAGGAGGTATCTCGACCGCCGGCACCCACGGCAGC
Organism: Promicromonospora sp. NPDC059942; assembly: GCF_042731755.1. Classification (NCBI taxonomy): domain Bacteria; kingdom Bacillati; phylum Actinomycetota; class Actinomycetes; order Micrococcales; family Promicromonosporaceae; genus Promicromonospora; species Promicromonospora sp. NPDC059942. The sequence continues at coordinate 429,251 of NZ_JBHWLR010000001.1, forward strand.
AGGCTGACGCCCGCGCCGAGCACCACCAGGACCAGCGGGGCCGCGACGCCCGCCTTGGGCGCGAGCGAGGTGACGGCGATGATCAGGATGGCGGCGACGACTGCGACGATCAGGTACTCCACAGGCTGACGTTACGAGACGGCGGCGTCGCACGCCGACTTTTTCAGCCCTGCGAGATACCAGGTGGGCCGGTGTTACCGCGCGCGCGAGGCCTGCTGCGCGTAGGTTCGGGGTGCCGGCGGGACCCCGTCGTGCGCAGGGGGCGCACCTGGTGTGCCAGTGTCGAAGAGGAGTCGAACCATGGGGCTTTTTGACAAGGCCAAGGAGTTCGTGACCGACCCGGACAACGTCGCCAAGGCGAAGGAGCAGCTCACCGACGAGAACGTCGACGCCGCTACCGACAAGCTCAAGGAGTTCGCGCCCGACAAGGCCGACGGTGCGATCGACTCGCTGGGCGAGAAGGCCAAGGACTTCCGCGACAGCTGATCCGCCGTCCCGCCCGCGGGTGCGTCCGCGGGCACGGGACCGGCACTGTATCGGTACGATCGAGGGGCACCGTCCGTATGGACGGCGCCCCTCGATCCATTTCGTCTTCCGTTCCCCAAGGAGCACTCCTGTGTCCGACGTCGCATCGCCGCCCAGCCCTACCGACCTCGCCGCCGGCGAGACCCCGGCGCAGAACTCCACGGAGGCGACGACGACCACGGCCACGACCACCGGCGTCGAGCTGTACGGCGACCGCCGCGACGTCGTCGTCGTGCGCGTGGACGGCGAGCTGTGGGACCTCGACCGCGAGATCCCGGCCGGCCACGAGGTCGAGCCGGTGACCATCGGCGAGCCCGACGGCCTCGCCGTGCTGCGGCACAGCGCCGCGCACGTGCTGGCGCAGGCCGTGCAGCAGGTCAACCCGGACGCGAAGCTGGGCATCGGCCCGCCCGTCACGGACGGCTTCTACTACGACTTCGACGTCGAGACCCCGTTCACGCCCGAGGACCTCAAGGCCCTCGACAAGACGATGGGCCGCATCATCAAGGAGGGCCAGACCTTCCGCCGCCGCGTCGTCACCGAGGACGAGGCGCGCGCCGAGCTGGCGAACGAGCCGTACAAGCTGGAGCTCATCGGGCTCAAGGGCGGCGCGGCCGACGGCGACAGCGGCGAGAACGTCGAGGTGGGCGGCGGCGAGCTGACCATCTACGACAACGTGCGCGGCGCCGGCCGGGAGAGCGAGACCGTGGTCTGGAAGGACCTGTGCCGCGGCCCGCACCTGCCGAACACCCGCCTGATCGGCAACGGCGTGCAGCTCATGCGCAACGCCGCCGCCTACTGGCGCGGCAGCGAGAAGAACCCGATGCTCCAGCGCGTCTACGGCACGGCGTGGCCGTCCAAGGACGAGCTGAAGGCGTACCTGGAGCGCCTGGCCGAGGCCGAGCGCCGCGACCACCGCCGCATCGGCGCCGAGATGGACCTGTTCAGCTTCTCCGACGAGGTCGGCTCGGGTCTGCCGCTGTTCCACCCCAAGGGTGGCGTGATCAAGCGGGTCATGGAGGACTACGTCCGCCAGCGCCACATCGAGGAGGGCTTCTCCTACGTCGGCACCCCGCACATCACCAAGGACGGGCTGTTCCACACCTCGGGCCACCTGCCGTACTACGCGGACACGATGTTCCCGGAGATGGACCTCGAGGGGTCCAAGTACCGGCTCAAGGCCATGAACTGCCCCATGCACAACCTGATCTTCGCCTCGCGCGGGCGCTCCTACCGTGAGCTGCCGCTGCGCCTGTTCGAGTTCGGGTCGGTGTACCGCTACGAGAAGTCCGGCGTCGTGCAGGGCCTGACGCGCGTGCGCGGCCTGACCCAGGACGACTCGCACTCCTACGTGACGCCCGAGCAGGCGCCGGGCGAGGTCAAGCACCTGCTCGACTTCATGCTCAGCGTGCTGCGCGACTTCGGCCTGGACGACTTCTACCTGGAGCTGTCCACGCGCGACGACTCCAAGCCGGACAAGTTCGTGGGCTCGGAGGAGGACTGGACCTCCGCCACGGAGATCCTGGAGCGCGTGGGCCGCGAGACCGGCCTGGAGCTCGTGGCCGACCCGGGCGGCGCCGCGTTCTACGGCCCCAAGATCTCCGTGCAGGCGAAGGACGCCATCGGCCGCACCTGGCAGATGGGCACCGTGCAGTACGACTTCAACCAGCCCAAGGGCTTCGGGCTGGAGTACACCGCCGCGGACGGCACCCGCCAGCAGCCGGTCATGATCCACTCGGCCAAGTTCGGCTCCATCGAGCGGTTCATGGGCGTGCTCATCGAGCACTACGCCGGCCAGTTCCCGGCCTGGCTCGCGCCCGTCCAGGTGCTCGCCGTGCCCGTGGCCGACGCCTTCGACGACTACCTCAAGGACGTCGTCGCCCAGCTCCGCGCCCAGGGCATCCGCGCCGAGCTCGACCTGTCCGACGACCGGTTCGGCAAGAAGATCCGCAACGCGTCCAAGGAGAAGGTCCCGTTCGTGCTCATCGCGGGCGGGGAGGACGTCGAGGCGGGCGCCGTGTCGTTCCGCTTCCGGGACGGCACCCAGGAGAACGGGGTGCCGGTCGCCGAGGCGATCGAGCGGATCGTGAAGGCGGTCAGCGACCGGGTGCAGGTCTGACCGGCCCGAAGGTCGTCCTCGGATGAACAGCGAGCCCCTTCCCGAGTCGCCGACGGCGTTCGGTCCCTCCGACGACGGCCTGCAGCGGCTCTGGACGCCGCACCGCATGGTCTACATCGGCGGGCAGGACAAGCCGGCCGACGGGACCACCCAGCAGTGCCCGTTCTGCCGCATCCCGGCGGGCGACGACGAGCAGGGCCTCGTCGTCGCCCGCGGGGAGCGGTGCTACGTGGTGCTGAACCTCTACCCGTACAACTCGGGGCACATGATGGTGCTCCCGTACCGGCACGTCTCGGACTACACGGACCTCACCGAGGCCGAGACGGTCGAGCTGGCGCAGATGACTCAGCAGGCCATGCGCGTGTCGCGCGCCGTCCACGCGCCCGCAGGCTTCAATCTTGGTATCAACCAGGGCGAGGTCGCGGGCGCGGGCATCGCGGCGCACCTGCACCAGCACGTGGTGCCGCGCTGGCTGGGCGACGCGAACTTCCTGCCCGTGGTGGGCCAGACCAAGGCGTTGCCCGAGCTGCTGGCGGACACCCGTCGTCGGCTCGCGGAGGCCTGGGAGACCGCGGGGGGCGGAGAGGAGAACTGATGTTACGGGGCCTGCGCTCCTTCATGACCACGCTGTTCACCCCGTTGGCGCGGCTGCTGCTGGCCCTGCGGGTCTCGCCGGACGCGGTGACGATCGCCGGCACCGTCGTGGTCACCGCGGTGGCCCTGACGCTGTTCCCCACGGGGCACACGCTCGTGGGCGGCCTGCTCATCGGCTTCTTCGTCCTCTTCGACTCGCTCGACGGGGTGATGGCGCGCCAGGCCGGGCGCTCCGGCCCGTGGGGCGCGTTCCTCGACTCCACGCTGGACCGGGTGTCCGACGGCGCGGTGTTCGCCGGCATCACGCTCTGGTTCGTGCTGCACCCCGACGAGCACCACGGCCTGTGGGGCACGTGCGCCGCCCTCGCCTGCCTGGTGCTGGGCAGCGTGGTGCCGTACGCCCGCGCCCGGGCCGAGAGCGTCGGGGCCACCGCCCAGGTGGGCATCGCCGAGCGTGCCGACCGGCTCCTGCTGGCGCTGGTCCCGTTCACCTTCATGCAGGTGGGCCTGCCCGTCGTCGTGCTGGAGGTCGTGCTCACCCTGCTGGCGCTCGCGAGCCTGGTGACCGTGTTCCAGCGCATCGCCACCGTGCGGGCGCAGCTCGCCCGGCACACGGTGGACACCCGCAACGGCCCGCACGAGGGCCCGCTGGCCGGACAGGGAGCCTGATGGACGTCGCGGCGGCCTACACGTTCGCGTGGCGCAACGCCACGAAGATCCCCGAGCCCGTGCTCCGGGCCGTGTTCACCGCGGTCGCCGACGTCACCTGGCTGCGGCGCGGCAAGAGCGTGCGGCGCATGGAGAGCAACTACGCGCGGGTGCGGCCCGACCTGGACGAGAAGGCGGTCCGCCGGCTGTCCCGCGTGGGGATGCGCAGCTACATGCGCTACTTCCGCGAGGCGTTCACCCTCCAGGGCGTCACCTCCGAGAAGCTCCGGGCGCGCGTGCGCCTGGAGGGCTACGACGAGCACGTGCGGCCCGTGATCGCCGACGGCGGCGCGGTCTCGCTCGCCCTCGGCCACCTGGGCAACTGGGACCTGGCCGGCGCCTACGCCTCCCAGAACCTCGCGGGCGTCCTCACCGTCGCCGAACGGCTCAAGCCCGACGAGCTGTTCGAGGAGTTCGTGCGGTTCCGCGGCTCCCTCGGCATCGACGTGCTGGCCCTCGGCAACGGCGACGTGCTGGGCTCCCTGGTGCGCGGCGCCAAGGAGGGCGGCCGGCTCATCCCGCTCCTCAGCGACCGCGACCTCACCTCGACCGGCATCGAGGTCGACCTCGCCGGGCACCGCGCCCGCGTGGCCGCCGGCCCGGCCATCCTGAGCCTGGAGGCGGGCGTCCCCGTGCACGCCGTCGGCATCACCTACGAGCGGTTGCGCGGCGACCGACGTCGGGCGGCCGGCACGCCGTGGGGCATCGTCATCCGGTTCTACCCGCCCCTGCCCGTGCCCGACGTCGGGCTGCCCCGCGCCGAGCAGGCGCGGATCCTCACCCAGGGCTGGGTCGACCAGCTCAGCGGGACCATCGTGGAGCACACCCACGACTGGCACATGCTCCAGCGCGTGTTCGTCGCCGACCTGGGCCCGGCCCGGCAGCGGGCGGCCGGGCGGGCCGCGCAGCGGTCCACGAACCCGCCCGACCCGGCCCAGGCGCGGGAGAACGGATGAGGGTCGCGCGGCGGCGCGGTCACCGTGCGCTGCGTGTCGGCATCGTCTGCCCGTACTCGTTCGACGCCCCCGGCGGCGTCCAGTTCCATGTGCGCGACCTCGCCGAGGCGCTGCAGGCCGCGGGGCACCACGTGTCGGTGCTGGCCCCCTCCAGCGACGACACCGAGCTGCCCGACGTCGTCACCGCCGCCGGCCGCGCCGTGCCCGTGCCCTACAACGGCTCGGTCGCGCGGCTGACGTTCGGGCCGCTGACCGCGACGCGGGTGCGCCGCTGGCTGGAGGGCGGCATCGGCGGCACCCCGTTCGACATCGTCCACCTGCACGAGCCGATGGTCCCGTCCCTGTCGATGCTCGCCCTCTGGCAGGCCACCGAGCCGGTGGTGGCGACGTTCCACACCTCCCAGGTGCGCTCGCGCGCGCTGCAGGTCGCCTACCCGCTGGTGCGGCAGTCGCTGGAGAAGATCGCCGCCCGGATCGCCGTCTCCGAGGACGCGCGCCGCACCCTCGTGGACCACCTGGGCGGCGACGCCGTCGTGATCCCGAACGGGGTGTACACGCAGGTGTTCGCGAGCAGCGGCCGGCGGCCGGAGTGGACGGGCACCCCCGACGCGCCGACCGTCGCCTTCCTCGGCCGGCTCGACGAGCCGCGCAAGGGGCTGAGCGTGCTGGTCCAGGCCATCCCCGCGATCCTGGACCGGGTGCCCGGCACGCGGTTCCTCGTGGCCGGCCGGGGCAACGGTATCGTCGCCGAGACGCGGGAGGCGCTGGGGGAGCGGGCGTCGTCCGTCGAGTTCCTGGGCGCGGTGTCCGACGCCGAGAAGGCGGCGCTGCTGGCCTCCGCCGACCTGTACGTGGCCCCGCAGACCGGCGGCGAGAGCTTCGGCATCGTGCTCGTGGAGGCGATGAGCGCCGGCTCGGTCGTGGTGGCCAGCGACCTGGGCGCCTTCCAGCGCGTCCTGGACGACGGCGCCGCGGGGGCGCTGTTCCGCACCGGTGACCCCGCCGACCTCGCCGCGACCGTGCTGGACCTGATCGCCGACCCGGCACGGCGGGACGCCTACCGCGCGCACGCGGTGCAGTGGGTCCAGCGGTTCGACTGGTCCGGCGTGACCGAGCAGGTCCTGGCCGTCTACGAGATGACGCTCGACGCCGACCACGCCATCGCGGGCGACGCCGTGGGCCGCATCATGGGGCTGTTCCCGCGCCGGGTCGGGGGTGACACGTGACCTGGTCCGAGATCGCGCTCGTCGCGCTCGCGGCGGTCGTCGTCGGCCTGGTGTTCGCCTGGCAGGGCGCCTCCCGGCTCGACCGGCTGCACCGCAAGGTCGCGGCGTCGCGCATCGCCCTGGACGCGCAGCTCGTGCGGCGGGCCTCGGCGGCGGTGGAGCTGGCGGCGTCGGGCGCCCTGGACCCGGCCAGCTCGGTGCTGGTGGCCGACGCCGCGTACTCGGCGTCCGACGCCGGACCGGTCACCTCGGCCGCCGCCGCGCTGAAGATGGACGGGCTGGACTCGGCGCGCGAACGGGCGGAGTCCGGGCTCACGGCGACCCTCCGGGAGGCGCTCGGCTCGCCCGAGGCGGTGCGGGACCTGCGTGCGGGCCCGGCGGGCGAGGTCGTGGCGGGCCTGGCGGCCGCCTGGTACCGGGTGACGCTCGCCCGCCGCTTCCACAACGAGGCCGTGGCGCAGGCCCGGCGGGTGCGCAGGCTCTGGTACGTGCGGCTGTTCCACCTGGCCGGCCGGGCGCCGATGCCGCGCACCGTCGAGCTCGACGACGCCCTGCCGCCCGGTCTGGAGCCCGCCGCCGGGTGATCACCGGGTGGAGGCGCTGTCCACCAGATGACCGTTCTGCGGGCGGCGGCGGGGACGCCGCAGACCGGGCGATAAGATCGAGGCAGGGCGCCGACCGCGCCCGGAACGACCGGCGTCGATCCCACCGGCGAGAACTATGCGAGGTAACCGTGACTGAATCCGTGACCGGCGAGAACACCGTGGGCACGGTCGGCACCGCGCGCGTGAAGCGCGGTATGGCCGAGATGCTCAAGGGCGGCGTCATCATGGACGTCGTCACGCCCGACCAGGCGAAGATCGCCGAGGACGCGGGCGCGGTGGCCGTCATGGCGCTCGAGCGGGTGCCCGCGGACATCCGTGCGCAGGGCGGCGTGTCGCGCATGAGCGACCCCGACATGATCGACGGCATCATCGAGGCCGTCTCGATCCCCGTGATGGCGAAGGCGCGCATCGGGCACTTCGTCGAGGCGCAGGTGCTCCAGTCGCTCGGCGTCGACTACATCGACGAGTCCGAGGTGCTGACGCCGGCGGACTACACGAACCACATCGAGAAGTGGAACTTCACCGTGCCGTTCGTGTGCGGTGCGACCAACCTGGGCGAGGCGCTGCGGCGCATCACCGAGGGTGCCGCGATGATCCGCTCGAAGGGCGAGGCCGGTACCGGCGACGTCTCGAACGCGACCACGCACATGCGCCAGATCCGCCAGCAGATCCGCCGCCTCACGTCGCTGCCCGAGGACGAGCTGTACGTGGCCGCCAAGGAGCTCCAGGCGCCGTACGAGCTGGTCAAGGAGATCGCGACCACCGGCAAGCTGCCGGTCGTGCTGTTCACCGCGGGCGGCATCGCCACTCCGGCGGACGCCGCGATGATGATGCAGCTCGGCGCCGAGGGCGTCTTCGTCGGCTCGGGCATCTTCAAGTCGGGCAACCCGGCGCAGCGCGCCGAGGCCATCGTCAAGGCGACGACGTTCTTCGACGACGCCGACGTGATCGCCAAGGTCTCCCGCGGCCTGGGCGAGGCCATGGTCGGCATCAACGTGGACGAGATCCCGGAGCCGCACCGGCTGGCCGAGCGCGGCTGGTGACTACGACAGGTCGTTGACCGGCTCTGCAGCCGAGGGAAAGGCCCCGTGGACACCATGTCCATGGGGCCTTTGCTCGGCACCCGTGGGGGAGAAGCCACGAACGACGCAGCTAGAAACGCCAGAAGCACTGCGGCTGAGCCGCGGTTTGTGAGACCGGCTGGTAGCGTAGAGATTGGCAGGGGAGTTCGGGATCGCACCTGAACCACCACCACTCACATCTTCTTTGCGGCATGGAGCGTGGGATTGCGCCTGCGCCACCGCTGCGTCTCCCTCATTCTTCTTTCTGCTGGCGGGTATACCCGCGCCCTGGGCGCGTCCTCCGCTGGAAAGGTTGTGCGTGATGACCATCTATTCTCAGCATCCCAGCCGTGGGAAAATCCAGGTCCTGGCCACGTTCCATGGACCAGACGGCGTGGCGTCCGAGACGGTGACCAGCGTCGATTCAAGGGAACTGGCCGGCCCGCTGGTGGAAGCACTGAACAGAGTCTCGGCCGCCGCGACGATCCCGGTGTGCCTGCACGACCAACGCGGTGACAAGCTCGACCGGTACCCGCACTCGCACCTGGCTGCACTGATCGACCAGGGAGCACGGGAGGACCTGCTCGAGGGCACCCACAGTCTTTGGTACGTCGTCGCCACGTGGTCGCTTCACCAGGCACTCACCGAGTTGGATGACGCCCTGAAGCAGGTGCCGGCCCCGGTGCGCACTTCTGTCCTGACGGAACTAGCCGTTGAAGCCAGGAGCCTACGCGTCAAGGTGGCCGAGGAACGCGGAGAGGAAGTCGACGAGGCTGAGGGCCGCGACAAGGACGCTCTTGGTGGGAAGATTCGGCGGGTGTGGGACTCTACGTCGTTCATGCTGGACGACCAGTTGCGGGTCCTGGAGGTGCCCCAGCCCTTCGTGTTCGACGAGGATCTGCTTGGTTCGCACCTCGACAGAACGCTTGAGAAGCTTGAAACCGCCTGTGCAGACGGGGAGGTGGAGCGCGCAGCAGACGACCTGCGGCTCTTGCTGGACGTTTGGGTGCGAAGCACTGAAGCCCAGTTGGAGCTGAGGATGGAGGGGCTGGAGGTCACGTTCGATCCGTCGTACGACTCCGACCTGCCCGACGGCAAGAGCGAGCAGTTCTTTGTGAACCTGCATGCGCCCCAGCCGGGCGGCAAGTGGGGTCGCGACGAATGGGGCATCTCGCTGGATCGGTGGGTGACTGATGCGTTCGACGAAGACGGGTACCCCAGTGAGACACACAGCGAAGAAGTGCTGCACTGTGCATTGGCGACCCGTCCAGCGCTGTCCGACCTCCTCGTCATGTTCGACCAGGCAAGCGACAACCTTGAGGACTGGGCCAACACCCCGGTCGGCCGACAGGTAAAAGGCACAGGATTCGTCGTGACACGGCGGACTCGGAGTTAGCCGATCTGCGCGGTGGTCGGGCGGGTGCTGATGCCTTGCCCGGCCACGCTAGGCACTGGCCAAGGCGTGGGGAGAGTCCATTGGAATTACCCGCGGGCGGTGTTCGGGTAGTTCCACCCGGCTTCCGGTCTGGCGGTACTCCTCAACTGGGATGGGTCTCAGGCCGGGCCGCATGCGTGCTGTGTAGAGCAGGCCGTCGAGGTGGTCGATCTCGTGGTGGACCAATCGGGCGAGGCCGTTTTCGTAGGGCGTCGTGGTGACTTGTGCCGTCGAGTGCGACCGCCTGGACGGTGATGTGCAGTGGGCGGGACACCATGCCGCGCACGTCGAAGAAGCTCAGACAGCCCTCGTCCTGCTCGTCGCTGGCGTCGATGTGCGCGGGTTGAGCAGGATCAAGACGTCCGCAGCGTCGTCGGGCGGTGGACGACGGCGGCTGCACGGTCGAGGCCGATCTGTGGCGCGGCCAGGCCGCGCCCCTTGGCGAACTCGTGGACCTCGGTCAGTCGGCGCAGCACTTCCAGGAGCCGTGCGGTCGTCGCCTTGGCATCGGCACGCTCGGCGGGTAGCTCGAACCGGCGTGCCGGGTGGGTCAGGATCGGCGCGCCAGCCTGGACGATGCCGAGCTGGTTCTTCTGGTCGCGGAGCTTGGTAGAGGTCACGGGTGCTCCTGATCGGTCTTGGTCCGGAACCGCCATTCGAGGCGGTAGCGGGCGTGCAGATGCGGGTTGTCAGTGCTCCAGGTGAACACGTCCACTCCGTTGTCGGCGACGTGCGTGGGCGCTGTTGCCAGCGGTTCTGCCTGGGCGGTCATGGAGGTATCGGTGCTCCACACGACGGGGTCGAGGCGGGTGGGGAACGTGAGCTGCACCTCAAGGTGCTCGGTGGGTAGACGCACGGCGCGCTGGAACCAGCGACCCCATTTTTCGGCCCCGACGGTGTATGTAACTGTGTGACGTCCCGACTCCCGATGGTTCTCAAGTGGACCGCTGGATGTTTCTCCGGGCCCCGTTGTCCGGCGGCGGAGGGGAAAGCGCGCTTGAGTCGAGCGATTTGAGGGCGGCGACACGATCGCCGTGTGGACGTCGCCGAAATCGAACCTCGAGAATTCTCACCGGGCCCGTCCTGATGGCCTGGCCGCCAGTCGATCGCAGCGACCACACCCGCGTCGTCGTTACTGGCGGCGGCGGTCGGGGTCGCGCGGAGGGTCACCAAGTGGGTCTAGATGGCGGGAAGTCCCAGTTTGTCAAAGAATGCTCTGTTTCGCTGGGATGCGTCGTTGAGTAGATGGTCGAAGCTGATGACCTCGATGTATGCCTTGGCAGGTTCGTTGAAGCCGAAGTAACCGAGGCCATCGTGCGTCGGGCGCAGGTTCGCGTACTCGCACCTGTCGATCATCGTTGAGGTGAGGTCCGCGATGACGTAGCAGAAGGCTGGAGGCTGAGGAGTTTCTGGGATCAGTCGTCCCGATGTGGTCTTGACCCGGCCGGCGCGTACCCGCTTGACGTAGTCGAGGCACTGCTGGATCGGATCTTTGTCCGCGGACGCGTCGTTACGCATCGGTCGCTTGATCTCGACTACGACGATGGATGGAAGTGGGAGCCGCTCGCCTTCGGAGACCAACACTGGCCCGGGGGCAACGCGCGTCGCGAGGATGTCAGGTTCCTTCGTCGACTCCGAGCCGGTGATCGGCATGCTCTTGAGCGTTTTGTCCGACGCGAGGTAGTCGTGGAAGGCCAAGCGTTCGTCGATGATCCAGAGGTTCGATGCGTCGGCTCCAACTTCGTTGGAGTCCGTCCGCATCGGGAAGAGCAGCTCGTGGATCTGGTCTTCCCGGCTGTACTTTCCCAGGTCGTCGGTCCGAATCAAACGTGCGAGGACATCAAGGATTGCTCGGCGTCTTGAGACGTATGCCGCCAGGTCGGACTGGTTGATGTCTGTCACCGTCTCGAGATACCGAGCCAGGCGTTCGGTGTAGTCCTCCGGCTCTGCGAACCCGTCCTCGGCGAAGATCGCATGGCCCTCAGCCATGGCCTCGGCTTCGAGCTTCTGCAAGTTGCGGTGCAGAAGCAGCTCGAGGTCCTGGTCCTTGGCAGCAGGATCGACGGTCACGCCGAGCGACTCGAGTCGGGCAAGTACGGGGCGATACCTCGGTGCGCGGTTGGCGACGAAGTCGTTAACCCGGGCCCTGCCCTCGTCACGGGCGGCCTTAAGCGGGTTGGCGAGGATCTTCTCGACCTCGTCCAGCACGCCCGCGCGGATGCCGTCCAGCGAAAGTTCCTCGACGGTAGCTGCATCGGGGGCGCGTTCGGCGAGATCGAAGGCGGTGCGATCCGCTCGGACGTGTTCGTCGAGAAAGTTGGAGGACAGGTAGCAGGCGTAGGTGAACTCGGTGGACGCTTCGTCCTTAAGCCTTCCATAGAGGCCTGGGATCTTGCCCGTGAGGTTCTCCTCCATGACTACCCGGTTTGTGGCGCACCAGTAGAGGCGGGGCATGACGTTGCGCGCTTTGAGACGGAGGTTGACCATGTTGAAGCTCTGGCCCTTGATCGCAATCGTGGCCGTCTCCATCTTGGAGTGCAGGAAGTCGTCCATCAGGTGCTGGAGCGAGACGGTTTCACCGTCGTGTTCGTCGATCACCGTCACTTCTGGTGCGCCGCCCGGACGCAGGAAGTACCAGATGCAGTGCTCAAGAACCTCGCGAGCGATCGGCTCGACGGACTTCGGCGCGCTCTGCTGGAAGGACTTCTTGAACCCGTCCAGGCTAACCAGCGTTCCAAGGTCGGTGAAGTCGACCGGCTCCTGGTCCTGTTCGACCTCCCTCGCCACCGAGAACCGGAACTGGCGCGCTCGCTGGCCGCCGGAGGCGTCCTGGTAGGTGCTGCGGACCGCTATCTTATCGAATGCCTTGAGCCAGAGCAGGCGACCTACACCACGGCAGCCGATGTCGGCCTTGTGATCGCTGTCGAGAGTCTCGAAGGAGGCCATGTTCTCCGGAGTGAAGCCCACGCCGTTGTCTTCGACACTAAACCCGACGATCGGCTTCAACGGTGTGCGGCCTGGCCCTGCCTGGCCGAGGTCCAGCTCTCCTTGGAGGCTGCGCTGGATCCTGATGATCAGGCGGCCCTGCTCGCCGGCCTCGCCAAAACGAGCATCGATGGCCTGGATGCCGTTGACGACGGCTTCGAGGAGCGGGAGGAGGGCATGGCTCTTCGGCAGGCTCGTATTCCGAACTCTGCCGGCCAAAGACGTGGTCAGTGCCATGCCCACACCCTCCTCGATCGGACGTCCCGAAACCATATCGACCTAACAGACAGTAGGGGCGATGGCGCGCCCAGGCGGCTCAGGCACCCGGGTGATATGCCGTCTGGATGCGGCGCCCGCTCCTGCTTGCTTGTGCGGTCAGAGTCGAGATCGAGAACAGGGATCCTGCTACGGCGTCTTCGGGATCGTCAGCGACGGCACGCCGAGCGGATGGGACGTGCTGTCGAAGAAGCGTGGTGTGTTGCTGCCGAGCAGTTGGGTGATGCGGGCTTTCTCCTGGATGATCCGTTGGGCGCCGGTTTCTGGGTGGATGGACACCGCGACCTCGCGTGGTTCCCCCGCGTTGAGGGCCGTGATGATGTGGGAGTCCTGCTCGCTGAGGGAGTGTCCGAACACGACCACATTGCCGTGTTCCTCCCGGAGCGAAGTCAGGCAGAAGCTCAGGTAGGGGGACTGGCCGATGGTGCGCAGCTTTGCCTTGGAGCTTCCCTCGCTGACGAACAGGGGCCATCGTGCTGCCGTCGACGAGTAGTTCGCCGCCATGGACAACAGGCTTCCACCATCGGCGTTGGTCCATTTCCCATTGTCGCCTTGGTCGTCCTGCCAGAGGTGGACGGCGCCGTGGAGGTGGTACATCGCGGTTCGGCCGCGGATCTCCACGCTGTCGGGGTCGAATGTGTGGTCATTCCAGAAGAAGTCGATGACCTGGCGCCTGGTGACACGGTGGGCGGCGTTGAGGCGAGCCCAGTACAGGCACAAGTCGTAGTTGGTGGTGTAGACCGCGTCGTGGCCCTGCAGGACCTCGGCGATGGAATCGAACCGGGCCGAGTCCAGTGCGCTCCAGACGACGTGCGCGTTGTTTACCGCGTTGAAGAGGGCGTCCTTGACGTGTTCGTACTGCGCGTCCACATCGTCGGTGGGCCTTCCCAGTGCTTTGACGACCACATGGGCGTGGTGAATTGCCTCAAGCGCGGTCTCGAAGTTGGTCACTCTCAGGTCACTGAATACGGCCTGAGCCACCGAGGACAGATCTGCTCGTTCGTAGAGGCTTCCATACCTGAAGTCGTCCCACAGGTTGATCGAGGCTCCGTTCCCGATCAGTAGCGTCGGCCACGTGATGTCGCCCGCGGCCTCGACCCACGGCTTCAGTTCCGCCGTCTGTTCAGCTATGGCGATCATGTCCTCATCCTCGGCGGTGGACCCGCCGGTCCGACTTCGGTGCTCACGTTCCGTTAGGCGCCGCCCATCAGTGGGAGGTACGCGTCGATGGGCTTTCCAGGCGTGCGCATTGGGTGGCGATCAAAGCTGGTGCTTTGGCTGTGGTTCGGGCTACCGCTGCTGTCGTATGCGTGCCTTGAGCGCGATGACAGTCTCGCCGGGCAGCGCATCGTCGGGGTACGGCTTGCCGTGACCCAAGGCACTGCCAATATGCGCCCGCCACGCCTCTTCGAGACTGTCCGCCGTGCTGGAGGCGTTGTAGGTGACGCCGTCAACCAATGACGTGGACATGACGCTGTGTACGCCGTCGTCTTCCCAGACCTTCACGTCGGTGTGGGTGGCCCGTATGAACTGGATCGCGGGTTCGAGCTCCCCGATCCAGACCCATGTGGGCAGACTCGTGGACCGTGCCAGGTCGTCGTCGGTCGGCTGGAAATCGGTCGGCAGGTCGACGGGGTCCATAGGGGTGATCGTCTCCCATTTCCGTGGTTCGTTCCGTTCTTTGAGGTGCTGCTCCCACTCGGCGGCCTCTTGCTGGTATCGGTACTTGGCGGTCGAACGGGAGACCCCCATGGCTGCGGCGAGGTCAGCCCACGAGGCACCTCCGGCCTTCGCGGCGGGCGCGATGGCACGCTGCCCAGACTCTCCGAAGAGGTTGAGCCAGGCTGCGGCTTCGATTGCGTGTAGCAGCTCCCGCGTTCCCATTCGAGATAGGGAGCCGCCGAGTGCGTTCCTAAGGACTTCTGGTGCTTCATCGAGGATCTCGGGCATCTCGGTCGCGGGGCTGCTTACAACCTCGCCGTTCCATGTCGGGAGCACGTGATCTCCTTGGTGTGCAAGTTTTCGCACACCGTAGCAGGGTGTATCAAGATTCGCACACTGCCATGTTGTGGGGCGTGGTGTGTCTTGGAGAGGCCCTGGCCTTCGCCGTGCGGACGAACTGGGACCGATGTCCAACTGGGACTGTCGCGGCGGCTGCCGACTGTGGAGAAGCGATCCGGGAGCCGAGCGGCGGTCGAAACCAGTTCCTCACCTGCATGGATGGCGATGGAAGGTCCGATCGCCAGACGCCTGTACTTGCTAAGGCCGGCAGCGTCTTGGTGTCCAATCTTGCACCGCGGCATCAACGTGGACGAGATCCCGGAGCCGCACCGGCTGGCCGAGCGCGGCTGGTGAGCTGAACCGTCGTCGGAGGGGCCCCGCGGACCTGGTGTCCGCGGGGCCTCTGTCCTCCCGGGCGCGCCGCTACCCTGGCGTCCATGTCCGATGACTACGCGTTCGATGCGCAGGTCCTGAACGGCCTGGTGCGCTCGGCGTCGGTCATCCGTGTGTACGACCGTGGTGCGTCCGGGAGTCTGCCGCGCGACGTCGAGCCCGTGCTGACGATCAGCGAACGTGCAGAGCTCGACGATCTGGCCCGGTTACTGGAGGTCTCCCGATCCACGGGCATGTTGTGCCTGTGCCTCGGCGACTCCGCGTTCGAGCTGCTCGACCACGAGGGCACCGCAATCGATGTCCTCGGCTGGCACCACGGCTCGACGCTGCGCTGGCAGGGCACGCCTGGCGGCGATGTCGAGCTCGCACACGGTCCGGAGCTCATCGCCTGGCTGGCTGCTCACGGCTATACACACCCTGGTGAACGGGTCGACCGTCGCGAACAGCAGCGACGAGATCAGGCGCGGGCCCTCGAGTCCTGGACGGCGGCCGCACCCGAGGCAGTTCGTGCAGAGGTTCCCCGGATACTCGCGGAGGTCGCTTCGGGGCTACCCGAGCCGCTGGCCGACGGCGTCGCCCGCAGCCTTGTTGAGGCGCACCCGGGCGAAACCGACCAGGCGCTGGCGCTCCTGCGCTGGCGGTCAGGCGGCACCGGCCGCTACTCGGGCTACCCGGTGCACGAGCAGACGGCGACGACCTTGCTCGAGCGGTTGCCCCTGCAGGCCGTCTTCACGGCCTTGGCCGGTGTACCCGCCACCGACCCCGCATGGTCCGGTGCCGTCCGCTACCTGTTGGCCTGGCGCCCCAAGGACATGGTCCTGCTGCGCCGCATCCCGGAGAGCGTCTGGAGCGTGCTTGCCCAGGTGGTGCACGACGAGGTCGACAGCACCTGGGCCGACCGCTACGAGACCTGCCACCGCCAGGTCGAGCACGCCCACGCCCAGAGGGAGCGGGCCCGCAGGCGCGCCAGTAGAGGCTGAGACTCCGCTTGCAGCGCTGGCCCACGGACCGTCAGGTCAGCCGCGCCATAGGTCGAGCGACTCCCAGCCCTTTGGCGTCCCCGTCGATGCGATCGTGAGGGCATGCGAGGCCGGGAACTCCCGCAGCAGCGCTGCCAGCTGCTTCGCCCAGTCCGAGTCGGCATCGATGGACGGCAGGATGTAGGCGATCACGGCGAGGGCGTTGTAGGTCCCGAAGACGCCCTTGGCCGTCTCCTCGTCCCGCAGGTGGTCGAGGACCGGGATCTGCCCCGCCTTCGGACGGGCCGGCGCGTGCTGGAGCTTCCTGTTGAACAGTCGGGAGTGGTGCGCCGCGACGTTGCGGACGTAGTTCAGACTGGCGAGCCAGCTGGTCATGATCTTCTTGGTCGGGACTCCGAACGCCAGGGCGATCTCCTCGGCGTCCTGCTGGTGCATGCCACGGTAGAGGACGGAGAGGTGGCCCAGCTCGAGAATCTCGGTGAGCGCCCAGACCGGCACGCGGTCGTCGTACTTTTCCCGGAAGTGCTCGACGAACCGCTCGTCGGAGCTGGCCTTCCTGTCGTTGACGCGTTGGAGCCACTGCACGTGCCTGCTCGGCGCGGGGTCCCGGTCATCGGTGCTTTCGGCGGTGAAGGCCTCGGTGAAGCAGTTCGGGTCCTCGTAGGAGAAGGGGGACCTCCTGCCGAGCACGTAGCCGATCCGCATGCGGACGGCGACCTCGATGCGCTCGACGCCGTCCATGACCAGCATGCGCAGCTGCCGGTCGAAGTCGATGATGTCCTCGGCGTGCCGCAGTGTCGTGCCCGCCTGGTAGTCGCTGAGCACGCGGATCCGCGTGCGGCCCTCGTCGTCGAGGTGCTGCTCGGACTTGCGGAAGGGGTAGAGGTAGCCGGTGAGTCGGTAGTAGCCGACTGACTGCAGGACCGACGTGGCTCGGCTGCGGTCCTCGATCCCAATTCCGTGCCCCGCCAGCCGGTCGATCTGCTCGTCGACGGACAGCCACGGCTTCGCGTACTCCGCCATGGTCCTCCCTGGAAAAAGAAAATCAGCCCGCGCCTTGCGGCAACGGGCTGATCGTGATGGAACCAGATTAGCACGATGGGGCGTGTCTCGGCCCGAGGTCGTGGTCGCGTTCGACGAGATCCCGGAGCCGCACCAGCTGGCCGAGCGCGGCTGGTGAGCTGAACCCTCGTCGGAGGGGCCCCGCGGACCTGGTGTCCGCGGGGGCCTTTCGCATGGTCGGCGGTGTATGCGGGGCGGAATTAGCGACCTTTGCACTGCAGAACAGCGACTTGCGGGAAACCCCGTTGACGCCTCATCAGGCCGTTCGGTTGACTCCGCGCATGCTGATCGCCCAGGTCCAGGACCTCGTGAGAACCCACTACGTCTTTCCCGACGTGGCGCAGGACGTCGCCGCCGCGCTCGACGAGCTCACCGTCGACGCGGTCGACGAGCCGGCGTTCGCCGAGGCCGCCACGGCCGTGCTGCAGTCGGTCAACGGCGACCGGCACCTGCGGGTCCGGCACTACCCGGAGGGCGTGCCTCCCGAGCAGGACGAGGCCGAGGTGCGCGCCTACTTTGCCGCACTGGCCCGGGAGCACGGCCCCGCCATCAGCGAGGTGCGCCGCCTGGAGGGCAACGTGGGCCTGCTGGCGATCGGCCCGCTGATCCTTCCGCCGGAGTACGTCCGACCGGGCGCGTCGGCGGCGTTCACGCTGCTGCAGGGCGTGCGTCGGCTCATCGTCGACCTGCGGGGCTGCGTCGGTGGTGTGCCCGAGTCCGTCGCCCTGCTGGTGAGCCACCTGCTCGGCGACGAGCCGGTGCACCTCCTGGACCTCGTCCACCGCGACGGCACCGTCGAACCGTCGTTCACCACGCCGGGCGTGGCGCCGCGGCTGCCCGACGTGCCGGTCGTCGTCCTGACCAGCAGCCGCACGTTCAGCGGCGGTGAGGAGCTCGCCTACGACCTGCAGGCCCTCGGCCGGGCGGTCGTCGTCGGCGAGACGACGGTGGGCGGGGCCCACCCGCGGGAGGCGTTCGACCTCACCGCCCACCTGCAGCTCCACGTGCCGATCGCGCGGTCGGTGCACTCCGTCACCGGCACCAACTGGGAGGGCGTCGGGGTCGTCCCCGACCACCCGTGCCCCGCGGAGCAGGCGGTCGAGGTCGCGCTCGCGCTGTGATCCCGCCGGGGAGCCGTGGCTCCCCGGCGCGTCGGTGTGACTACGCCGCTACCAGGGCGACGGCTCGTAGTCCTTGAGGAAGCAGCCGTACAGGTCGGTCCCGGCCTCGCCCTGGACGATCGGGTCGTAGACACGGGCGGCGCCGTCGACCAGGTCGAGGGGCGCGTGCCAGCCCTCGGCGGCGATCCGCAGCTTCTCCTGGTGCGGGCGCTCGTCCGTGATCCACCCGGTGTCCACCGCGGTCATCAGGACCCGGTCCTTCTCGAACATCTCCCCGGCCGAGGTCCGGGTCAGCATGTTCAGGGCGGCCTTGGCCATGTTGGTGTGCGGGTGTCCCGCGCCCTTGTACCGGCGGGAGAACTGCCCCTCCATCGCCGAGACGTTGACGACGTACCCGCGTCGCGACGTGGACGTCGCCGCCCGCATCGCCGGGCGCAGCCGGGAGATGAGCAGGAACGGCGCGATCGCGTTGCAGAGCTGGACCTCCAGGAGCTCCAGCGGGTCGACCTCGTCCACGACCTGGGTCCACGAGTTGTTCTTCTGCACGTCGGGGAGCAGCCCGCCGGCGTCGACCGCCGTGCCGGCGAGGTGGGCGTCCAGGGAGGCCGAGCCCGCCCTCAAGGCCAGCGCCGTGAGGGACGCCGCGGTGTGCGTCGCGACGGCGTCGTCCTGCGACTGCCCTTCGTGGTGGGCGACCGACAGGGCGGCCAGGGCGCCCGCGATCGCCGCGGGGTGCGCCTCCGAGACGTGGTCGAACGTGACCATCTCCGGCGGCTGGAGGCCGAGGGGGAGCGGGGGGACCGGCGCCGACTCGCCGGTGACGAGCTGCGAGTAGGCCCCCGGCGACCGGCGGACCGTCTGGCACGCGTTGTTGATCAGGATGTCGAGCGGGCCCGCCGCTGCGACGTCGTCGGCCAGGGCGATCACCTGGGTGGGGTCGCGCAGGTCGATCCCGACGATCTTGAGCCGGTGCAGCCAGTCGGCGGCGTCGGGCATCGCCGAGAAGCGGCGCACCGCGTCCTTCGGGAAGCGGGTGGTGATCGTGAGGTGGGCGCCGTCGCGCAGGAGGCGCAGCGCGATGTACATGCCGATCTTCGCGCGGCCCCCGGTGAGCAGGGCGCGACGGCCGGTCAGGTCCGTGCGCTGGTCGCGCCGCGCGTGGCTCTTCGCGGCGCAGTCCGGGCACAGCCAGTGGTAGAACGAGTCGACCAGGGTGTAGTCCGTCTTGCAGATGTAGCAGCCGCGGGCGGTGCGCAGCTCCCCGGCGAACGCCCCCGGCACGGAGGAGACCAGCGGGATGCCCGCGGTCTCGTCGTCGATCCGCGCCGCCGAACCGGTCGCCGTCCGCTCGATGATGGCCCGGTCGTGCGCCTGGAGCTCCTCGCGGACCGCGGCCTTGCGGGACTTCTTGAGCAGCTTCCACATGTAGCCGGTCGCCTGCTTGACCGTCTTGACGTCGGGGTGGTCGGGCTCGAGGTCATGGAGCTGGCTCAGCACGCGAAGGGTGGTGGCGAGCTCGTCCGGGTCGATCCCCGCTTTCGTTGGCACCGCCGAAGGATATCTGGCGGCCTGCGCCGCACGACCACCCGTTGCTAGGGTGCACGGGACGTTTGCGACAAATCGGCACCCCCGATGTGACGAAGATCCACCAGCTCGACCCCCTGCCGCAGTCTTGCGCTGCCCTTCGAGAGGAACTGGCCGTGAACCTGAGCCGCAAAGAGATGCTGAGACTGATCGGTACGGGCGCCGGGGCGGTGGCGCTCGGGTCCGCGGCGGCGAGCCCCGCTGCCGGTGCGGAGGCGCGCGGCGGAGGCGACATCGTGCGCGACGTCGCCGTGATCGGTGGCGGTGCGGCCGGGACGTACGCGGCGATCCGGCTTCGGGAGCTGGGGCAGAGCGTCGTCGTGGTCGAGCGCAACGGGCGGCTCGGCGGGCACACGCAGACGTACACCGACCCCGCCACGGGCAGCACGCTCGACATCGGCGTCGTCGTCTGGCACGACCAGCCCCTGGTGCGGCAGTGGTTCGAGCGCTTCGACATCCCGTTGCAGAAGGCGTCGTTCAGCGCCGGGCAGACCCTCTACGCCGACTACCGCACGGGCCGCGAGGTCCCGGGCTACGCGCCGCCGAACCCCGGCGCGGCGCTGGCCCTGTACGGCGAGCAGCTCGCCAGGTTCCCGTACCTGGAGCACGGCTTCGAACTGCCCGACCCGGTACCGGCGGACCTGCTCCTGCCGTTCGGCGACTTCGTGCGCAAGTACGGCCTCGACGAGGTGGTGCCGACGGTCGTCCAGTTCGGCCAGGGCCTCGGCGACCTGCTGAGCCAGCCGACCCTGTACGTGATGAAGAACTTCGGCTCGGACATCCTGCGCAACCTCCAGACCGGGTTCCTCAGCACCTCGCGCCGGAACAACAGCGAGCTCTACGAGAAGGCGCTCGCCGAGCTGGGCGACGACGTGCTGCTCAACAGCCGCGTCGTCTCCACCGACCGGGACGGCGGGAAGGACGCCGCCGTCCGCGTCGACACGCCTGCCGGACCGCGGACCATCCGCGCCCGGAAGGTCCTGGTGACGATCCCGCCCCTGCTCGGCAACCTGGACGGGTTCGACCTCGACGGCCTGGAGCGCAACCTCTTCGGCCAGTTCCGCAACAGCGCCTACTACACCGGTGTGCTGCGCAAC
Source organism: Promicromonospora sp. NPDC059942 (assembly GCF_042731755.1). Taxonomy (NCBI): domain Bacteria; kingdom Bacillati; phylum Actinomycetota; class Actinomycetes; order Micrococcales; family Promicromonosporaceae; genus Promicromonospora; species Promicromonospora sp. NPDC059942. The sequence continues at coordinate 449,979 of NZ_JBHWLR010000001.1, forward strand.
ACCGGGCTCCCCGACAATCTGTCGGTGCGCAACGTCGGCCTGGACACTCCGTTCAACACGCCTCAGCTCCCGGGCGTCTACGTCATCTCCCCGACCGGCCTCCCCGGCCTGCACAACGTCAAGTTCGGCAGCCCCGTCGCGCTGTCGGACCGGGCGGTGCAGGACGAGATCCGGGCGAGCGTCCTCCGCCTGGGTGAGGCCGGCACCGTACCGACCACGCGCCCCGACTTCGCCACCTTCGCCAGCCACACCCCGTTCGAGCTGACGGTGCCGGCCGCCGCCGTCCGCGCCGGCTTCTACCGCCGCCTCGGCACGCTCCAGGGCCGCAACCGCACCTACTACTCGGGGGCGGCCTTCCACACGCACGACTCGTCCCTGATCTGGCAGTTCACCGAGACGCTGCTGCCGCGCGTGGCCGCCTGACCCCACCAGCGCCACGGACCGGGGTCAGCCCACCGGGACGATCCCGGTCCGTCCCTCCCAGGCGCCGTGCTCCGCGAGCGGCCGGAACCGGAAGGTCGCGAACTCGTGGTGGAAGTCTCGCCGCCGCCGTTCGACCATGGCGTCCACGTGCCGCCGGTCCGCGGGCGCCGCACGGGGCGCGTGGGCGGGGCGGCCGTGCACCATCGACTCCATCTCGCGCACGGTGCGCCACACGGAGAACGTGGAGATCGTGCCCGGCGGCCGGAAGCCGGCCAGGGCGAGCGTCGTACCGGGGTGGTCGCGCACCTGACGCTCGACGGGCCTGCCCCAGCGCAGGAACCGGGGCACCTCGGGCAGCCGCATCCGCGCGACGGTCACCCCGACCACGGGCTCCTCCTGGTCCCAGTCGCCGGCCCGGGCGGGCAGACCGGGCAGGGCCGCCAGCCGGGACCAGCGGCGCAGGTACTCCAGGCGGACGTGCCAGCCGGTCGCCAGCCGGCGGCCGAGGGCGTCGTCGGACAGGAAACGGTCCACGGCGTCCTCGTCGCGCCACTGCGCGAAGACCGCGATCCGCCGCAGCTGCAGCCGGTCCGGGGACACGACGGGCGCCCCCAGGCGCATGAGGGCCAGGCACTCGGCGTGGTCCAGGCCGGGCGTGGTGGTGCCCGACGGCGGACGCACCAGCGCGCGGGCCGTCACCGCGGCCGGGAGCTCGGCGAGGTGGAAGGTGTGGATCATCGGGCGCGCTCCATCTTGTAGTGCAGACGCATCATCCAGGTGCGCCACATCCGCAGCTCGTGGTCCGTGCGCAGCACGCCGTACGGGTCGGTGTACAGGCGGAAGGTCTCGTGGAGCGGGACACGCGCCGCGAAGTCCCGTCCGCCGTCGCGCGCGACGACGTACGCGCCGTCCTGCCCGAACCGGCCCGCGGGCGACTCCAGGACGAGCCCGCCGTCGTCACCGACGGCCGGGCGCAGGAACACCTGGACGTTGCCGGACTCCAGCGGGAACGCGACGTGGACGCTCGGCTGCGCCGTGCCGGGGAGGCGACGTGCCGAGTAGCACCCGCTGAACACGTAGCGACCCGACGGTCGGAGCGTCCGGAGCCACGCGGCGCCCACCTGCACGCCGTCGCGGTCGCGGATCACGCGGACCCGGCTGTCCATCCCGTGCGCGACGTCGAGCGGGCGCATCGGGAGGGAGAGCTGCTCCACCCGGCGGGCGAACAGTCGCGCGATCAGCTCGCCGGCCGGCCAGAACAGCGGCGACCACCCGCTCCACACCTCCATGTGCCAGGCGGCGGTGTGCTCGTAGAAGTCGCGTATCCGGGGGTCCAGCCGGGACGCGTCGAAGCCGGGACCGTCGAGCACCGTCATCGCCGGGAGCAGGCCGGGTGCGGGGCCGGCCGACGCCTCGGTCGCGGCGTCGTCGTCGACCGTGCCGCCGTGGTGCGCGGCCTCCGCGGCGAGCCAGCCGTCCGCCACCGTGGAGGAGCTGCTCACCGGGGCGCGCAACCAGGAGTGTTCGCCGGCGAGGTCGACGGGCCGGCCGACCAGTCGCCAGAACTTCCGGGACCCGAGGTCCAGCAGATGGTTCACGAGAACGCATTGTTGCAGGGTGTCCGTCGGTTACGGTCGGGGCGTGCTGCTGCCTGATCTGTCGACGCCGGGGGCGGACCTGCCCGTCCGGGCCGTCCTGCCCGCCACGGTCGACGCCGTGCGGTCGAGCGGTACCGCGGTGCTGGTCGCGCCGCCCGGATCGGGCAAGACCTCGCTGCTGCCGCTCGCGCTGGCCGACGCGCTCGGGGGCACGGTCGTCGTCGCCGAGCCGCGCCGGATGGCGACCCGCGCGGCGGCGGCCCGGCTGGCGACGCTCGTCGGCGAGCCGCTCGGGCAGCGGGTCGGTTACGCGATGCGGGGTGAGCGCAGCGGCGGCGCCGGACTCCGCGTCGAGGTCGTGACGACGGGGCTCCTCGTGCGGCGTCTGCAGCGGGACCCGGAGCTGCCGGGCGTCTCCGCGATCGTGATCGACGAGTGCCACGAGCGGCACCTCGACGCCGACCTGCTGCTCGCGCTCGCGATCGACGTCCGGGCCAACCTTCGGGAGGACCTGGCGCTCGTCGCGACGTCGGCCACGGCGGACACGGTCCGGCTGAGCCGCGCGCTGGGCACGAACGTCCCGGCGCCCGTGGTCACCGCGTCCGCCGCGCTGTTCGACGTGGCGGTCGAGTGGGCCCCGCCGCCGGTCCCCGCGCCGCTGCTGCCCGGCGGGCGGGTCGACCCGCGCCTGCTGGACCACGTCGCGGCCGTCGTCCGGCGCGCGCTGGCCGAGAACGAGGGCGACGTGCTCGTGTTCGTGCCCGGCGAGGCCGAGATCAACGGCGTGACCCGCCGGCTGGCCGACCAGAACGTGCTGCCGCTGTTCGGCCGGCAGTCGAGGGCCGAGCAGGACCGCGCGCTGGCGCCGTCCGCCATGCGCCGGATCGTGGTCACGACGTCGGTCGCGGAGAGCTCGCTGACCGTGCCCGGCGTCCGGGTGGTTGTGGACTCGGGTCTGGCCCGGGAGCCGCGGACCGACCAGTCCCGGGGGCTCGGCACGCTGGTCACCTGCCGGGTCTCGCGGTCGTCGGCCGACCAGCGCGCGGGGCGCGCCGGGCGGGAGGCGCCCGGCCGGGTCTACCGGTGCTGGTCCGCCACCGACCACGGCCGGCTCGACGACCATCCGGCGCCGGAGATCGCGATCGCCGACCTGGCGTCCTTCGCCCTGGACCTCGCGGCGTGGGGCGCGCCCGCTGGTGCGGGTCTGACCCTGCTCGACGCGCCGCCCGCGCCGGCGCTGACCGCGGCCACGGAGCTGCTGGGCCGGATCGGTGCCGTGGACGACGCCGGCCGGATCACGGAGCGGGGCCGGCGCATGGCGGCGGTCGGGGCGCACCCCCGCCTGGCCCGCGCGTTGCTCGACGGCGCGCCGCGCGTCGGCGCGGACCGGGCGCGCGAGGTCGTCGCGCTGCTCTCGGACGACTCCGGCCGCGGCGACGACCTGCCCGCCCGCTGGCGGTCCCTGCGCCGCGGCGAGGACCGCGGGGCCACGGCCCGCTGGCGGGAGGAGACGAAGCGCCTGGGCCGGGGCACGACGACGGGCGTCGGTGCGACGGCCGGCGGCCCGCCGGACGGCCCGGCGACGCGCGGGGTGCCGGACGATCTCGCGATGGGGATCCTGGTCGGGCTGGCGTACCCGGAGCGGATCGCACGGGCCCGAGGGGCCGGCTCGGCGACCTACCAGATGTCCGGCGGCACGGGCGCCGCGCTGGACCCGCAGTCGCCGCTGCGGTCCACGACCTGGCTGGCGATCGCGGTCGCGGACCGGGCGCCCGGCCGCGCCGACGCCCGGATCCGGTCCGCGGTGCCGATCGACGAGGCCACGGCGCGGGACGTCGCGGGCGACCTCGTGACGACCACCGACCAGATCCGCTGGGACGACGGCCGGGTCGTGACGCGACGCGTCGAGGCGCTCGGCGCGATCGTGCTGGGCGACGTCCCGCTGGCGAAGCCCGACCCGCTGCTGGTCCAGGCGGCCGTCCGCGACGGCATCCGGCGCGAGGGGCTGTCCGTCCTGCGCTGGTCGGAGGCCGCACTCGCCCTGCGGGAGCGGCTCGCGTTCTGCCACGCCCACCTCGGCACCCCGTGGCCGGCGGTCGACGACGACGCGCTCCTGGCCGGGCTCGACGACTGGCTGGGCACCGAGCTCGCCGCGGTGCGGGGCGCGCGCGACCTCGCCCGGATCGACGTGACCTCGGCCCTGAGGCGCCTGCTGCCCTGGCCCGCGGCCGCGCGGTTCGACGAGCTCGCCCCGGAACGGCTCCGGGTCCCGTCGGGCTCGCAGGTGCGGCTCGCGTACGACGGCGTCGAGCCGCCCGTCCTCGCGGTGAAGCTGCAGGAGGTGTTCGGCTGGACCACCACCCCGGCCGTCGCGGACGGTCGGGTCCCCGTCGTCCTGCACCTGCTGTCGCCCGCCGGACGCCCGACCGCGATCACGAGCGACCTCGCCTCGTTCTGGAAGCAGGGCTACCCCCAGGTCCGGGCCGACCTGCGGGCCCGCTACCCGCGGCACCCGTGGCCGGAGGACCCGCTCACGGCGGCCCCGACCAAGCGGACGAAGCCGCGCGGGTGAGCCGTGCCGCCCGAGAGGCCCCGCGGACACCGTGTCCGCGGGGCCGCTCCGACCCTGCTCTCACACGCGGGTGGCCCGCCTCTTGAGCCGGCCGATCACGACCGGCACCACCAGCCCGAGCGCGGCCACCACCCACAGCACGATGCTGAGCGTGCTGTCGAACAGCACCGCCGGGTCGCCCTCGGAGATGAGCAGCGCGCGCTGGAGCTGCTTCTCGAACAGCGGCCCCAGGATCAGCCCGACGATCGCCGGCGCGACGGGCACGTCGGCCATCGCCATCAGCACGCCCAGCGCGCCGATCACGTAGAGCACCATCAGGTCCGCTAGGCCGCCGCCGGAGGCGAGCGCGCCGAGCGTGGCGAAGACCAGGATGCCCGCGTAGATGCCGTACGCCGGGATCTGCAGCATCTTGGCCCAGACCCGGGCGAGCGGCAGGTTCAGCACGAGCAGCATCAGGTTGCCGATGAACAGCGACGCCAGCAGCGCGTAGACCAGCGGTCCGGACTCGCTGAAGAGCTGCGGGCCGGGCTGGAGCCCGTAGGCCTGGAACGCCGTCAGGATCACGGCCGCCGTGGCGGACGTGGGCAGCCCGATGGTGAGCAGCGGCACCAGCACGCCGGCCGCGGCGGCGTTGTTGGCCGCCTCCGGTCCCGCGACGCCCTCGATGGCGCCGTGCCCGAACTCGTCCTTGTGCTTGGAGAGGTTCTTCTCCGTGGCGTACGACAGGAACGTGGGGATCTCGGCGCCGCCCGCGGGCAGTGCGCCGATCGGGAAGCCGAAGGCGGTGCCGCGCAGCCAGGCCGGCCATGACCGCCGCCAGTCCTCGCGGGTCATCACCGCGCGGCCCTTGAGCGGCGTCACCGTGCCGCCGCCACCGCCCCGCAGGGCGTGCGCGAAGACCTCGCCGATGGCGAAGAGCGCGATCACGACCACGACGACGTCGATGCCGTCCAGCAGGCTCGGCAGCCCGAACGTCAGGCGGGCCTGCCCGCTCTGCGACTCGATCCCGACCAGACCGATCGTCAGGCCGATGACCAGCGAGGCGAAGCCCTTGAGCGGCGAGGAGCCCAGGAGGCTCGCGACGGTCACGAAGGCGATGGCCATCATCGCCACGTAGTCGGCGGGCGTGAAGCTCACCGCGAGGTCCGCGAAGGGCTGCGCCACGAACGTCAGCAGGACCGTCGCGATGGTCCCGGCCACGAAGGACCCGATGGCCGCCGTCGCGAGGGCCGATGCCGCCCGCCCGGCCTTGGCCATCTTGTTGCCCTCCATGGCCGCGACCATCGAGGCGGACTCGCCGGGCGTGTTCAGCAGGATGGCCGACGTCGAGCCGCCGTACATCCCGCCGTAGTAGACGCCGGCGAAGAGGATCAGCGCGCCGGTGGGTTCGAGCCGGAACGTCAGCGGCAGCAGCAGCGCCACCGTGAGGGCGGGCCCGATCCCGGGCAGCACGCCGACGGCGGTGCCGATGGTGACGCCGAGAAGGGCCCAGAGCAGGTTCGCCGGGGTTGCGGCGTCGGCGAAGCCGTCCAGCAGGAGGTTGAAGGATTCCATGTCAGGCCTTTCCTAGAAGCCCCACGGGCCCGCGGGCAGGGAGATGCCGATGACCACGTCGAAGACGAGGAAGACGACCACCGCCACGCACCAGCCGTAGGCGTACGAGCGCAGCCGGGCCGGCGCCCCGAGGACGACGGCGACGGTGCCGAAGAGCAGGGTGGCCGAGACCACGTACCCCAGGTACGGGGCGACGACCGCGAACGCGACCAGCACGGCGAGCAGGACGGCGGCGCGCTTCCAGTCCTGCGGCGAGGTCTGGGGGTCGTCGCGCCAGGCGCCGAGGTCTCGCGCCGACCTCAGGGCCACGAGCGCGCCGACGACGACGAGCAGCGCGCTGATCACCCACGGCATCGTCGCCGGCCCGATCGCGTGGTCGCCGTTGTCGAGCCGTACGGCCTGCACGAGGACGACGAGGCCGAGCACGACCATGAGCGCGCCGAGGATGACGCTCGCCAGGGCGGTACGCCGCCGGTCCGTCCCGCCCGTCATCGGGCACCGCTCAGGCCGAGCTCGTCGATGATCTGCGTGGTGCGCACGATCTCGTCGTCGAGGAACTCCTCGAACTCGGGTCCGGCCAGGGCGACGTCGCCCCAGCCCTCGCGCCGGACGGTGGCCTGCCACTCGTCGGTCTCGGTCATGGCCATCACGAGGTCCTCCAGGGCCTGTTCCTGCTCGGTGGTGATGCCGGCCGGGGCGACGACGCCCCGCCAGTTGGTGAGCTCCACGTCGATGCCGGACTCGCGCAGCGTCGGCACGTCGGGCAGCAGGTCCACGCGCTCCGCGCTGGAGACCGCCAGCGGCCGCATCTGCCCGGCGTCGATCTGCGCCTTGATCTCGGAGATCCCCGAGATGCCGGCGACGGCGCTGGCCGACAGCAGCGTCGCGACGGCCTCGCCGCCGCCCGAGTGGGCGATGTAGTTGACGTCGCCAGGGTCCAGTCCGAGGTCCTTGGCGACGAGCCCTGCGAGGATCTGCTCGGTCCCGCCGGCGGAGCCGCCCGCGAACGAGACGGACGGCAGCCGCTCGCGCATCCGGTCGGCGAGGTCGTCCATGGTCTCGATGTCCGACGCGGCCGGGACCACGATCACCTGGCTGTCGGTGGTGAGCCGGGCCAGGGGAGTGACGTCGGCGAGCGTATTGGCCGAGCCGTTGGCGGCGATCGCGCCGACCATGATCAGCCCGGTGGTCATGAGATGGTGGCTCTGGCCGTCGAGCTGGGCGAACTGGCTGAGCCCGATCGTGCCGCCCGCGCCGCCCACGTTGTAGACCTCGGTGCGGCCGGCGAGCTCCTGCAGCGACGCCTGCATCGCGCGGGAGGTCTGGTCCCAGCCGCCGCCGGGATCGGCGGGCGCCATGATCTTGAGCTGCTGGTCGCCCAGCGCCTGGTCGGCGGCGTCCGAGGTGCCACCGCGCGTGACCGTCACGGTCACGAGCGCCACGGCGAGCACCGCGGCGACGGCGTACGGCAGGGGGCCGCGGGCGCGGCGGGTTCGCTCGCCGGACGGCGCGGCGCGCTCTTCGTCCGGTGCGGGTGGTGGGGGCATGACTGACCCTTCTCCATGGTCGGGAACGACGGTGATCACAACCTTGCATGCCTTTGTATACAGACGTATTCTGCCGAGCACAACCGTGGGTGGGCGTCGGAACGCCCTGAGACGCGAGGAGCGCGCATGCCGGAACAGCTGGATTCGTACGACGTCGTCGTGGTCGGCGGGGGCAACGCGGGGCACAGCGCCGCGCTGTCCGCGGCCGAACGCGGACGACGGGTGCTGCTGCTGGAGAAGGGGGTCCGCGGCGAGCACGGCGGCAACTCCTTCTACACCGCGGGCGCCATGCGGGTGACGCACGGCGACGTCGCCTCCGTCCGCGACCTGGTGGACGACGACGACCGCCTCGACACCTCGACCCTGCCGTCCTACACGCGCGAGGACTACCTGTCCGACATGGCCCGCGTGACCGGCGGCGCCAACGACCCGGACCTCACCGAACGGCTCGTCGACGACAGCGAGGACACGATGCGCTGGCTCAAGGGCCACGGGCTGCGGTTCCGGCTGATGTACGAGCGCCAGGCCTACCTCAGCGAGCGCGGGGCCGACGCGGGCCGGTACGTCTTCTGGGGCGGGCTCGCGATCGGCAGCACCGGCGGCGGCAAGGGCCTCGTGGAGCAGCACGAGGCGGCGGCCGCCGCGGCCGGCGTCGTGGTTCGCTACGGTTGCGCCGCCACCGCCCTGGTGACCGAGGGCGACCGCGTCGTCGGCCTGCGGTACGTGGACGCCGACGGCACCGAGGCGGAGCTGCGCGCCGAGTCCGTGGTCCTCGCCGCCGGCGGCTTCGAGGCCGACGCCGACATGCGGCGCGAGCACCTCGGTGAGGGCTGGCAGCGGGCCAAGGTCCGGGGCACCCCGCTGAACACCGGCGACATGCTGCGGGCGGCGCTCGCGATCGGCGCCCAGGCCTACGGCGACTGGTCGACGTGCCACTCCGTCGCGTGGGACGCGGGCGCGGACGACGTCGGCGACCGCATGGTGACCAACCAGCTCACCCGCGGCGGCTACCCGCTCGGCGTCGTCGTCAACCGGGACGGCGCGCGGTTCCTCGACGAGGGGGCCGACTACCGGAACTACACGTACGCGAAGTACGGGGCGCGGATCCTGGCTCAGCCCGGGGGCGTCGCCTACCAGATCTTCGACGCCACCACGCGGCCGATGCTCCGCGCGGAGGAGTACGACGCCGCGGGAACCTCCGTGGTGACGGCTGACAGCGTCGAGAAGCTCGCGGCCGCCCTCGGCATCGACGAGACCGCGCTGGCCACCACCGTGGGCGAGTTCAACGCCGCGATCGACCGGTCGGTGCCGTTCGACGCCGCGGTCAAGGACGGGCGGCGCGCGGACGTCGAGCCGCCGAAGAGCAACTGGGCGGTCCCCGTGGAGACCGCGCCGTACTATGCATTCCCTGTGACCTGCGGGATCACGTTCACGTTCGGCGGCCTCCGGGCGGACACCGACGGGCGCGTCCTGAGAGAATCGGGTGCGCCGATCGACGGGCTGTTCGTCTGCGGCGAGATGCTCGGCGGCCTGTTCAGCGGGAACTATCCCGGGGGCACCGGCCTCGTGTCGGGCGCCGTGTTCGGCCGGCGGGCGGGCCGGCTCGCCTGAGGGCGGCCGGTCGCCGGCCGGGTGGCCCGGCCGGCGTCCGGCCGCGCGGGTGGGGCAGGTCGGGCAGGTCGGTCCAGCAGAGTGGGAGGAGCGTCGGTGACGAAGGAGCAGCGCGGCAAGGTGGACGCCTCGGCGATCTACGACGGCCTGCGCGCCGACATCCAGGACGGGACCCTCCGGCCCGGCGACCCCGTGCGCGAGGTGGCGGTCGCCGAGCGGTTCGGCGTCTCGCGCACGCCCGTGCGGGAGGCGCTGAGCCGGCTGGAGCACGACCGGCTGCTGACGTCGTCGTCGCGTGGGCTGGTGGTGCGCGCCGTCGAGGCGGACGAGGTGATCCAGATCTACAACGTCCGCATCCTGCTGGAGGGCGAGACGGCCGCCGAGGCGGCGCAGAGCCGCACGGAGGCCGACCTGCTGCGCCTCGAGTCCCTCCTGGAGCGGGACCGCTCGCTCCAGGACCCGGACGACGCCGCCCGCGCCCTGACCAACATCGAGTTCCACGAGGCGATCTGGACGGCGACGCACAACCCCGTGCTCCAGGACATCCTGCGCCGGCTCACCGTGCACCTGGTCCGCACCCCGCACTCGACGCTGTCGGTCCCGGGACGTTGGGCGGAGGCGCTCGACGAGCACGCGGCCCTCATCGACGCCGTCCGACGGCGGGACGCGGGCGCCGCCCGTGCGCTCGCGTCCGCGCACATGACCAGGGCGCGGGAGATCCGCCTCGACCTGCTGCGGCGCCACGTCGTGACGGCGCTGCACACCGGAACCCAGCACGAGGAGCACACCGCATGACGGGTCACCTGCCCGAGACCGCCGGCGGGCCCGGCACGACCTCCCTCGGGGACGACTGGGTGCCGGGGCCCGACGGCGTCCGCGAGCGCTCGGCGGCGCGCGTCATCGTGCTGGACGACGCCGGCCGGGTGCTCGTGATGCGCGGGCACGACGTGAACCAGCCGGAACGGTCCTGGTGGTTCACGGTGGGCGGCGGGATCGACGCGGGGGAGACGCCGGAGCAGGCCGCGCTGCGCGAGACGCGCGAGGAGGTGGGCCTCGAGCTCGCCGCGGGCGACCTTGTGGGACCGGTGCTCACGCGGACGGGCATCTTCGACTTCTTCGCCGAGACGTGCCGGCAGTACGAGGTGTTCTACCTCGTGCGGATCCCGGACGCCGTGGAGGTCACGGCCGACGGCTGGACCGACGCGGAGCGCGAGCTGCTGGACGAGATGGCCTGGCTGACGGCGGCGGAGCTGCGCGCGCAGCCGCTGGAGGTCTTCCCGCCTGAGCTGCCCGACGTCGTCGACCACCTGGTGGCCGGCTGGAACGGCGAGGTCCGCCACCTGGGCGAGCAGTTCGACGACTGAGGCCTGCCCGGGCCATGGACGCGTGCGTTGCGTCGCGCCCGAGCCCCCCGTAGAATCCAGGCAACACGACCGGTCCCTCTGATCGCCCAGCGATCACGGGCCGGTCTTCATTTGTCTTCGTGCTCGGCTATCACGCTTTCGCCTAGAGGATTTGCGAAGGCGCTCCTATCCTCGGGAGCCGGTGAGCGGGAACTTCCAGGTCCCTGCGACTGCTTAAGGCCGCAACCGGCCGCACATCTCGAGGAAGCGCCATGGCCCAGTATCTGAAGCCACACCTGTCGATCCCCCAGCAGGAAGCCTTGCTGAGACGACGCGGCATGCGGCTCGACGGCACGTCGTGCGTGTTCGCGCTGAGCCAGATCGGCTATCACCGCCTCAGCGGCTACTGGTATCCCTACCGCGCCATCGACCAGGCGGCTTCGTCGCTCCACGGCCGCCCCGTGCGCACCGCGGACGTCGTCGCGGCCACGGACCTGGACCAGGTGCTTCGGGTGTACGAGTTCGATCGTCGGCTCAAGCTTCTGACTATGGACGCCGTCGAGCGGGTCGAGGTGGCGATCCGGGTGAGGGTGACCGATGCTCTGGGCCGTCGCGGGCCGTTCGCGCACCTCGATCCCCGGCATCTCGAGGCGCGTTTCTCCGCGTCCGGTCAGGGCAGGCCGTCGCGGCACGCGAGCTGGGTGGCGAAGCTTCGAGCACACCAGGCTCGTTCGAGCGAGGAATACGTGGCGCACTACGGCCGGAAGTACGGAGGCGACCTGCCGATCTGGGCGGCTCTGGAAGTCGTGGACTTCGGCGCCCTCTCGGTGCTCTTCCAGGGACTCAAGCGGCGTGACCGTGACGAGATCGCCCGCCAGCTCGACGTCGTCGACCGGACCGGTGCCGGCGACGGGGCGGTCCTCGCCAACTGGCTGAGGACCTTGAACATCGCCCGGAACACGTGTGCCCACCATGCGCGGCTCTGGAACCGGCACTTCACGGACACGGTGCGTGTGTCGGCGCTCCAGGGGATCAAGGGGCTCAAGCACCTCGCCGGGCTGGAGCACCGTGATCGCGCTCGGCTCTATCCAGCGCTGATGGTGCTGTGCTTCCTGATGGACAAGGTCTCGGCGGACGGCGCCTGGAAGGCGGATCTGATGAGCCTGCTCTCCGCCTTCCCTGCGGACGGGGTGGTCTCGCTGGCCGACATGGGATTCCCGGCCGACTGGGCTGACCTGATGCCGTAGCGGAGCGGACCAACAGGACGCGGGCGGCTCGTCTGTCGCCGTTTTTCCTGCTGGGGCACAACCCGTGACGTCCCAGGTCGGTCGGCTGCCGCCGTAAGATGGACGGTTGTGAGCAACCCGACCATCGGTGTCCTGGCCCTGCAGGGTGACGTCCGCGAGCACCTGGCCGCCCTCGAGTCCGTCGGGGCGCACGGCGTGACCGTGCGCCGTCCGGGGGAGCTGGCCGCGGTCGACGGGCTCGTGCTGCCCGGCGGGGAGTCGACGACGATCGACAAGCTGCTGCGCATCTTCGAGCTCCGCGACCTGCTGCAGGCCCGCATCAAGGAGGGGCTGCCGGTGTACGGCTCGTGCGCGGGGATGATCCTGCTCGCCGACCGGATCCTGGACGGGACCGCCGACCAGCAGACCGTCGGCGGCATGGACGTGGTCGTGCGGCGCAACGCGTTCGGGCGGCAGGTCGACTCGTTCGAGACCGACCTCGACTTCGCGGGGATCTCCGACGTCGACGACGGCGGGCCGGTGCGTACCGCGTTCATCCGCGCCCCCTGGATCGAGGAGGCCGGGCCCGAGGTCGAGGTGCTGTCCCGCATCCCGGCTGTGGATACACAAGGCCGTCCTGTGGCGGCCGCCGGTAGGATTGTTGCAGCACGGCAGGGGTCGCTGCTCGCCACCGCCTTCCACCCTGAGATCACGGGGGACGCGCGCGTGCACGGGCTGTTCGTCAGCATGGTCGCGGGCGGCTGAGCGGTACCCTCGCCGCCGTTCCACAGCAATTGATAAGAGCCGTCAAAAAGCAAGGAGTCAGGTAGAGGCATGTCAGGTCACTCCAAGTGGGCCACGACCAAGCACAAGAAGGCCGCGATCGACGCCAAGCGCGGCAAGCTCTTCGCGAAGCTGATCAAGAACATCGAGGTCGCGGCGCGGACGGGCGGCGGCGACCTCGCCGGTAACCCGACGCTGTTCGACGCGGTCCAGAAGGCGAAGAAGTCGTCGGTCCCGAACGACAACATCGACCGCGCGCTGAAGCGCGGTTCGGGCGAGGGCGCCGACGCCGTCGACTACCAGACGATCATGTACGAGGGCTACGGCACCAACGGCATCGCCGTCCTGGTCGAGTGCCTCACCGACAACAAGAACCGGGCCGCCTCCGAGGTGCGCCTCGCGTTCTCCCGCAACGGCGGCAACCTCGCCGACCCGGGCTCGGTGTCGTACCTGTTCTCCCGCAAGGGCCTGATCGTGGTGCCGAAGGCCGACGGCGTGGGCGAGGACGAGGTCATGCTCGCCGCGCTCGACGCCGGCGCCGAGGACGTCACCGACCAGGGCGAGGTCATCGAGGTCCTCACCGAGGCGACCGACCTGGTGTCCGTGCGTACGGCCATCCAGGAGGCCGGCATCGAGTACGACTCGGCCGACGTGATCTTCCACCCCTCCATGCAGGTCGAGGTGGACGTCGAGGGCGCCCGCAAGATCATGCGCCTCATCGACGCGCTCGAGGACAGCGACGACGTGCAGAACGTCTACGCCAACTTCGACGCGAGCGACGAGGTCATGGCCGCGCTCGACGAGGAGGAGTAAGCAGGTCCCCGGCCGCGTCCGCGCGGGCAGCGGAACCGCACGTGAGAGGGTTTCTTCGTGCGCGTTCTCGGTGTTGATCCAGGTCTGACCAGGTGCGGCGTGGGCGTCGTCGACTCGCTGCCCGGGCGACGGGCCCGGATGGTCGCGGTCGGGGTGATCCGCTCGGACGCGGACCTGTCCACCGACCTGCGGCTGCTCAAGATCGCCGAGGGCCTCGACGCGTGGCTGGACGAGCACGTGCCCGACGTCGTCGCCGTCGAGCGGGTCTTCGCCCAGCACAACGTCGGCACGGTGATGGGGACCGCCCAGGCGGCCGGCCTGGCCATGCTGGGTGCGGCCCGCCGCGGCGTGCCCGTCGCGCTGCACACGCCGTCGGAGGTCAAGGCAGCCGTGACCGGGTCGGGACGCGCCGACAAGGCGCAGGTGACGACGATGATCACCCGCATCCTCGACCTCGACGAGCCTCCGCGGCCCGCCGACGCCGCCGACGCGCTCGCCCTCGCCGTCTGCCACCTGTGGCGCCCCGCCGGGGCCCTGCAGGGCGGCGACCGGCACGAGCTCACGCCCGCGCAGCGCGCCTGGGCCGCGGCCGAGCAGGTCGCCAAGCAGCGTCCCCGCCGCTGACGGCGTGCCTCCCCGGACACCTCCCGCCGCTTGTTAGGCTCCTCGCACTGACGTTCGATACCGGCTCGACGAGCCGGGCCGGCAGGCAAGGAGGGGGAGCCCGTGATCGCCTCGCTGACGGGGACCGTGGCCCACGTGGGTCTGGACCGCGCGGTGGTCGACGTCGGCGGCGTCGGCTACCTGGTGCACGCCACGCCCACCACCCTGGCCACGCTGCGCGTCGGCGAGACCGCCGGCGTCGCCACGAGCATGGTGGTCCGCGAGGACTCGATGACGCTGTACGGGTTCGGCGACCCCGACGAGCGGGACGTGTTCGAGGTGGTGCAGACCGTCTCCGGCGTCGGGCCGCGCCTGGCGCTCGCGATGCTCGCGGTGCACACCCCGGACGCCCTGCGCCGCGCGGTCGCCGGCGAGGACCTCGCCGCGCTGACCCGCGTGCCCGGCATCGGCCGCAAGGGCGCCCAGCGCATCGTGCTGGAGCTGGGCGACCGGCTGGGGCCGCCGTCGGGCCTCGCGCCGGCCGAGGCAGCGCCGAGCGCCGCCGCGGCCTCCGCCGACCACTCCGAGCGCGTCGTGGAGGCCCTCGCGGGCCTCGGCTGGCCGGCCAAGCAGGCCGACGACGCCGTCGCGAAGGTGCTCGCCGAGGCGGGTGCCGACTCCGTCGCGGCCGACGAGGTCGCCTCGACGCTGCGCGCGGCCCTGCGCGTGCTGGGAGGCCACCGTGGCTGAGGTCTCGACCGAGACGGACGGTGGCGGCCGAATCGTCGCCCCGAGCGCCGACGAGATCGAGCGGGCCGCCGAGGCCGCGCTGCGCCCCAAGCGGCTCGACGACTTCGTGGGCCAGCGCATCGTGCGCGACCAGCTCTCCCTGGTGCTGCAGGCCGCGATGGCGCGCGGCAACCCGCCCGACCACGTGCTCCTGTCCGGCCCGCCCGGGCTCGGCAAGACCACGCTGGCCATGATTATCGCGGGCGAACTCGAGTCGCACATGCGGCTCACCAGCGGCCCCGCCATCCAGCACGCGGGCGACCTCGCCGCCGTCCTGTCCTCCCTGGAGGAGGGCGACGTGCTGTTCATCGACGAGATCCACCGCCTGGCCCGTCCCGCCGAGGAGCTGCTCTACGTCGCCATGGAGGACTTCCGGGTCGACGTCGTGGTCGGCAAGGGCGCGGGCGCGTCCGCGATCCCGCTCGCGCTGCCACGGTTCACCGTGGTCGGCGCCACCACGCGCTCCGGCCTGCTGCCCGCCCCGCTGCGCGACCGCTTCGGCTTCACCGGGCACATGGACTACTACACGCCCCAGGAGCTGGAGCGGGTCATCCTGCGCTCCGCCGGGCTGCTCGGCGTGCACCTCGACCACGCCGCCGCGCACGAGATCGCCGGCCGCTCCCGCGGCACGCCCCGCATCGCGAACCGGCTGCTGCGCCGCGTGCGCGACTGGGCACAGGTGCGCGGCGACGGCCGGCTCGACCTGAACGCCGCGCGGGCGGCCCTGGAGGTCTACGAGGTCGACCTCATCGGCCTCGACCGCCTCGACCGCGCGGTGCTCACCGCCCTGTGCACCCGGTTCGGCGGCGGGCCCGTGGGCCTGTCCACGCTCGCCATGACCGTGGGCGAGGAGGCCGAGACCGTCGAGACCGTCGCCGAGCCGTACCTCGTCCGCGAGGGACTGGTCGGGCGCACCCCGCGCGGCCGCGTCGCGACCCTCGCCGCCTGGGAGCACCTCGGCCTCACCCCGCCCGCGCAGGTGCCCGGAGCCGCACCCGGCAGCACGACCGGCTCCACCGGCCCGGGAACTTTGCTCGACCCCTGACGTTGTCCTTGTGGCGCCCCTACTGCGGGCAGCCCGGGGATCCGCACCCGAGCACTACACTGGTTGGGATCCTCGTCGTGCGCCACGAACGTGCGCAGCACATCCGACACAGCAATCGAACAGGGACCTCACCGTGGAAATGCTCATTCTCGTCGCGATCCTCCTCGTGGCGATGTTCTTCATGTCCTCCCGTACCCGCAAGCAGCAGCGCGCGGCAGCGGAGTTCCGGAACAACCTCACGGTCGGGGCCAAGGTCATGACCGCCTCGGGGATGATCGGGACCGTCGTCGAGGTGGACGACGCGAACGACCAGGTGACCATCGAGTCCGTCCCCGGCAGCCAGACCACCTGGCTCCGCGCCGCCATCTCCAAGCAGGTCGAGGAGCCCGTCGCCGACGACGCGGACACCGACAACATGGCAGATGAGGCCGACGTCACAGCAAAGAGCGAAACGGGAAGTACGATCAGCCCCGACGCGACCGACGTCCCCGACGATCTGTCTGGCCTCGACACCGCCCAGCGCGAGTACCGGGAGCAGCAGCGACGGGACGCCGACGCAGACGGCAAGTGACGGCCGCGCCGTCCGGTGACCCCGGACGGCGCCGAACCCGCGCCGGACGTACCCCGGCGCGCACACGAGAAGAGACAGACGTTGGCGACTGACACCCGGCGCTCGCGGCCGGTTCGCACGATCGTGCTCCTGACGATCCTGACGATCCTGCTGCCCTTCGGCGCCCTCTTGGCAGGTTGGCAGCTCGACGGAAAGTCGAGCGACAATCCGAACGGCGCGAGCCTCGCACCCGGTCTGGCCCTCGACCTCCAGGGAGGCACCCAGGTCATCCTGAAGGCTGTCACCTCGGACGGCTCCGAGATCACCCCGGAGGCGATGGAAGAGGCCATCGGCGTGATCCGGCAGCGGGTGGACGCCAACGGCGTGACCGAGGCCGAGATCGCCAGCCAGGGCGACAACCAGATCGTGGTCGAGATCCCGGGCAAGGTGGACGACGAGACCGTCGCCCTGATCTCCAAGGCCGCGCAGATGAAGTTCCGCCCGGTCCTGGCCATCGGCAACCCGGTCCCGACGGCGCAGCCCTCGGCGAGCCCGTCGGCCTCCGCGGACGGCAAGGGCGAGGACGCCCAGGCCGACGGCGGTGACGCGGCCGCGGCGGCCGAGCCCACCAAGAAGGAGCTCGCCGAGCAGGACGCGGCCATCAAGGCGGCCACCGACCCGTCCGACCTGGCGCAGATCACGCCGTCGGTCCAGGCCGAGTACGACGCGCTGGACTGCACCGACCCCAAGAACCTCGAGGGCGGCGGCGGGGACAACCCCGACCGGCTGCTCGTGACGTGCGACCAGACCGGCGCGGCCAAGTACATCCTGGGCCCCGTCGAGGTGGACGGCACCAACCTGACCAGCGCGTCGTCGGGCCTCATGCCCGGCGCGAACGGGACGGTCACCAACGAGTGGGGCGTCAACCTCGACTTCAACTCGCAGGGCACCAAGGAGTTCCGTGAGACCACGGAGCGCCTGGTGAACCTGGAGCAGCCGCGCAACCAGTTCGCCATCGTGCTGGACGGCCTCGTCGTCTCGGCGCCGAGCACGAACGTCGCGATCACCAACGGCCAGGCGCAGATCTCCGGCTCCTTCACGCAGCAGTCGGCCGCCACGCTGGCCAACCAGCTCAGCTTCGGCTCGCTGCCGCTGACCTTCCAGGTCGACGGACAGAACCAGATCTCCGCCACGCTCGGTTCCGAGCAGCTCCAGCGCGGCCTGTTCGCCGGCCTCATCGGCCTCGCGCTCGTCGTCGTCTACTCGCTGTTCCAGTACCGTGCGCTCGGCCTGCTCACCGTGGCCTCGCTGGTCGTGGCCGGCGCCATGACCTACGTGGTGATCGCGCTCCTGAGCTGGGGCATGGGCTACCGCCTCTCCCTGCCGGGTGTCGCTGGTCTGATCGTGGCCATCGGCTTCACCGCGGACTCGTTCATCGTGTACTTCGAACGTATCCGGGACGAGCTACGCGACGGCAGATCCCTGCGCCTGGCGGTCCAGCGGGGCTGGGTCCGCGCGCGCCGCACGATCTACGCCGCGAAGGCCGTGAACCTGCTGTCGGCCGTGATCCTGTACTTCATGACCGTCGGCGGTGTGCGCGGCTTCGCGTTCACCCTGGGCCTGACCACGATCATCGACGTCATGGTGGTCATCTGGTTCACGCACCCGATGATGGAGCTGCTCGCCAAGGTGCCGTTCTTCCGTGACGGGCACAAGGCCTCCGGCCTGTCCGCCGACCGCATCGAGGTGACGCCGCGGTACCGGGGCGCCGGCCGGTTGTCCGGCGGGAAGCCCGACGCGACGACGGACGTCCCCGACTTCGGCACCGCCGAGCCCGACCGGGAGCTGGTCACGGCGCAGTCCGTGACCCCGGCGCCGCGCACCGGCGAGGACGGCCGCAGGATGACGATCGCGGAGCGGCGTGCCGCCGAGCGCAAGGCTGCCGCAGGGTCCGCAGACGCGACCCAGCAGGCTCAGAACGAGGAGAACAGCTGATGGCGCGGGGTGGCTTCGCTCAGTGGGGTAACGACCTCTACACGGGTCGTCGGTCGTACCCGATCGTCCAGCGCCGTCGGCTCTGGTACTCGATCGTCGCGCTCTTCTCGGCGGCGTCGGTCCTCGTGCTGGTCTTCCAGGGCCTGAACCTCGGCATCGACTTCCGCGGTGGCTCCGAGTTCACGGTCTCCGGTGCGTCGACCACGGACGAGGACGTCGCGATCGAGGCGGTCGCGACGGTGGCTCCCGGCGAGGAGCCCCACATCAGCCAGGTCGGCGCGAACGCCGTCCGCGTCCAGGTCTCGCAGCTCGACGCCGAGCAGACCGACCAGGTCGGCCAGGCCCTCGCCGACGCCTATGGCGTCGACGTCGGCGAGGTCACGTCGAACTTCATCGGCCCGACCTGGGGCCAGTCCGTGAGCATGCGGGCCCTGTGGGGCACCGTCGCGTTCGTGCTGGCGGCCGCGGTCTTCATGGCGATCTACTTCCGCGCCTGGCGGATGTCGGTGGCGGCCGTCGTGGCGATGCTCACCGACGTGCTGGTCTCGGCCGGTGTGTACGCGGTGATCGGCTGGGAGGTCACGCCGTCGACGATCATCGGCTTCCTGACCATCCTGGGCTTCTCGCTGTACGACAAGATGGTCGTCTTCGACAAGGTGCGTGAGAACACCGCCTCGGTGACCGAGCAGACCCGCAGCACCTACGCCGAGCGGGCCAACCTCGCGGTGAACCAGACCCTGGTCCGGTCCATCAACACCTCCGTGGTGGCGCTGCTGCCCGTCGCGGGCATCCTGTTCGTGGGTGGCTTCCTGCTGGGCGCCGGCACGCTGAAGGACATCTCGCTGTCGCTGTTCGTCGGTATCGCCGCGGGCGCGCTGTCGTCGCTCTTCTTCGCGACGCCGCTCGACGTGACGCTGCGGGAGCGCGAGCCCAAGATCGCCGCCCACACCAAGAAGGTCATGGATCTGCGCGCGGGTCTCGTGGCCGAGGGTGCGGACGAGAGCCTGCTGGCCGCTGCCGCGTCCGGTTCGGCCCAGCTCGTCCCCGGTCACCACCAGGGACAGGCCGCTCAGCCCAGGCGTCGCCGGTAGGCTCACGCCTCGTGGCAGACGACATGACCGACGTCGCCCTCTCCGGCCTGGTGCCGGAGAGGGCGACGCGCGTTCGCGACCTGATCGCGGACGTCCCGAACTTTCCCTCTCCCGGTGTCCTCTTCAAGGACATCACTCCTCTGCTGGCCGACGCCCAGGGCCTGGCCGACGTCGTGGAGGCGTTCACGCGCCTCGCGCTGGCCGACGGCGTGGACGTGGTGGCCGGCATGGAGGCCCGCGGCTTCCTGCTCGGCGCGCCCGTGGCCCACGCGCTCGGCCTGGGCTTCCTGCCGCTGCGCAAGGCGGGCAAGCTCCCGCCGCCCACGCACAGCGTCTCGTACGACCTGGAGTACGGCTCCGCGGCCATCGAGCTGCGCTCGGGAACACTCACCCCCGGTGCGCGCGTTCTCATCATCGACGACGTTCTCGCCACGGGCGGTACCGCGGCGGCCGCAGCAGAGCTGGTGGAGCAGTGCGGTGGGGTCGTCTCCGGGCTCGCCTTCCTGATCGAGCTGGAGGCGCTTCACGGGCGCGACAGGCTCCAGGGCCACAACGTCGATACTCTCCTGCGGGTGGACACCCCGTCCGGTCAATGACCGGGTCGGACGGCGAATAGTGGTCCAGGGCTAGACTGGCGACTCCGGGTTTCATCCCGGGGAAGGAGGCGCGTACATGGCGGAGAACACGGTGTCACGCGCTCCGGTGCCCGAGAAGAACCCGCCCACCCCTCCGGGCGGCAACCGGATGCGCAACCGGCTGGTGCGGCTGGGCGTGCGCAGCATCGGTGGCGGCACCCCGGCGGCGATCGAGCCGCTGCTGCAGGCGATCCGCAGCAACCACCCCAAGGCCGACGTCGCCCTGATCGAGCGCGCCTACGTGGTGGCCGAGAAGGCCCACCGCGGGCAGATGCGCAAGAGCGGCGACCCGTACATCACGCACCCCGTCGCGGTCTCCACGATCCTCGCGGAGCTCGGGTTCGAGGGCACGACGATCGCGGCCGCGCTGCTGCACGACACGGTGGAGGACACCGACTACTCGCTGGACACGCTGCGCAGCGAGTTCGGCGACGACGTCGCGCTGCTCGTGGACGGCGTGACCAAGCTCGACAAGGTGAAGTACGGCGACGCGGCGCAGGCCGAGACCGTGCGCAAGATGGTCGTGGCCATGGCCAAGGACATCCGCGTGCTGGTCATCAAGCTGGCCGACCGCCTGCACAACGCCCGCACCTGGAAGTACGTGCCGTCCAAGTCGGCGGAGCGCAAGGCGCGCGAGACCGTCGAGATCTACGCGCCGCTGGCCCACCGGCTGGGCATGAACACGATCAAGTGGGAGCTGGAGGACCTCTCCTTCCAGACCCTGTACCCCAAGGTGTACGACGAGATCGTGCACCTGGTGGCGGAGCGCGCCCCCGCCCGCGAGGAGTACCTCGGCGTGGTGCGCGGGCAGATCGAGTCGGACCTGCGCAGCGCGAAGATCAAGGCCACCGTGACCGGCCGGCCGAAGCACTACTACTCGATCTACCAGAAGATGATCGTGCGCGGTCACGACTTCGCGGAGATCTACGACCTCGTCGGCACCCGCGTCCTCGTGGACACCGTGCGCGACTGTTATGCGGCGCTCGGCGCCATGCACGCGCGGTGGAACCCGGTCCCCGGCCGGTTCAAGGACTACATCGCCATGCCGAAGTTCAACATGTACCAGTCGCTGCACACGACGGTGATCGGCCCGGGCGGCAAGCCCGTGGAGATCCAGATCCGCACGCACGACATGCACCGCCGCGCCGAGTACGGCGTGGCGGCGCACTGGAAGTACAAGGAGAAGACGCCGGCGGCGGGCGGCAACGACCCGAAGAACCAGGACATGGCCTGGCTGCGCCAGCTCGTGGACTGGCAGCGCGAGACCGCCGACCCGGCGGAGTTCCTCGACTCGCTGCGGTTCGAGATCGGCGGCGACGAGGTCTACGTCTTCACGCCGAAGGGTTCGGCCATGGCGCTGCCCGGCGGCGCCACGCCCGTCGACTTCGCGTACGCGGTGCACACCGAGGTGGGCCACCGCACCATGGGTGCCCGCGTGAACGGCCGCCTGGTGCCGCTCGACTCGCCGCTGGAGAACGGCGACGTCGTCGACATCCTCACCTCCAAGTCGGAGACCGCGGGCCCGAGCCGCGACTGGCTCGGGTTCGTGAAGTCGCCGCGCGCGCGCAACAAGATCCGGCAGTGGTTCACCAAGGAGCGCCGCGAGGAGGCCGTCGAGACCGGCAAGGACTCGATCGCCAAGGCCATGCGCAAGCAGGGCCTGCCGATCCAGCGCCTCATGTCGCACGAGACCCTCGTCGGGGTCGCGGACGAGATGAACTACCAGGACGTGTCCGCGCTGTACGCGGCCGTCGGCGAGGGGCAGATCTCCTCGGCCCACGTGGTCGAGAAGCTCGTCAAGGCGCTCGGCGGGGCGGACGGCGCGGAGGAGGACGTCGCCGAGGCGGCCCGTCCGGGTGGCCTCACCGCCCGGCGCGTGCGGTCGGGCGACCCGGGCGTCATGCTCAAGGGCTCCGAGTCCGCCGACGTGTGGGTCAAGCTCGCCAAGTGCTGCACCCCGGTGCCGGGCGACGACATCGTGGGCTTCGTGACCCGCGGCCAGGGCGTGAGCGTGCACCGCACGGACTGCGTGAACCTGGACGGGCTGCGCAAGCAGCCGGAGCGCCTGGTCGAGGTGGAGTGGACGCAGGGCGCGAACACGATGTTCCTCGTGCAGATCCAGGTCGAGGCGCTCGACCGGTCGCGGCTCCTGTCGGACGTGACCCGCGTGCTGTCCGAGAACCACGTGAACATCCTGTCGGCGTTCGTCTCGACGTCGGACGACCGGCTGGCGGTCTCGCGGTTCATCTTCGAGATGGCCGAGCCCGCGCACCTCGCGACGGTCCTGTCGGCCGTGCGCAAGGTCGAGGGTGTGTTCGACGTGCACCGCATCACCGGCACCAAGCCGGTCGAGCGGCCGCAGCTGCCGGTCTGACGTCCGGCGAACCAGGAACTCACCCTGGGGCCCGACCGTCTGCGGTCGGGCCCCTCGTGGTTCATCGGCGCGCGGTGTCCACCGGCACGGCGGATCGCGTCAGCGTCGCCCGTAGGTGAGGCGGCGCAGCAGGTTCTCGGCCGGCCCGCGGTTCCCGTGGCGCTCCAGGGCGGCGGCGCCGACGACGGTGAGCGCCCACACGGCGACCGCGCCGCCCGCCGCCGCGAACGTGGGGCTCGGCGCGTGCCGGGGCAGGTCCAGCAGGAACGGCGCGGTCAGCACCAACCACGCCACGGACTGGACCAGGTACCCGGTCAGGCTGCGGCGGCCGAGCGCGGCGACGGCGTCCACGAGCCGGCCCGGTGCCGCGGCCCCCGGCGCGCCGTCCGTGGTGCCGGTCGCGGCGCTCGCTCGGGCCCGGGCGATCCGGTGCGCCAGCAGGCCGAACAGGCAGGTCCAGCCGATGGCGCCGAGCGTGCCGGTGTTGTTGTACAGCACGGTCACCAGGCCGGCCGTGCCGGCGTCGAGGTGGAGCCAGCCCGCCGCGAGCAGGCCCATCGGGAGGCCGCCCAGGGCACCGATCGTGAGCCCGCCCACGGCGCCACGGCGCAGCAGCGTCAGGTGCTCACCCGGCTCCTCCAGGATCCGCCGGCGGGCGGCCCACGCCCCGATCCACACGAACAGGATGAAGGGCAGCACGGTCGCGGTGTGCGCCGGCCACTCGCCCAGGCGCGCCGCGACGGAGTCGACGAACGTGGGCGCCAGGACCGACGGCATGGGGCTGGTGGGGGCGGGGACGGCGTCCGCGGCGCCCACGAGGCCGCCCGAGAGCAGCCGCCCGGTCACGAGCACCGCCAGGACGAGCGCGGCGGCGGCCTCGAGGGCGACGAGCACCGGCACGAACCGGTACACCCGCGCCGAGCGGCGCAGCAGCAGGAGCGTGAACGCGATCCCGACCAGGCCGTACGCGCCCAGGAAATCGCCCGCGTTCAGGAGCAGCCCGTGCGCCGC
This sequence comes from Promicromonospora sp. NPDC059942, assembly GCF_042731755.1. Taxonomy (NCBI): domain Bacteria; kingdom Bacillati; phylum Actinomycetota; class Actinomycetes; order Micrococcales; family Promicromonosporaceae; genus Promicromonospora; species Promicromonospora sp. NPDC059942. The sequence goes on from NZ_JBHWLR010000001.1 coordinate 473,542, forward strand.
GCCGAAGGCGAGCAGCCACGCGTTGCGGCGCACGAGGATCCGCCGCACCTCGGCGGGCGACGCGCCCGCGGCGTCCTGCCGTGCGGCGAGCTGCACCAGCCCGTAGCCGAACAGGAACGCGAACAGGGGGAACGCGCGCGAGTGCACGAACAGGAACAGCAGCACGATCCACGGGCGCTCCGCGCCGTGCGGCGTCGGGTCCAGGCCGGGCGCGTTCGCGAAGAAGTAGCCCACGCTGTTGGCGAGCGCGATCAGGAGCAGCATCGCCCCGCGGGCGAGGTCGGGGGCGAGGGCGCGCTCGGCGCGCAGGACGGGGCCTCGGGCGCGCGGTGCGGCGTGGGGCTCCAGGCCGGGGTCGGCGGGTCGGGTCGAGCTGCGGGGTGCCGAGTCTGCGGCAGTGGTCATGAGCCTCTCCTTCGGGTCGGGCGGCTGGCTCGGCGTTAACATATACCTGAAACTATAAGACGTACAGTAATTAGCGGGACGGTCGTGCCAGGACCGCCGCGACCGTGAGGACGTGTGATCATGAGGCCCGTGACCGAGCCACAGAACCCTTCCGGAGGGGACCCGCGACCGGACACCGGCCCGCCGTCCGCGGGGGACGTCCCCGCGCACATCGCCCGGCTGTGGCGCCTGCCGTCGGGGTCGCACCTCGGGCGGCGCGCCGTCCTGACCGTGGACCAGGTGGTCGCGGCCGCCGTCGCGCTGGCGGACCGGGACGGACTGGCGGGCGTCACCCTGCCCAAGGTGGCCGGGGAGCTCGGCGTGACGCCCATGTCGCTGTACCGGTACGTCGGCTCCAAGGACGAGCTGCTCGCGCTGATGGGGGACTACGGGAGCCGGCCGGCCGACGCCGGGACGGGGGAGGACGGCCCGGGCGCGCCCGGCGACCCCGCCTGGCGCGTCGCGCTGCGAGGCTGGGCGTACGGCGTGCGCGCCATGTACCGGCGCCACCCGTGGCTCGCGCACCTGCCGGTGCAGGGGCCGCCGTCGGGCCCGTACGAGCTGGCGCGGCTGGACGCGGGCCTCGCGGCCCTGCGGGGGACCGGCCTGGACTGGGCGGCCAAGGTGGGTGTCGTGACCCTGGTCAGCGGGTACGTGCGCACCGCGTCACAGCTCGCGGCGGACATGTCCGCGGCGCGTGCCGGGTCGGGGCTGGACCAGGGTCAGGTCGAGCAGGAGTACGGGCGCGCGATGGCGCGCCTGGTGCGCCCCGAGCGGTTCCCGGAGGCGGCGTCGCTGTTCGGGTCGGGGCTGTTCGAGCAGGAGCCGCCGGACGACGTCGCGCCCGAGGGGCCGGACCACGACTTCCGGTTCGGGCTGGAGACCGTGCTGGACGGCGTGGGCGCGGCCGTGGACCGGGTCAGGACGTCCCCGGCGCCCCCGGCAGCAGCTCGCCCAGGTCGAAGCTGACCGGCTCCTCGAGCTGCTCGTACGTGCAGGACGCCGGCTCGCGGTCCGGGCGCCAGCGCTTGAACTGGGACGTGTGCCGGAACCGCGAGCCCTCCATGTGGTCGTAGCCCACCTCGAGTACGCGCTCGGCCCGCAGGGGGGTGAACGACAGGTCCTTGCCCGAGCTCCAGCGCGACTGCGCGCCGGGCAGGCGGTCGCCCGCCTCGGCCTTCGTGGGGTCGGTCCACCCCTGCCACGGGTGCTCCTCGGCCGCGGGCGTCCCGGGCTCCACGACGAGCGGCGCGAGCTCGGCGATCAGCTCGGCGCGCCGGGTGGCCGGGAACGAGGCCGCGACGCCCACGAACTGCAGGCGCGGGCCGTCGTCGGTCTCGTCCCACAGGCCCAGCAGCAGCGACCCGAGCAGCGGCTGCTCGGGTGTCGAGGTCTTGTGCAGCCGGTAGCCCGCCAGCACGACGTCGGCGGTCCGGGTGTGCTTGATCTTGAGCATGGTGCGCTTGTTGGGCGCGTACGGACCGTCCGCGAGCTTGGCGACGACGCCGTCCAGGCCCGCGCCCTCGAACGAGCCGAACCACTCCTCGGCCTCCGCGGCGTCCTGGGTGCGGGGCGTCGCGAACACGAGCGGACCGGTCAGGCCGAGGCCGTCCAGTGCCGCGATCCGCTCGGTCAGCGGGCGGTCCATGAGGTCGTCGTCGCCGAGCGCCAGCACGTCGAACACCACGAGCGCGGCCGGGGTGGTCTCGGCGAGCATGTTCACCCGGGACTCCGCGGGGTGGATGCGCTGGGACAGCAGCTCGAAGTTCAGGTGCGCGGCGCCGTGGCCGGGCCGCTGGGCGATGACGATCTCGCCGTCGACCACGCACCGCTCCGGCAGGGCGTCGCGGACGGCGGCGACGACGTCCGGGAAGTAGCGCTCCATCGGCTTGGCGTTGCGGGAGTCGATGCGTACCTCGTCGCCGTCGCGGTAGACGATGGCGCGGAACCCGTCCCACTTGGGCTCGTAGACGTACGCGGGGCCGGCGTCGTCGCCGGCGGGCTGGGCAGGCACCGAGGGCACGCTCTTGGCGAGCATCGGCCGGACCGGGGGCTGCACGGGCAGGTTGAGTGTGGTCACGGGTACGAGCCTGCCTCAGCGGGGCGCGTAGCGCAGGTAGACGCACCCGCCGTCGAAGGTGCGGGAGTCCACGAGGCGCAGCCGCAGCCGGGCGTCCCGCGGCAGGGCCGGCAGCCCGCCGCCCACGACCTCGGGGTAGACCACGAAGCGGAAGTCGTCCACGAGGCCCTGCCGGATGAACTCCGCGGCCACGGTGGGCCCCCCGATCGAGACGGTGCCGGGCGCGCAGTTCACGATGCGCCGCAGCTCACCCGGCTGCAGGTCACGCACGAGCCGGGTCCGCGCGGATGTGACGGCGTCCTGCGGCAGCGACGACGACGCGACGACCTTGTCGACACCCTGCCAGATCTCCGCGTACCGGTCCGTGTGCGGGTTCGGGTCGGGCCCGGGGTCGTGGGTCTCCCAGTAGACCATCGTCTCGTACATGTCCCGGCCCAGGACGTAGACGGCGACGTCCGACTCGTTCTCGTTGACGAACGCGAGGATCTCGTCGGTCGGCTGCGTGAAGTCGAAGCTTCCCTCGGCGTCGACGGTGTACCCGTCGGCGGACATGTTCGCGGTGTAGCGCAGCGTTCCCATGCCCGTCCGACGCCGGGCGCGCGCCGGACTCATCGGTCCACCCACGTGCGAGCGGGGTGAGATCGGGCGAGGGTGGGGGTGAACGTCCAGCACCGTCGGGAGGATCGACCATGCCGAAGCGTGACCCCGGACCGAGCGTCAAGGACAAGGAGCTGTACGAGAAGCTCCGTGACGAGGGCAGCTCCAAGGAGAAGTCCGCCCGTATCGCGAACGCGGCGGCGAACACGTCGCGCAAGAGCGTCGGCCGCAAGGGAGGAAAGTCCGGCGACTACGACGACTGGACGGTCGACAAGCTGCGCAAGCGAGCCGCAGAGATCGGCATCGAGGGCCGCTCCACGATGCGCAAGGGTGACCTGATCAAGGCGCTGCGGTCGCACTGAGGGCCGCATCGCCTGTGGCGCGGCCGCGGGCGGGTCACTCCGCCGCGACGTCCTTGCTGCGGTCGCGGTCCTTGTCGCGGCTGGGCTGGACCCGCTTGGGCTCGCCCGGCATCTTCGGGTACTCCGGCGGGTAGGGCAGGTCCTCGAGGCCGTCGGCCTCGTCGCGGGCCGCCAGGTCGAGGGCGGCGTCCAGCGAGCAGTCCAGGGCCGGGTCCCGGTCGGCGCGCAGGGCGGCGAACAGGTCGCCGCGCTCGGCGAACCGGGCCGGCGCGGTGAGCACGTCGAAGTCGTCGGGGTGCACGTCGGGCACCTCGTCCCAGTCCAGGGGCATCGACACCGTCGCCCGGCCGTTCGCCCGGATCGACCACGCGGAGGCGATGGTGCGGTCGCGGGCCATCTGGTTGTAGTCCACGAAGATCGCCTCGCCCCGCTCCTCCTTCCACCAGCGCGTCGTGACCTTCCCGGGCAGCCGGCGCTCCAGCTCGCGCCCGATCGCGATGGTCGCCCGCCGCGCCTCGATGAACGTCCACCGCGGCTCCAGCGGCACGAACACGTGCAGCCCCCGGCCGCCCGAGGTCTTGGGATACCCCCGCAGGTCCAGCTCGCCGAGCAGCTCGCGCAGGTGCGGCGCCACCGCGGCGGCGTCCGAGAAGTCCGTGCCGGGCTGCGGGTCCAGGTCGATGCGGAGCTGGTCCACCGCCTCGACGTCGTCCCGCCGCACCGGCCAGGGGTGGAACGTGAGCGTGCCCATGTTGGCGGCCCAGGCGACGACGGCGGGCTCCGTGGGGCAGACCTCGTCCGCCGTCCGGCCCGACGGGAACGCGATGGTCGCGGTCTCCACGTAGCCCGGTGCCCCCCGCGGGATGCGCTTCTGGTAGAAGCCGTCCCCCTTCGGGTCGTCCGGCTTGGGCATGCGCGTGGCGAGGTGCGCGCCCTCGTGCCACCCCTTGGGCCAGCGCTCCAGCGTGGTGGGGCGGTGCAGCAGGGCACCGGTGATGCCGTCGGCGACGGCGACGAAGTACTCGACGACCTGGAGCTTGGTGATGCCGCGGGGAAAGACGACGCGGTCCGGGCTCGTCACGCGCACGGTACGGCCCGCGACGTCGAGCTCCACAGCGGGTGTCTTGGATCCGGCCATGGACCGAACCTAGCCCGCCAACAGCTCCCGCGCCGCAGAAAGGGCCCGGTGCGCCGCCGGCCGGCCGACCACGCGGGCGCGCCGGTCCAGCAGGACGGCGGCCTGCCGCAGGTCCGTCCCGGCCCTCGCCAGGGCCACCAGGACGGGCACGGCGGCCTCCGGCGAGGCCGTGCAGGCGACGTCGGCGGCGGTCCGGGTCCGGCTGGTGACGGGGACCCCCGCGAGGCGTTCGGTGTCCCGCACGAGACCCGGGGCGCGGCGCGTGACCCGACCGGGCCGCGGGGCCGGACGGTGGGTGTCGGGGGAGTAGGCGAGCTCGACCGGGGCGCCGGCCGGCCAGGCGGGCGCCGCGACGCCGTCGTACAGGCCCGTGTGGACCCACCCCGCCGTGGCGGCGCCCAGGACGCAGCGAACGGGCACCTCGCGGGCGAGCGCCAGCGCGCGGTGCGCCGGACCCGGCACGCAGCCGACGCCGACCGCCGCGCCGTCGTGCAGCTCGACCAGCGCGCCCGCCCGCCGCAGCTCGGCCCACGCCACCGGCCCGCCCACGTCCGCCGGGGTGACGACGAGCGGCGGCGTCGTCGGCTCCGGGTCGAGCAGCGCAGTGAGGGACGGGAACGGCATGCGCAGAACCTACGCGCAGCGGGGAAGTGGGGGGGGAAAGCGAGCGGACGGAGCCGGGGTGAGCACCCACCCCCCCGCCCCCCCCCCCCGCCCCCCCTCCGTTTCCCGCCTCCCCCCCCCCCACCACCAC
>NZ_JBHWLR010000001.1:478926-485012 GCF_042731755.1 Promicromonospora sp. NPDC059942
GGTGGGGAGGGGGGTGGTGTTGTGTGCGGGGTGGGGGGAGAAGGGGGGGGGGGGAGAAGGAAAAAACCCCCACACCCCCCCCTGTCCTTTCCCCCTTCCCACCACCCCCCCCCCGGGCCCGCTGTGGACAACCTCAGCCGGGGTCAGCCCCGGGAGTCCTCCGCGGCCTTGACGACCTGCTCCAGCCACGAGCGGCGGGCCGCCACGGCGGCCTCCAGCTCGGAGACCTTGCGCTTGTCGCCCTTGGCCTGCGCGTCCGCGAGGTCCGCCTCGAGGGCCGCGATCGCGGACTCGAGCTGGGCCGCCGCGCCCTCGGCGCGCGCACGCGTCTCCGGGTTGGTGCGCTTCCACTGCGCCTGGTCGGCGTCGCGGACCGCGGTCTCGACCGCGCGCAGGCGAGCCTCGATGCGCTGGATGTCGCCGCGAGGCACCTTGCCGGCCTCCTCCCAGCGCTCCTGGAGGCTGCGCAGGGCGGCCTTGGCCTTGTTCAGGTCCTTGACCGGGAGCAGCGCCTCGGCCTCCTCCAGCAGGACCTCCTTGACCTTCAGGTTCTCGCCGTACTCCGCGTCGATCACGGCGTTCTCGGCGTCCCGGGCCTGGAAGAACCGGTCCTGCGCGGCCCGGAACCGGGCCCACAGCGCGTCGTCGTCCTTGCGGGACGCCCGGCCCGCCGCCTTCCAGCGCGTCATCAGGTCGCGGTACGCGCCCGCGGTGTAGCCCCAGTCGGTGCTGTTCGACAGCGCCTCCGCCTCGGAGACCAGCTTCTCCTTCTCCGTCTTCGCGGCGCTGTTGCGCTGCTCCAGGTCGGCGAAGAAGTGCCGGCGCTCGCGGTCGAACGCCGTGCGGGCGTGGCTGAACCGCTTCCAGAGCGACTCCTCCGTGGGGCGGTCGATACGCGGCCCGGAGCGCTGGGCGTCCTTCCAGCGGTCCAGCAGCGCACGCAGCTCCTCGCCCGCCGGGCGCCACTGCATCTTGCTCGGGTCGGTCGCCGCGATCTTCTCGGCGGCCTCCACGATCGAGGTGCGCGACTCGACGGCCTCCGCCTTGGCGGCGGAGCGTGCCTGCTCCAGGGCGGCACGGCGCTCCGCGGCGCGGCCCCGCAGGGCCTCGACCCGGGTCCGCAGGCCCGGAAGGTCGCCGACGGCGGCGGGCTCGGCGGTCTCCTCGCCGAGCTTCTGCAGCGTCTGGTCGATCTCGCGCACCGACAGGTCCGCGCTGTCCAGCCGGGCCTCGAACAGGCCGACCTTCGCGCTCAGGTCGAGGTAGCGGCGCACGTACAGCGCGAGCGCCTCCTCGGTGGTGACGCCGGGGAACTGGCCCACGACGCGCTCGCCGTCACCGTCGTTGACGTAGACGTTGCCCTCGTTGTCGACGCGACCGAACTTCTCCGCCTCGGCGTGCGCGACGGCGTCCGCGGCGGCGGGCACCACGGGTGCGGGCGCCGTCGCCGGGGCGGCCTGCGCCACGGGGGCCGACGGCGTGCCCGGCTTGGGCGCACGCGGCCGGGCGAGCGCGGCCGGCGACGGGATCGCCGACGGCTTCGGGGTGGCGGGCTTCGGAGCGGGCGCGGCAGCCGCGGCGGGGGTCTCGGCCTCGGCGGCCGGTGCCTCGTCGGCGGGAGCCTCCTCGGTCGCGGGCTCCTCGGCGGGGGTCTCGGCCTCGGCAGCGGGAGTCTCCGTCGCCGGTGCCTCCTCGGCCGGTGCCTCTGTCGCGACGGCCTCGGTCACGGGAGCCTCGTCCGCAGCCGCCTCCTCGGCGGGCGCCTCGGCCTCGACGGCCGGGGCCTCCTCGGCGGCAGCAACCTCGTCGGCCGCAGGGGCCTCCTCGGCGGCAGCGTCGGCCTCGGTGGCCGGAGCTTCCTCGGCAGGCGTCTCGGCCTCGGCGGCGGGAGTCTCCTCGGCGGCAGCCTCGGTCGCAGCGGCGTCCTCAGCAGGGGCCTCGGTCTCCTCGGCGGGCGCCTCCACGGCGGGAGCGTCCTCCGCGGGAACCTCGGCCTCGGCCGCGGGAGCCTCCTCGGCGGCCGGCTCCGTCGCGGCGGCCTCGGGGGTCGCCTCGGCGGCGTCGTCCGCTGCGTCCGCCCCGGCGGCTGCCTCGGTCGCCTCGCTGACCGCCTCGGCGGGTGCCTCGGCTGCGGTCGGAGTCTCGGCCACGGGCTCGACGGGCGCGTCCTGCTGGACGGGCTCGGTCGAGCGAGAAGTGGGTTCGCTCACTGGGTCTCAACTCCTTCGATGGTGACCGGGGTGGCAGGCTCACCGTCTGGTGCACCGTCTACCGCGCCCGTGTCAGCGACTGCTTGGACAAAGTCCAGGCCGGATGTGATCGTGCCGAAGACCGTGTACCCGCCGACCGTGTCGGAGGGGATGGTCGAATCCTCGTAGACGAGGAAGAACTGGGAGCCCATGGACTCGGCGTCGTCGCCGCGCCGCGCCATCGCGACGGTGCCGGCGGGGTAGAGGTCGTCCTCCGGGGCGTTCTCGATGGGCCCGAAGGAGTAGCCCGGGTCGCCGGAGCCCGTGAAGGTCGGGTCGCCGCACTGGAGCACGAAGATGTTCTGCGTCGTGAGGCGGTGGCAGCCGGTCTCGTCGAAGTACCCGCCCTGGGCGAGCGTCACGAAGCTGGCGACGGCCTGCGGCGCGGCCGCGCCGTCGAGCTCGAGCACGATGTCGGCGGTGGTGTCGCCCGCGCAGGCCTGCAGCGTGACGGTCCAGGTGCGGTCCTCGGCCACCGACGGGTCGGCGAGCTCGTAGGTGTCCCGCGCCTCCTGGACGCCGGCCGGGCAGGTCTCGGTGCCCGCGCCTGCTTCGGCATCGTCGCCCGCCTCGGGCGCACCGGAGCTGATCAGCGCGGCGACCACGAAGGCGCCGACGAGCGCGAGCACCGTGAACAGTGCGACCAAGGTCCACAGGCGCTGCTTGTGCGCGCGCTTGGCCGCCTGCCGCTGCGCCCGCTTGTCGGCCTGCCTGGCCTGCTGCGCGCGCTGCCGCTGCTTGGTGGAAGCCACCGCGTTCCCTTCCCCGTGCTCTCTCGTGCTCACCCCGACCCGGGGCGCGGTCACGCTGGACCGATTCACCTGATGGATCCGGGGCGAATCACCCCGTGCGGGGACAGTGTAGGCATCGGATGCCAGGTCATACTGTCTGAGCGCCTCCGGCGACGGGTGAAGAAGCCTCTGCCAGGCACGACGGGAGCCGCTAGCGTGGGTCGCGTGGAGCTTCGTGTCTTGGTCGCGCCGGTCTTCGGGACCAACTGCTGCGTCGTGTCGGCGGGCGTCGACTGCGTGGTGGTGGACGCCGGTGCGGGGGTCGCCGACGCCGTCGGACGCCTGCTCGACGACACCGGACTGAAGCCGCGCGCCGTCCTCGCCACGCACGGCCACGCCGACCACACCTGGGACGCCGGGGTCCTGTGCGCGCGGTACGGGATCCCGATGCGCCTGCACGAGGCCGACGCCTACCGCCTGGCCGACCCGTTCGCCACGCTGAGCCCCGCGCTGGAGACCGCGCTCGGGCTGCACCGCGACGACTACCGGACGCCCGACCTGGTCGAGCCGTTCGCCACGCCCGGCGGGTCAGCAGAGCTCACGTTCGGCGACGTCACGCTGCACGCCCTGCACGCGCCGGGCCACACCGAGGGGTCCACGCTCTACCGCCTCGACGACGAGGTGGTCCTGACCGGCGACGTCCTGTTCGCGGGCTCCGTCGGCCGCACCGACCTGCACGGCGGCTCGTACGAGGTGATGGGCAAGACCCTGCGCGACGTCGTGCGCGGCCTCGACCCGGCGCTCGCCGTGGTCCCCGGGCACGGCCCCGCCACCACCGTGGCCCGCGAGCTGGCGACCAACCCGTTCCTCACCGTGGCCGGCGCGTGAGGGCGTACGTCGACACGCGCGCGGGGATGGCCGAGGACGGCTGGTCCGCCGCGTGGACGTTCGACCTGGCGCACTGGGGCACCTGCGGCCAGGGGCCCGACGACGCCGCGGCGCTCGCGGACCTCGCCGAGCGGTGCGGGCTCGGGGCCGGCGCTGCGGAGGCCATCGACGTCGTCGAGCGCGTGGACCGGGCCGAGAGCGGCGACGAGACGGTGTTCGAGCGCGACCTGGCGCCGGCGTCGGACGCGGAGCGCGGGGCGACGCTCGCGGTACTGGCCCGGACCCGGGCCAGGACCCTCGACCTGGTGCGGGCCGCCCCGCCCGGGGTGCTGGCCTACCGCGACCCCGGACGGCGGCTCCCGGCCTACGCGTCCTGGCACACGGTGGAACAGCTCGCGTTCCACATCGCGGACACCGAGTCGCGCTACTACCTGCCGCTGCTCGGACTGCCCGCACGGGAGAGGGCGGGCGACGTGGTGACCGAGCTCGAGAAGTCCGGGGCGCACGTGCGCAGTGTGGTCTCCACGATGGCGCCGGACCTGTCCCGGGTCTGGCCCGACCACGGGAGCTGGACGAGCGTGAAGGTGCTGCGCCGGCTGGCGTGGCACGAGCGCGGCGAGCTGGACGTGCTCGCCGGGCTGGTCGACCAGGCTGTGGAAAACCCGGGCTGACGGGTCGCCGCTCGTGGGAAGATCTGAGGCATGGCAAAGCCCACTCCTCTCTCCGGTTTCCCCGAATGGCTCCCTGACGGTCGCATCGTCGAGCAGCACGTCCTCGACACGCTGCGGCACACCTTCGAGCTGCACGGGTTCGCCGGGATCGAGACGCGGGCCGTCGAGCCGCTCGACCAGCTCCTGCGCAAGGGGGAGACCTCCAAGGAGGTCTACGTCCTGTCCCGCCTCCAGGAGGAGGACGGCGCCGCCCGCTCCGGCTCCGAGAAGCAGCTCGGCCTCCACTTCGACCTGACCGTCCCGTTCGCCCGCTACGTGCTGGAGAACGCCGGCCGCATCGCGTTCCCGTTCCGCCGCTACCAGATCCAGAAGGTGTGGCGCGGCGAGCGCCCGCAGGACGGCCGCTTCCGTGAGTTCGTCCAGGCCGACATCGACATCGTGGGCGCGGGCGAGCTGCCGTACCACTTCGAGGTCGAGGCGCCGCTGGTCATGGCCGAGGCGCTCGGCGCGCTGGGCGAGATCGGCCTGCCGCCGGTCCGCATCCTGGTGAACAACCGCCGCGTCGCCGAGGGCTTCTACCGCGGCGTCGGGCTGGACGACGTCGAGGGCGTGCTGCGCCAGATCGACAAGCTCGACAAGATCGGCCCGGACAAGGTCTCCGAGCTGCTGGTTACCGAGTGCGGTGCCACCGACGACCAGGCCAAGGCCTGCCTCGCGCTGGCGTCGATCTCGGGGTCCGACGTGGGCGTGATCGACGAGGTGCGGGCGCTGGCGGAGTCGTACGGCGCCGTGACCGAGCTCCTGGAGACGGGCCTGGCCGAGCTGGGCGCGCTGATCGCCGCGGCGGCGCAGCGGGCGCCGGGCGTGGTCGTGGCCGACCTGAAGATCGCGCGCGGCCTCGACTACTACACCGGCTCCGTGTACGAGACGGTGCTGGTGGGGCACGAGCAGCTCGGTTCGGTCTGCTCGGGCGGCCGGTACGACACGCTCGCGTCCGACGGCAAGAACACCTACCCGGGCGTCGGCCTGTCGATCGGCGTCTCGCGCCTCGTCTCGCGGCTGCTGTCCGCCGGCCTCGTGGAGGCGACGCGTTCGGTGCCGTCCGCCGTGCTGGTCGCGGTCTCGTCCGAGGAGGAGCGCACGACGTCCGACGCCGTGGCCGCGGCGCTGCGCGCCCGGGACATTCCGGTGGAGGTCGCGCCGAGCGCCGCGAGGTTCGGCAAGCAGATCAAGTACGCCGATCGGCGCGGCATCCCGTTCGTCTGGTTCCCGGGCTCCGCGGGGGAGGACGGCGTCGTGGGCGCCGACCAGGTCAAGGACATCCGTTCCGGCGACCAGGTCGACGCCGACGCCGCGACGTGGGAGCCGCCGGCAGAGGACCGCTGGCCGCGGGTGGTCCCGCAGGGCTGACCGCCGGCCGGCCTGAACCTTGCGCACCCGCCTCGGACGACGAGGCGGGTGTGCAAAGTTTTGGTCGCCCGATCGACTCCGTCCCCCTCCGGTGGGTGCGGAAAAGGGTTCGGTTTGTGCTTCACTTAGAAACAACG
>NZ_JBHWLR010000001.1:485022-496839 GCF_042731755.1 Promicromonospora sp. NPDC059942
GTTCGACCCGGCCGCAGCAATGGGGGGCCCCCCGGCAGGGACCCGTTTCCTTAGGTATTCCCCCTCGGCTGGCCCCCCAGCCTTCCTAACCCTCCCCCCCCCCCCCCGGACGAAGAGGCGGGTGCCCAAGGTTCGGGTCACCAGATCGACTCGGCCCACTCCGGGTGGTCGATGAACGGGTTCCGGTTGTGCTGCCAGTCGGAATAGATGATGTCGTTGCGGCGCGTCTCCGCCGCTGACACGGGGTCGGCGGCGTGCCAGGCGAGCAGCACGGAGATCTTCCCGTGCAACGGCACCGAGCCGTTCGAGGTCGACTCGTTCAGCTCCAGGTTCGGCCAGCCGTCGTCGCCCTCGTACCGGATCGCCATGTAGAAGAGCGCGCGTGCGACGTCGCCCTTGAACTCGTCGGCGGGCTCGAACGAGTCGGAGTCGGTGAAGCAGTCCGGGCACTCGGCGACGGCCGAGCCGCCGTTGTCGAAGTCCTTGTTGCCCCGGGTCGAGTTCACGGTGACGTCAGTGGGCCGCAGGTGGTGCAGGTCGGTGCCCGGGCCGGTGGCCGTGCCGAAGCCCCCGTGGCTCTGGGCCCAGGTGTGCTCGCGGTTCCAGTCGTCGGGGTCGCCGCCGTTGAGCGTCTTCGAGATCGACTCGCCGGAGTAGAACTCGATGACGTTGTTCGGGTTGCCCGGGTCCTCGTCGGTCTCCTGGAGCGCGGTCCAGACGGTCGCGTAGCTCACGCCGGTGTGGCCGTCGATGATGCCGTGCAGGGCCGAGCGCAGCGCGGTGCCGGTCCGGCCCGCCGCCGCGTCGTAGTAGCCGGCGGGGATCTCACCACCACCGCCGCCACCCCCACCCCCTCCGCCGCTGCCGACGACGGCGAACGCGGTGCCGTCCTTGAGTCCCGGGTGGGTGAAGTACGCCGCGAGGGCACCCGTGACGTCGAGCTGCTTCCCCATCAGGCTGGGGTTCGACGCGAGACCGAAGCTGCTGCGGAATGCGGCGGGGATCTGGACGTAGACCATGCGCGAGGTGCTGGTCTCACCGGGGGCGTCGGCCAGGGCAAGTGCGTAGTCGTTCGGGAATCCGCTGGTCACGACCGTGCTGGTGGCGGTCGGCTGCCCGACGACGTACCCGCGCACCGTGGCGGACGAGCCGTTCTGGGTGGCGATCGCCGACGCGACCGTGATCGGGGTGGCCGCCTGGCCGGACGTGGCCAGGCGGACCTGGGCCGCCGTGACGAGCACCAGGGTCAGGGCGAAGCACACCAGGGCGAGCGCCGTCGAACGCGTGGTCACTTTCTGCATTGCTCGACCGTAGCGGGGTAAATAAGGACAGTCATGGCCTATAGGTAAAATCTACGCAAAAACGTCGAACGCGCCGACCTCGGCCCGGTCGAGGTCGGACCCGCCCGGCTCGACGTCGGCCCCGGTGCCGCGGGGGTGACCCGGTGGGTGAACTGGAGCACGTTGTCCGGTTTGCCCGGAGTCACGAGGGTGCGTTCGGCTAGCCTCGCGATCGGGTCGATGAGACTCCGTATGTGAACGACGCCGCCGGCCGCCTCGCGGGGCCCGCGGCGGGCCGAGGGGACAGCCGATGACAGGTTCGGGACGCGTCGACGACGGGGTGCTCGGCGAGCACTGGGAGCAGTCGCTCGTCGGGGTGACGGGCGCGGCCGGTGCGCCGGCCGCGGCACCCGTGAGACGACGTCGCATCCGGGTTGCCGGGAGGCTGGTCCGGACGCGGTGGGCGCGCAACCCGCACCGCGCGGTGCGCGAGCACGCGGGCGCCGCGGACGACAACCGGCTGCACGCGCCGCGCCGGGCGCGCCGCCGGTTCTCCGTGCCCGCCATCGTGCTCGGCGCGAGCCTCGCGGGATCCACCGCGGTGCTGACGCTCAGCCCGGTCGAGGCCGAGCAGGTCGCGCTCGACTGCCCGGCCGGCGTGTCCGCCGGCTGGGTGGACCAGTACCGCGACGTCCTCGGCCTGCGCCTGCCCGACCCGAGGGACCACCTCGCGGTCACGGCGCCGGCGGGCTCGGTGGTCGCGGTGACCTTCACCGACGCCGCCGGCGCCGCCTACCCGACCGTCCGCGACGTCGTCCCCGGCGACGGCGTCCTGACCGTGGAGCCGCCGCGCGCCCTGTCCGCGACCGAACGCGCGCAGTGGCGCATCGCGGCCGTGGTGTCGGCCGACGGGGACCCGGCGGCGACGTGCGAGGCGCCTCTGCCCTGACCGGCCCGTTCGCCCGAGCTCGTCCCGGCCACCTGTGGACAGCTTGACGTCGGCTCGAACGAGTGTTCGAATCGGATCATGCGTTGGCAAGGTCAGGCGATCTCGAACGACGACGGCGCGCTGCCCGGGCTCGAGCTGCCCGGGCTGCGCGGCGCCGGGCTGCTGCGTACCGTCCGGTCGCCCGAGTTCGCGGGAGTCACGTTCCACGAGGTGCTCGCCAAGAGCGCGCTGTCGAAGGTGCCGGCGGCGTCCCAGATGCCGTTCCGCTGGACGGTCAACCCCTACCGTGGATGCAGTCATGCCTGTTATTACTGCTTTGCCCGTAATACTCACGAATATCTCGATCTCGACGCCGGTCACGACTTCGACTCCCAGGTGGTCGTCAAGGTCAACGCCGACCAGGTGCTGCGGGCCGAGCTGGCCAAGCGAACCTGGAGCCACGAGGCCGTCGCGCTCGGCACCAACACCGACCCCTACCAGCGCGCCGAGGGACGGTACCGGCTCATGCCGGGCATCATCTCGGCGCTCGCGGACTCGGGCACGCCGTTCTCGATCCTGACCAAGGGCACGCTGCTGCGGCGTGACCTGCCGCTGCTCGTCGAGGCCGCGCAGAAGGTCGACATCGGCCTCGGCGTCTCGCTCGCGTTCGCCGACACGCCGTCGGGCCGGGAGCTGCAGCAGGCCGTCGAGCCGGGCACTCCCACGCCGAAGGCCCGCCTCGACCTGATCCGCGCCATCCGGGCGACCGGACTGCCGTGCGGCGTGATGGTGGCGCCGGTACTGCCCTGGCTGACCGACTCCCTCGCACACCTCGAACGGCTGCTCGACAACCTGGTCGAGGCCGGCGCGACCGGCGTCACCGTGCTGCCGCTGCACCTGCGGCCCGGCGCCCGCGAGTGGTACCTGGGCTGGCTCGGGCGCGACCACCCGCACCTCGTCGAGGGCTACGGCCGCGTCTACGCGCGGGGCGCCTACGCGCACCAGGGCTACCGCGACTGGCTCTGGGAGCGGGTGCGTCCCCTGATCCGCGAGCGCGGGCTGGGTGGGGCGGCGATGCACCGCGTCGATGCCGCCGGCGGCGAGCAGCACGCGGAGGGCGACTACCCACGCGGGGCGTTCACCGGGGTCCGGTCCGACGGCGCCGGCGCGGCGTCCATCGGCGCGGACGTCGGGAACGAGACCCTCTTCTGATGCAGCCCCCGACCCCGCGTGTCGACCCGCGCCTGCCCGGGTACCTCCTGGAGCCGCTGACGGGCGGGTGGTCGGGGGAGACGTTCCTCGCGACCCCGTCGCCCGGAGCGGGCGGCGGGGACCGGCTCGTGGTCCGGTTCTTCGCCGACGCGCGGCACGCCCCGGACGCCGCGCGGGTCCAGGCGGCGCTGCTCGACCGGGTCCGCGACGTCGTGCCGGTCCCGACCGTGCGCGAGGTGCACGACGGCGAGGGCGTGCTGCCCGGGCTGCTCGTCACCGAGCTGCTGCCGGGGGAGCGGGGCGACCTGGTGCTTGCGCGCCTGGTCGCCGAGCACCGCGGGGTCGGACGGCGGGAGGACGGACGCCGGGAGGGCGGACCACGGGAGGCCGGACGCCGGGCCGAGGACGACCTGAGGTCGCTGGGCCGAGCCCTCGGCCGGGCCGCGGGAACGCTCGCCGCGACGCCGATGCCGCGGACCGGGCTGTTCGCCGGCGCGGACCTGCGGATCGAGCCGTTCGGCCTCTGGCTGCCCGACTGGGTCGACACCCACGCGCCGGGCCTCGTCGAGGCCGGCTGGTCCGACGGCGAGGTCGCCGGGCTGCGGAAGGTCGCCGAGCGGGCCGCCGTCGACCTGGAGGGGGCCGCGCCCTGCCTGGTGCACAGCGACCTGAACCCCAAGAACGTGCTGGTCGACGCGGCCACGCTCCAGATCACGGGTGTGCTCGACTGGGAGTTCGCACACGCGGGGCACCCGGCCACCGACCTGGGCAACCTGCTGCGCTTCGACCGGGAACCGGCCTACGCCGAGGGCGTCCTGCACGGCTGGTCCGCAGCCGCAGCCGCAGCCACCGTCGCGGACGGCCGCCACCGGCATCGGGTCGTCCGTCTCGCCCGGTCCGCCGACCTGGTCGCGCTCGTCGAGCTCGCCGCCCGCGCGGAGACGAACCCGGTGGTGCGCCAGGCGAGGGCCCACCTGCGCGCGATCGCCCGCACCGGCGACGCCGGCGCCGCCCCGTGATCACACACTTTCGTGGCCGCTGACCTGGGCGGACGTTACGTTGCACGGTGTACGGCGTACTGCGCGCCAACCGGACGCGCCCGGCGCCGACGGAGAGGAAGCTCCCGTGAGGCTTGTTCGTATGACGTCGCTGGCGGTCGTGACAGCCGTCGCAGGATCGATGCTCGTCCTTGCCCCACTGACCGCGACCGCGGAGCCCCGGCAGACCGCGGCGTCCGCATCGGTCAC
Source organism: Promicromonospora sp. NPDC059942 (assembly GCF_042731755.1). Taxonomy (NCBI): domain Bacteria; kingdom Bacillati; phylum Actinomycetota; class Actinomycetes; order Micrococcales; family Promicromonosporaceae; genus Promicromonospora; species Promicromonospora sp. NPDC059942. The sequence goes on from NZ_JBHWLR010000001.1 coordinate 489,690, forward strand.
GCAGGTCGCCGACGATCCGGTCCCGGACACGGAGGAAGAGCTCCGGGCCGCGATCCAGGCCATCCTGGACGACCCCCGGGGTGGGTATCGGCGTGCGGCGCGAAGCGCAGGAGGCGCTGGACGTCGGCACCGTCGAGGCCATGACGTACTTCCTGGAGACCGGCTGGCAGGCCGCGAAGGACGAGGACAACCTGGTGGCCATCTTCGTCATCCTCGCCGACCCGGACACGGGTCGGGGCGTACGGACGGCGGCAGAGGCGGCCATCCGGGACGGGAGCTCGGAGGCCCTCGTGTACTTCCTGGAGACGGGCCGCTGGATCGCCCAGGACGAGGACAACATGGTGGCGATCTTCGTCATCATCGGTGACCCGGACACCAGCCCCGCCCTGAAGGCCGCTGCCGTCGCGGCGATCAACGGGACCCCCGAGGACCGGGCGTACTTCCTCGAGACGGGGCAGTACGAGGTGGACTGACGTCCCACCGACGCGGTGGCGTCGGCTCCCCGGGGCGAACCGGACGTATCGTGTCGGCATGGCTGAGCTCGCCCCGTACACGATCACCCCGGGCACCCTGGCGGAGCTGGCGCAACCCACGTTGCCCCTGCCGGACGGTGCACGGATGCGGCCCTGGGGCGACACGGACGCCGTCGCCCTCCAGGCCGCCTACGCGGACCCCGACATCCAGCGCTGGCACGTGCGGCGGATCGACTCGCCGGACGAGGCTCGGGAGATGATCGCGGGCTGGCAGCGCGCGTGGGCGCAGGAGCGTCGTCTCGAGTGGGCGGTCGCCGCCGCCGACGGGACGCTGCTCGGGCGGCTCGCGCTCAAGGACCTCGAGCTGTTCGACGGCGTCGCCGAGATCGCCTACTGGACCGTCCCGGCCGCCCGGGGCCGGGGCGTGGCGCCGCAGGCGGTCACGGCAGCGAGCGCCTGGGCGTTCGACGTCGGGTTCCGGCGGCTGGAGCTGGAGCACTCGACGCGCAACCCGGCCTCCTGCCGCGTCGCGGAGAAGACCGGGTTCGCCCCGGAGGGGACCCGCCGCGGGGCCGCCCGGCACGCGGACGGCCACCACGACATGCACGTCCACGCCCGGCTGGCCGACGCCGAGGGCGCTCTCCCTCTTCAGGCCTGAGTTTCTTCGCTCTGCGGCCTAGCAAAGCGAAGAAACTCGGGCCTCAAAGGGGAGGTCGGCAGCGGGCGTCAGGCCCGCACGTCCTCCAGGTACTCCGCGATGCGGCCGATCGCCTCGGTGAGCACGTCGACGTCGGGCAGCGTCACCAGGCGGAAGTGGTCGGGCTCGGGCCAGTTGAAGCCCGTCCCGTGCGTCACCAGGATCTTCTTGGCGCGCAGCAGGCCGATCACGAAGGCCTCGTCGTCCTGGATCGGGTACATCTCGGGGTCCAGGCGCGGGAAGCAGTACAGGGCGCCGCGCGGGCGCACCGAGGTGACGCCCGGGATCTCGTTGAGCAGCTTGTCCGCCAGCATGGCCTGCTCGTAGAACCGGCCGCCGGGCTGGATCAGGTGCTCGATGGACTGGTAGCCGCCGAGCGCCGTCTGGATGGCGTGCTGTGCCGGCACGTTGGCGCACATGCGCATGTTCGAGACGAGGGTGAGGCCCTCGATGAAGTCGGCGGCGCGGTGCTTCGGGCCGGAGATCATGGCCCAGCCCGACCGGTACCCGCAGATGCGATACGCCTTGGACAGGCCGCTGAACGTGATGCACAGGACGTCGTCGTCGGCGAACGTGGCGGTGTGGTGGTGGGTGGCGCCGTCGAACAGGATCTTCTCGTAGATCTCGTCGCTCAGGAGCACCAGGTCGTGCTTGCGCGCCAGGTCCGCCAGCCCCTTGACCGTGTCCTTGCTGTACACCGCGCCGGTCGGGTTGTTCGGGTTGATGATCACGAGCGCCTTCGTGGCGGGCGTGATGCGGGACTCGATGTCCTCCAGGTCCGGGTTCCACCCGTTGGCCTCGTCGCAGCGGTAGTGCACGGGCGTGCCGCCCTGCAGGCTCACGGCCCCGGTCCACAGCGGGTAGTCCGGCGCCGGGACCAGCACCTCGTCGCCGTCGTCGATCAGGGCCTGGAGCACCATGCTGATCATCTCGGAGACGCCGTTGCCGATGTAGACGTCGTCCACGTGCGTGTCGATGCCGTGCGACTGGTAGTAGTGCGCCACGGCCGTGCGCGCCGAGTAGATGCCGCGGCTGTCGCTGTACCCCTGCGCCTGCGGCAGGTGGTGGATCATGTCCGCCAGGATCGCCTCGGGCGCCTCGAACCCGAACGGCGCGGGGTTGCCGATGTTCAGCTTGAGGATCTTGTGACCCTCGGCCTCCAGGCGGTACGCCTCCTCCAGGATCGGACCCCGGACGTCGTACCGGACGGACTTCAGCTTGCGGCTCTGCCTGATCTCTCGCACCCGCTCATGGTCGCAGGTCCGGTGCCGTGCCCGCGCACCCTCGCCCCGGGTCGAGATGACCGTTCCGGGCGCTTTCGCGAAGTTCACCCGGGGTGCGGGCCGATTTCGCCCGGGCGGCGCCCGCGGCGCCAGTAATCTCCGGTCGGGCACCGACGCCCCCCAGGATCTCGACCTCCCCCCGGACAGGTAACCGATGGCCACCACACGCGACGCGGCGCCGACCGCGACCTTCTTCGACCCGCTGGCCCACGTGCCCGACGGCGCCGCCCTGCGGGCGGCCCGGGACGCGGGCGACCCGGCGGCGGCGCTCGCCGTCGTCCGCGGGCTGACCGCGCCGGACGACGTGATCGCCGCGCTGTGGGCGATCTGTGGCGACGCCTCCGAGGACGACCACCTCCCGCTCACCGCGGCGATCGACGCGGCCGACGACGGCACGCCGCTCACCCGGACGCTGCGCGCGATGCGCTACATGGTGGTCGGCTGGTCGATCCGCTCGCACGCCCGCGCGGAGCACGTCTCGGCGAACCAGTTCGAGCAGTTCCACGACTGGCTGCGGCGGGCCGAACGGCTGCTGTTCGACGTGTGCGCGGAGCACCCTGGCTTCATCCCTGCCTGGGAGGCCCGGATCACGACGGCCCGTGGCCTGGAGCTGGGGCACGGCGAGGCGCGCCGTCGGTACGACCGCCTCGCCGCGCTCGACCCGCAGGTCTTCGCGGCGCAGCAGGTGTACCTCCAGCAGATCCTGCCCAAGTGGAGCGGGTCGTGGGAGGAGACGTCGCGGTTCGTCGCCGAGTGCGCGGACGGCGCGGCGCCCGGGGCGCTCGGCCCCGCCCTCGTCGTCGACCTCGCGATCGAGCGGTACGTCGACGGCGGGAAGACCACCCCGCCCGAGATGATCGACCGGGTCCGCGGCGTCGCCGCCGGCACGGTGCTGCACCCCGACCATGTCCGCACCGCGGCGACGGCCGTCGTGCACGCGAACCTCGCGCTGTTCTTCTCGCTCGCCGACCTGCCCGCCGAGGCGCAGCCGCACTTCGAGGCGCTCGGCGACGCCCCGGTCCAGGGCATGTGGGGCTACTACGAGCCCGGGGCCGAGCGGTTGTACCGCAAGCACCGCGAAGCGGCCGCGAAGGCGGCCGCACGCTCGGGCGCGCGGGCATGACCGCCCTGACGCTCCCGGACCTGGCGGACTTCCCGGGCGTCACCGCGACCGAGGTCGACGGGGTCCCGGTCCTGCTCGCGCCGCGCGAGGGGAACGTCGGTGCGGGGATCGTGTTCCGGGTCGGTTCGGCGGACGAGACGCTGGCCCTCTCGGGCATCACGCACCTGATCGAGCACCTCGCGCTGCGCACCCAGGTGCTCAGCGAGGCGCACCTGAACGGGCAGACACGCTCCGACGTGACGCTCTTCCACGTGGCCGGCACCGCGGGTGACGTCGTGAGCTACCTGAACGACGTGTGCGCGTCGCTGCGCGACCTGCCGCTCGACCGGGTCGAGACCGAGAAGGACATCCTGCGCTCCGAGGGCGACGGGCGGAACCCGGGCGTCGCCGGCCGCCTCCGGCTGAACCGGCACGGTGCCCGCGACCACGGGCTCGTGGGGTACGGCGAGCGCGGGCTCGACCGGATCACCGCCGACGAGGTGCGCGCCTGGGCCGCCACGTGGTTCACGCGGGAGAACGCCGTCGCCTGGATCACCGCTGACGCCGTGCCGGAAGGACTCGACCTGACGCTGCCGTCCGGGCGGCGCATGCCTCCGCCCGCGGTCAGCGACGTGCTCCACGGCACCCCGGCCTACCTGGGCGGCCTACGGGACGGCGTCGCGCTCGACGCGTTGGTGACCCGCGGGGCCGCCGCGGATGTGGCCACCCACGTGATCCGCGAGGTCCTGCACCGTGACCTGCGCCGGGACGCCGACATCGCGACGACGACGGACGTCTCCCACGACCCTCTGGACGCGGACCGGGCGCGGCTGTCGGTGCTGGTCCAGGCCGAGGGCCGCCCGGACGCGGCGGTCGGCGGCCTCGCCGACGCCCTGAACGGGCTCCGTTTCCACGTCGCGCACGACGACCTGGCCGCGGCGCAGGCCGCGGCGGCCGAGGAGCTGGCCGAGCTCGCGGCGGCGGCAGCCGCCGACCTGCTGCCGCCGCTGGCCTACCGGACGGTCACCGGGCGCCCGCTCGAGGGGCCCGCGCGGATCGCCGCCCGGGTCGAGCAGGTCACGGCGGACGACGTCCGCGGCATCGCCCGCGAGCTGTGGGGCAGCGCCCTCTGGTACGGGCCGGGAGCCCTTGACTGGGCGGGGATCGTCCCCGCCCCGGAATGGTCCCGGGGGACGATCCACGGGCGGACGTTCCCGCGCATCGATGCCCCGGACGTTTCGCTCGTCCTCGCCGTCGACGGCGTCGGTCTCATCACGCCCAGCGGCACCGTCGTGGTCCGGTTCGCGAGCTGCGTCCTGCTGGAGACCGTCCCCGACGGCGCACGCGCGCTCACCGGCGCCGACGGGTTCCGGGTGCAGATCGAACCGACCCTGTACGAGGGCCTGAGCGCCGAGGACGTCGCGGAGCACGTGGACGCGCGCGTACCCGCCGACGTCGTCGTCCAGCTGCCGGCACGCGATACGGCCGACATCCCCGTGCCTCGACCCGGCACGGACGAGAAGCCGGCGAAGCGGCAGCGGGCGACCAAGGACACCGGGCCGCGCTCGGTCCCCGCGACGGTCGCCCTCGTCGCGGGCCTGTGGGTCGCCGGGCTGCTCGTCCTCGGTGGCGGCCAGGTGCTGCTGCGAGAGGTGTTCGACGTCGACCTCTCGCTGGGCTTCCTGCCCGTGCTCGCCCTCGGCTGGGCGACGTTCGGGCTGATCAACAAGCGACACCCGAAGGAGCGGCGATGACCGCGACGACCCCGACCCGCGCCCGTGAGCTCTACGCGCAGCGGCCCGGCCGCACCGTGGGGGGTCTCGTGTTCCGCGTCGGGTACGCCGACGAGACCCTGGCGACCAGCGGGACGACCGCCCTGGTGGTCGCCCTCGCCCTGCGCGCGGTGGAACGGCCCGGCCTCGACATCTCCGCCTCGGTGGGTCCCACCGTCACACACGTCCGGGTGAGCGCCTCCGACGAGCGGGTCCGCAGCACGCTCCGTGAGCTCTCCCTGGCCCTGGCCGACCTGTCGGTGCGGCACCGGGCGACCGAGACCCGGGCGCTGGAGGAGCGCACCGACGACGGGGCGGTGCAGCCGTGGCGGTTCGGGCTGAGGAGCTACGGCCTCGGGCCCAGTCAGTTCCTGGGGCTGCACCGGGTGACGGACGACGAGCTGCGCGCCTGGGCGCGGGACCGGTTCGCCGCGGCCAACGCCGTCGTGTGGGTCACCGGCGAGACCGCTCTGGACCTGGACCTCGCCCTGCCCGCCGGTTCGACCGGCACGCCGCTGCCGCCGCCCGAGGTCGCCGGGCCCGCCGTCCCGCTCCCGGCCGAGGCGCTGGCCGGCGGGTCCCGGGTCCTGTGGGACGCCGTTGTGCCCGACACCCCGGCGCTGACGGTGCTCGCCGAGGTCGCCCGACGGGCGTTGTTCCAGGGGCTGCGCCAGGACCGTGGCTGGACGTACGACGTGTCCGCGGTGATCGGGACGCTCGACGGGCGGCAGGCCAACCTCCAGATCGCCGTCGGGCTCCGGCCCGAGACCGCCGCCCAGGCGACGGGCGAGTTCCTGGACACGCTCGGACGGCTGCGATTCGCGGTGGCCGACGACGAGCTGCAGTCCGCGCGCGCGCACCTGCTGGCGGCGTACGAGGAACCGCACCAGGACGCCATGTGGCTCCACGACGACGCCGTGCTGACGCTGCTCGGCCGGCCCGTCCCCACGTCGGACGAGCGGCGATCCGCCGTGGCGCGGGTGACCGCCGAGGACGTCCGCGCGCTGGCCCGCCAGGTCTGGGACTCCGGCCTGCTGGTGACGCCGGTCGGGTCCGGCTGGGCGGGGACCGAGGCGCTCCGGAGCGGGGCGGGCGAACCTCTCCCCGGCAAGGCCTTCGAACGCGTCGACGTGGACGCGACCATCCGGGTGGGGGAGGACGGCGTCACGCTCCGCGACGGGCGGCGCACCACCACCGTCCGGTTCGACGAGACGGCGGCCCTGGTCGCCTACCCGGACGGCGGGCGGCTCCTGGTCGGCCTGGACGGGGCGCGCGTCCCGTTCGAACCGACCCTGCACGACGACCTGCGCGTCGCGGACCTCGGCCGGCTCGTGGACGAGCACGTGGACGCGGCCCTCGTCGTGCCCGTGCCCCGTCCGGAGGCGCCCGGGCGCCCGGACCCGGACGTGATCAAGCAGGCGAGCCAGGCCCGTGCGGCCCGGGAGGTGGACGAGGACGGCCTCGCGCGCACGACCGGTCTGCTCGCCCTCGCGGTCGGGAAGGTCGTGGTCGTCCTCGCCCTGGTCCTCGTGCTGCTCGCAGCGATAGGCGGCACCCTCGTGTCCGGCGCCGTCGCCCTCGGCGAGGTGGGCGCCTGGCTCGACGGCGACGGGACCTGGGACACGCTCGCCGTCGTGCTCCCGACCGGCCTCGTCAGCGCCGGCGTGGCCTGGCTGTCCTACCGGGCGATCCTGCGCCTGGGCGGCGAGGACAAGGGCAAGACGGACTGACGCCCGGTGGGGGGGGGGGGGGGGGGCCGCCACCCGCCTGCTCACGAGCACACAAACATCCACCCTGCCCCCACCCCCCCTCCCCGAGCTTCA
>NZ_JBHWLR010000001.1:496849-539641 GCF_042731755.1 Promicromonospora sp. NPDC059942
AAAGGGAGAGGGCGGTTGCCCCGTGGGGGGGGGGGGGGCGTCCCCCCCCGCGAGAGAAGCAGAGGAACCCCCCCCTTCCCCACCGGACCCCAGCGCTCGATCGTGATGCGCACGAGCGACTTGCCCTGCTCGACCATCGCGGCGCGGTACTCGTCCCAGTCCGGGTGCTCCTTGCCGGCCGCCGCGCGGAAGTAGTCGACCAGCGGCTCCACCGACTCGGGGACGTCCAGCACCTCGGCCGTGCCGTCCACCTGGACCCAGGCGCCGCCGAAGTCCTCGCCGAGCGCCAGGAACGACGCCGCGGGCCGCGCCTTCAGGTTCCGCGCCTTGGCCCGCTCCGGGTACGTCGAGACGACGACGCGGCCCTGCGGGTCCACGCCGTACGTCACGGGGCTGAGCTGCGGGGCGCCGTCGGCCCTGCTGGTCACGAGGATCCCGTCGCGGCGCGAGCGCAGGAACTCCAGCAGCTCGTCCCGGGACACGGTCGTGTTGGTCGCGATAGTCCTGGCCATGGGCGTCAGGCTATCCCCGGGCCCGGCCGGTCCGTGCCTCAGGCGGGCCGCAGGCAGAAGGGGTGCCCGGCCGGGCTGGCATAGACCCGGCCGCTCGGCGGCGCGCCGGGGTCGACGTCGCCGGTGGGCCGCAGCCGGCGGGCACCTGCCGCAACGGCCTTCTCATCGGCGGACGCGAGGTCGTCCGTCGTGAGGTCGACGTGCATCTGCTGCGGGTTCCCGTCCGGCCAGTCCGGCGGGACGAGCCCCGGGACGAGCTGGACCACGATCACCGGGAACCCGTCGGCCCGCAGGAAGTGGTGGGTCGGGGTCCGGGTGACCGAACCGCCCAGGAGCCCCTGCCAGAACGTGCTCTCGAGGTCCAGGTCGGGGGCGTCGAAGCTCACCGCGCCGAGGTTGATGTTCATATCGCCGGGATGATGCCGCCGTCGACGCGGAACTGGGCTCCGGTGAGCCACTTCGCCCGGTCGGACGCCAGGAAGGCGATCATCTCCGCGACGTCCTCGGGGTCTCCGGGTCGGCCCATCGGCATGCCGAGGTGGTCGACGATCTGCTGCTGCACCTCGCCGAGGCTGATGCCCTGCTGGTCGGCCATCTGCTGGTGGTGCGCACGGGCACCCTCCGTGGCCACGAAACCCGGCAGGACGCACACCACACGGACCCCGTGCTCGCCCACCTCGGTCGCGAGCTCGCGGCTGTAGGCGTTGAGCGCCGCCTTGGCCGCCGCATAGGGGGCCTCGTTGCGCTGCGGCAAATGGCTCGCGATCGACGAGACGTGCACGACGACGCCCGAGCTGCGCTCGACCATCCCGGGAACCAGTGCCCGGTCGAGCCGTACTGCCGCGAGCAGGTTGATCTCCAGGTCCGACTGCCAGGACTCGTCGGACCGCTGGAGGGTCGGCGTCGGTGTGGTCGCGGCGCCGGCGTTGTCGACCAGGACGTCGACGCCGCCGACGGCGTCGATCACCCGGCGGCCGAGCTCGGCGACGCCCTGCTCGGTGGCGAGGTCCGCGGGGACGTGGGTGGCGCGCAGGTCGTCCGGGGGCGCGGTGCGTGCGGCGGTGAGCACCGTCGCACCGGCAGCGACGAACCGCCGGGCGGTCGCTCTGCCGAGGCCTCGGCTGCCGCCGGTGACCAGTACGCGCAGGCCTTCGAGGCCTTCGGGTGGAACAGGCACGGGGGTCTCCTTCCAGTAAGATGAACCAGGTTCCGGAAACGGTACACCTAACATGAACCAGATTCACCTTACGGAGGTCGAGATGCCCTCGTCACGCCCGCTGCGCTCCGACGCGCGACGCAACCGGGAGGCGGTCCTGACCTCGGCGCGGGACGCCTTCCTCGCCGGGGAGGCGAACATCCGCGTCGAGGAGATCGCCCGCCGGGCAGGGGTGGCGGTCGGGACGCTCTACCGCCACTTCGAGACGCGCGAGGCGCTCGTCGAGGAGGTCTACCGCCACGAGGTCGACGAGCTGTGCGCCGCGCCCGCGGAGCTGCTCGACGAGCACGCCCCCGACGAGGCGCTCCGGCAGTTCCTGCTGCTGCTCGTCGACCACGCGGCCGTGGGCAAGGGGATGGGCGTCGCGCTGGAGGCCATCATGGCGACCGACTCGCCCGTGTTCGACGACGCCCGGGCACGGATGGCCCAGGCGCTCGACCGCCTCCTCGAGGCAGGCGCCGCCGCCGGCGCCGTCCGCGGCGACGTGAACGGACGGACCCTCCTGCGCGCCCTGGGCGGGATCTGCGGCATGCGCGCCACCGAGGGCTGGCAGGACGAAGCCGTGCGCATCACCGGGCTCCTCTTCGACGGCCTGAGGTTCGGCGCAGCGGACGCAGCCCCGACCGCCGTCACGCACTAGACTCGCTGCGCGCCCTGCGGCGCCCACCCACCGCCGTCCCGCCCCGTCAGGGTGCCCGGCGGGGGCAACTCGTCTTCCGTCATGAAAGGACCTCTCCGTGCTCCGCACCCACACGGCCGGCTCACTGCGGGCCGAGCACATCGGCCAGACCGTCACCCTCACGGGCTGGGTCGACCGCCGCCGTGATCACGGGGGAGTGGCGTTCATCGACCTGCGTGACGCGTCCGGCATCGCCCAGGTCGTCATCCGCGACGAGGAGATCGCCCACCCGCTGCGCGCCGAGTTCGTGCTGCAGGTCACCGGCGAGGTCGGCCGCCGCCCCGAGGGCAACGCCAACGCCAACCTCGCCACCGGCGAGATCGAGGTCGTCGCCACCGAGGTCGTCACCCTCAACGAGTCCGCGCCGCTGCCGTTCCAGGTCTCCACGGCGCTCGCGGACACCGAGGTGATCGGCGAGGAGGCGCGCCTCAAGCACCGCTACCTCGACCTGCGCCGTCCGGCCCCCGCGCACGCCCTGCGCCTGCGCGCCAAGGCCAACCAGGCGGCGCGCCGCGTGCTGGACGAGCAGGACTTCGTCGAGATCGAGACGCCGACCCTGACCCGGTCCACCCCGGAGGGCGCCCGCGACTTCCTGGTCCCCGCGCGCCTCGCGCCCGGCTCCTGGTACGCGCTGCCGCAGTCGCCGCAGCTCTTCAAGCAGCTCCTCATGGTGGGCGGCATGGAGCGCTACTACCAGATCGCGCGCTGCTACCGCGACGAGGACTTCCGCGCGGACCGCCAGCCGGAGTTCACGCAGCTCGACGTCGAGATGAGCTTCGTGGACCAGGAGGACGTGATCGCCCTGGGCGAGAAGATCCTCCAGGCGCTCTGGGCGCTGGTCGACGTCGAGATCCCGACGCCCATCCAGCGCATCACGTTCCACGAGGCGATGCGCCTGTACGGCACGGACAAGCCCGACCTGCGGTTCGAGAACCCGATCGTCGAGCTCACCGACTACTTCAAGGCCACGCCGTTCCGCGTGTTCCAGGCGGAGTACGTGGGCGCCGTCGTCATGACCGGCGGGGCGGCCCAGCCGCGCCGCCAGTTCGACGCCTGGCAGGAGTGGGCCAAGCAGCGCGGCGCCCGCGGCCTCGCCTACGTGACCTTCACGGAGGAGGGCGAGCTCGGCGGCCCGGTCGCCAAGAACCTGTCCGACGACGAGCGCGCCGGCCTCGCGGCCGCGACCGGCGCCCAGCCCGGCGACGCCGTCTTCTTCGCCGCGGGCAAGACGTCGGAGGCGCGCGGGCTGCTCGGCGCCGCCCGCCTGGAGATCGCCCACAAGACCGGTGCGATCGACGAGAACGCCTGGTCCTTCGTCTGGGTCGTCGACGCGCCCCTGTTCAAGCCGGCCGGCGAGGACGACGACGTCGACCTCGGCTCGTCCGCCTGGACCGCCGTGCACCACGCGTTCACGTCGCCCACGCCCGAGTGGATCGACACGTTCGAGAAGGAGCCGGGCGAGGCCCTGGCCTACGCGTACGACATCGTCTGCAACGGCAACGAGATCGGCGGCGGCTCGATCCGTATCCACCGCCGGGACGTGCAGGAGCGCGTCTTCGAGGTGATGGGCATCGGGCACGAGGAGGCGCAGGAGAAGTTCGGCTTCCTGCTCGACGCCTTCGCGTTCGGCGCCCCGCCGCACGGCGGTATCGCGTTCGGCTGGGACCGCATCGTGTCCCTGCTGACGAAGTCGGCCTCGATCCGCGACGTCATCGCCTTCCCGAAGTCGGGCGGCGGGTTCGACCCGCTGACGGCGGCGCCGGCGCCCATCACGCCGGAGCAGCGCAAGGAGGCCGGCGTCGACTTCAAGCCCGAGGCCGCTCCCGTGGCGGCCCCCACGGCGTGACGCGGCTGGGCGGCCACGGGCTCGACCACGTCTTCCACCGGGCCCGCTCCGACTTCTTCGAGGTCACGCGGACCTGGACGGACGAGTCGGGCCCGGACGACGCCGGCGCGGCCGCCGTCGTGCAGCTTGCCGACCCCACGGGGGAGCGGCCCGGCCGATGGCTCCACGCCGTCGGCCGGGCCGGCCGGCTGGCCCGCCTCCTGGCCACGGTCGTGCCCGACGGCGACGTCGTGTCCGCCACCGTGACCCGCGGCACCGGGGCCCTGGCCGGCGAGATCCTCGCCGGCTGGGGTCTCGTGCCGGACTCCACCTGGGACCGCATGGTCACGGAGGCCGCACCGCCCGCGCGCGACGGGTCGCCGGCGGTCGAGGTGCTCGACCTGGACCGGCACACCGACGAGATCGTCGACCTGCTCGCCCGGGCGAACCCCGGCACGCGGTCCGGTGCGACGGGTCCCCGGGCACGGCTGGCCCGCTGGTACGGCGTGCGCGCGGCGCCGACGTCGCCGGGCGCGCGCGCCGGTGCGCTGGTCGCCGTCGGGTCGGCGACCCCGACGCCGACGGCGTCCGTCCACCTGGGGTCGATCGGGACGGACCCGGCGCATCGTGGGCAGGGGGTGGGCAGCGCCCTGACGGCCCGGATGACGGCGGACGGCGTCGCGGAGCACGGGCTGGTGACGCTCGGCCTGTACGACGACAACGTCACGGCGCGGCGCGTCTACGAGCGCCTGGGCTTCGTGCTGGCGCACGAGGTGGAGACCTGGCGGCGCGGGTGAGGACCCTGCCGCCCGCGCAGGTCCACGTCATCCCTGGTTAGGTAGAGGTGGGACACCGGTCCCGGTGCTCCCAGCTCCCTGAACGGGAAGGGAAGGCAGCCTCATGACCGAGAACGAGGGCGGTACGCCGCGCGATCCCCGCGATCCCCAGCCGGAGACGCCGCCTACGCAGCCGTTGCCCGGGTCGACCCCTTCGCAGGGTTCGGACCCGACACCCACGCAGCCTCTTCCGGGCGAGCCGTACCGCGCGGAGCAGCAGCCCACCCCGCCGCAGCCCGCCGGGCAGCAGCCCCTACCCCAGCGACCCACCCCGCAGCAGCCCGGCCCGCAGGAGCCGCACCCGGCCCCGCCGTCCGGCCCCGACGCGGGCCCGCCCTACGGCCAGCAGGGCGTCCCGACGCCCTACGGCCAGCCGGGCGCCCCGGCCGCACCGCAGTACGCGTACGGGCAGACGCCGCCCAAGAACGACCTGGGCGTGTGGGCCCTGATCACGGGCATCCTCAGCTTCGTGTTCTGCCCGCTCCTGCTCGGGATCGCGGCGATCATCACGGGCACCATGAGCCGCCGGGCCGCGGACGCGGGCCTGGCGAACAACCGCGGCATGGGCACCGCGGGTCTGATCCTGGGCTGGATCAACGTGGCGCTGGTCGTCCTCGCCATCGTGTTCTTCGTCATCGCGCTGGCGGTCGGGCTCATCTCCGGCGGCCTGAACGGATGGGGAGACATGGACCCCAACGACTGGAACTACTGACTCTGCGCACGTGCGAACACGGGTAGGTCTCCCCGCGCGGTTTTCCTGCCGCGCGGGGCGTCCTACCTGTAGGTTTGGCACCTCCGGGCCGGACCCGTCCCCCGGCTCACCGCAAAGCAGAGAGGTAGCACGATGACCCAGCCTGACGGCGGCCAGTCGCCCTACGACCCGCCGCAGCAGCCGCCCGAGCAGGGACAGCCGGCGGCGCCCGCGCCGGGCTCGGTTCCCGGCCAGCCTGCCCCCGGCCAGCCCGCCCCGTACCCGCAGGCGCCGTACGGGCAGCAGCCGTACGGACAGCAGCCCTACGGGCAGCAGCCGTACGGCGAGCAGCAGCCGGTCTACGCGCAGGGCGGTCAGCCCGCCTACGGAGCGCCGCTGCCGAAGAACAGCCTCGGCGTCTGGTCCCTCGTGCTGGGCATCCTGTCCGTCCTGGGCTGCGGCCTGCTCACCGGTATCGCGGCGATCATCACCGGTACCAAGTCCCGGCAGGCGCAGCGCGAGGGCCTCGCGGACAACGGCGGCATGGGTCTCGCGGGCCTGATCATGGGCTGGATCGGCACGGTGCTGGTCACCCTCGGCATCATCGCGTACATCGCGTTCGTGGGCTTCCTCGTCACGTCGCCCGAGTTCCAGGACAGCATCGAGCAGGAGATGCAGAACGGCTACGAGCAGGAGCTCGGCGACTCCGGCGCCACCATGGACCCCGAGCTCCAGGAGCTCATGGACGAGCTCGAGAACAGCTGAGCCCGCTCCCCGGCAGTCGATCGGCCCGCCGCACCCGAGGCGAGACTCCCTCGGTGGTGCGGCGGGCTGACTCGTCCCCTCCCGCCTGCGCCCGACGGCGCGCCCGAGCACGGAAGGCAGCACGATGACCCAGCCCGACGACGGGCCCGGCCCGCAGGACCCGAACGACCAGCCGGCCTCACAGCCGGTTCCGGAGCAGCCGGTTCCGGAGCAGCCGACGGCGTCGGAGCCGCCGGCCGGCCAGCCGACGGTGGACCAGCGGACGGTGGACCTGCCCGCGGTCGCGCCCGCGCCCCCGACGCCGCCTGCCGGCCCCGCGTACGGGTATCCCGCGCAGCCCCCGTCGGGCCAGCCGGTCCCGTACCCGGGCCAGCCGTCCCAGGACGCCGCGGGCCACCCGGTCCAGTACCCGACGGGCCAGCCCGGGCAGTACCCCTCCGGTCAGTACGCGTCCGGCCAGTACGCCTCGGGCCAGGTGCAGTACCCGTCGGGCCAGTACGCCTCGGGCCAGTACCCGTCGGGCCAGTACGCGTCCGGTCAGTACCCCTCCGGCCAGGTCCAGCCGTACCCGCCGCAGGGCCCCGCCGCGTACCAGTACGGCGCTCCGCCGCAGTACGCCTACCCGGTCGCGCCCCCGAAGAACGACCTGGGCGTCTGGTCGCTGATCACGGGCATCCTGAGCTGGATCCTGTGCCCGCTGATCCTGGGCATCGTCGCCATCGTCACCGGGAACGCCAGCCGCAAGGCGATCCGCGAGGGACTGGCGAACAACTCCGGGATGGCGACGGCGGGCCTGGTCCTCGGCTGGATCAACGTGGCACTGACCGCCGCCGGGATACTCGTCTGGGTCGTCTTCGTGGTGGTCGGGCTCCTCGGGGCGGCGTTCACGGTGACCCAGGTATGACGCAGCCCGACGAGTGGAAGTCGCCCTACGACCCGCCGAAGCAGCCGGACGCCCCGCAGCCCGGGCAGCAGCCGGAGCAGCAGTGGGACCAGCAGGCCCAGCCCTACCCGGCCCAGCCCTACCCGGCCCCGCCGTACGCCGGGCAGCCCTACCCGTACGGCGCGCCCTACGGGTACGTGGCCCCGCCCGAGAAGAACGCGCTCGGCGTCTGGTCCCTCGTGCTGGGCATCCTCAGCGTCTTCCTGCTGTTCAGCTGCCTGGTCGGGTTCCTGGCCGCCGTCCCGGCGGTCATCACCGGCCACCTGAGCCGCAAGGCGGTGCGGGAGGGCCAGGCCGACAACGGCGGTCTGGCCCTGGGCGGCATCATCACGGGCTGGGTGACGATCGGCCTGACCCTCGTCATCGTCGTCGGGCTCGTCCTCCTGTTCAGCAACCCGGAGTTCCGGGAGGGCTACTTCAGCCCGCAGTACAGCGACTACGAGTAGCGGGCCGCCGCGGGGTCACGCGCCCGCGGCCGCGCCGGCCACGTAGCCGTCGGGGCGCACCAGCAGGGCGGTCGCGCCGCCGTCCGACCGGCGGACGACGACGCGCTCGGCCGGGTCGACCTCGCCGGGCGCGGCCGGGAGGTCGGGAGTGGGCGCCCCCGCCGGGGCGACCAGCACGAACCGCCCGGCGCGGAGGGCCTCGGCGAGGCGCGACCCGCCCTCCAGCGGGAGGTCCCGCGCCCTGGTGCCGACCAGCGGGTGCGCACCGCGGGGCGCCGGGTAGGCGACGCCGAGGGCGGAGATGGTCAGCGCCGCCCGCCGCCGGACCGGCGCCACCCGGGAGACCAGGCCGACGACGCCGCGCCGCACCGCCGCGACCAGCGGCCCCGGCAGGGTGGCGACCCGCAGGATCCCGCCGCTCGTGCGCAGCACCTGCTTCCCGACGGGGTGCCGTTCGGCCTCGTACCCGTCGAGCATGGCGTCCGCCGCGCCGTCGGGCAGGCGCAGCGCGGCGGCGAGCCGCCAGCCGAGGTTCGCGGCGTCCTGCATGCCGGTGTTCATGCCGAGCCCGCCCGCGGGGCTGTGCACGTGCGCGGCGTCGCCGGCCAGGAACACGCGGCCCGCGCGGTAGGCGGGCGCCTGCCGCTCGTCGGCGTGGAACCGGGACAGGAACCGCGCCTCGGTCATCTCGAAATCGTCGTGCAGGGTGGCGCGGGCGATGGCACGCACCTCGTCGAGGTCGACCGGCTCGTCCTCGCTCACGTCGCGGTCGCCGTGCCAGCCGATGAACCGGTACCAGCCGTCGCCGAACGGGGCGAGGAACCCGAGCGAGTCGTTCGCGGCGGCGACCGTGAGCAGGTCGGCGGGCTGCCGCGCCAACCGGACGTCGGCCAGGACCATCGACCGGATCACGGCCCGGCCCGGGAACGGGATGCCGACGGCGTCGCGCACCGTGGACCGCGCGCCGTCGGTGCCGACGACGTACCGGGCGCGCAGGTGCGGGCCGTCCGCGGTGGTGACCGTGACGCCGTCGTCGTCCTGGGCCAGGGCCGTGACCCGCGTGTCGTGCCGGAACACGGCGCCCGCCGCCTCGGCGCGGCGGCGCAGCAGCCGCTCCACCTCGTACTGGGGCGTGACGAGCACGTACCGGAACCGGGACGGCAGGCCCGCCAGGTCGACGGTGAGCCGCTGGAAGAGCCGGAGGCTGGTGACCTGCTGCCCGCGGGTGAGCAGCTCGTCCGCCAGGCCGCGCGCGTCGAGCACCTCCAGGCTGCGTGCGTGCACGGCGAACGCCCGGGTCAGGTTGCTCAGCCCGGCCGGCCGCTTCTCCAGGACGGTGACGTGCGCCCCCGCCGTGGCGAGGTCTCCGGCGAGCAGCAGGCCGGTCGGGCCGGCCCCGACGACTACGACGTCCGTGTCCATGGTGTCCTCCTGGCGTGCTGGGTCAACGAGTGTTTGCCAACGCTTGTTGACCAACGTAGCGGACCGGCTCGGCGAAGGTCAACGGATGTTGGCCTACAGTTGTTGGCATGACAGACACGGATGCTCCGCGGCGCCGGTCGGACGTGACCCGCGCGTCGATCCTGGCCGCGGCCCGGGCGCGCTTCGCCGCCGACGGCTACGAGCGCGCCACGGTGCGCGCCATCGCGCAGGACGCCGGGATCGACCCGTCGATGGTGATGCGCTACTACGGCTCCAAGGAGGGCCTGTTCGCGGCGGTCATCGACGTGGAGCTGGTGCTCCCGGACCTGGCCGCGATCCCCGTGGACGACGTCGGGGCGGTGCTCGTGGGGCACTTCCTCGACCTCTGGGAGCACGACAGCGTGCTGCAGACCCTGCTGCGCGTGGGGGTGACGAACGAGGCCGGTGCCGCGCGGATGCGCGACGTGTTCTCCGGGCAGATCCTGCCGCTCGCGCAGCGGTTCGTCGGGACCGGCGAGGACGCCGCGCGGCGCGCCGCGCTGGTCGCCTCGCAGGTGCTCGGCATGGCGCTGGTGCGGTACGTGCTGCGGTTCGGCCCCGCCGCGGACCTGACCCGGGCAGACGTCGTCGCCTGGCTGGGGCCCACCGTGCAGCGCTACCTCACGGCACCGGAGCCCTGACCGGCGGGGCACGCCGCCCGCGGCTCGTGAACCGTCGTTGTTAAACGGTTAGCCCCGTGTTCTGCGGACGGGCCGCGCCGTACGTTTCCGGGACCGCGCCGCCGTCGTCGCACGAAACGGAGACCACGCCATGTCCCTCGATGCATCCGGCCCCACCCGTACCGAGACCCACAGCCGCACCCCCACCGGCACGCCCCTCCGTGCGCCCTTCCGCACGGTCATGTCCGTCCTCCGGCGGGCGGCCCCCGTGCTCGGGTGGGTGGTCACGCTGCTCGTCGCGGCCCAGCTCGCGCAGGGCGCCTACGGCCAGCTCACCGAGTCCGACCGGTCGGTGGGCATGTTCGAGGCCATCGGCTTCCCGGCGTCGGCGGTCCTCCTGATCGGTGTGCTGCAGGGGGTCGCGGTGCTGCTCTACGTGGTGCCCTGGACGGCGTTCCTCGGCGCGCTGCTCCTGACCGCCTACCTGGGCGGCGCCGTGGCCGCGCACGTCCGGCTGGAGGACGCCCTGGCGCACACGCTCACGCCCGTCCTGTTCGCCGTCGGCGTCTGGGCTGCGCTGTTCCTGCGCAGCGAGCGGATCCGCGGGGCCGTGCTCACCGGTCGGTGACCGTGCCGGGGCGCACGCGGTCCGCGGCGATCGTGCCGTGATTCACGTTGCGCCCCGGCGTCGTCCCATGTCAGGCTGTGTGCGCTCCTGCGGGTGTGCCGCGCGTGTGAGGGAGCTACGGACAAGGACTGTGATGACGGGCATCTCCCGGTACGAGACCACCTCGCGCTGACGCCTGCCCTCCTTCGAGGGCACCGGGCGTCGGCACCATGCCACCTCCCGGGAGTCCTTGCTGTGTTGTCCAACCCTTCTGTCGTGCTGCACGACGTCACTTTTGCCTGGCCCGACGGCGCCGTCGCGATCGATCACGTCTCCGGCGCCTTCGGCCGCGGCCGCACCGGCCTGACCGGCCTGAACGGGGCCGGGAAGTCCACCCTGCTGCGCGTCGTCGCCGGCCTGCTCGCGCCCACCTCCGGGCGGGTCGTGCTGAGCGGCACCGCCGACTACCTGCCGCAGCGCATCACGCTCGACGTGCACGCGACGGTCGCCGACCTGCTCGGCATCACGCCCGTCGTCCGGGCGCTGCGCGCCATCGAGTCGGGCGATGTCGACGAGGCGCACTTCGACGTCGTCGGCGACGACTGGGACGTCGAGGAGCGGGCCGTCGCGCTGCTGGCGGCCACCGGTCTGCCCACCGGTCTCGACCGCTCGGTGGCGACCCTGTCCGGCGGCGAGACGATGCTGACCGCGATCACCGGCGTGCGGCTGCGCCAGTCCAGCGGCGCCGCCGCCGTCGCGCTGCTCGACGAGCCGACGAACAACCTCGACGGGGACGCCCGCGAGCGCCTGTACGAGCTGGTCCGGGGCTGGCGGGGCGCGCTCGTCGTCGTCTCGCACGACCTGGCCCTGCTGGAGCTGATGGACGACACGGCCGAGCTGCGGGCCGGGTCGCTGACGACGTTCGGCGGCCCGTACTCGGAGTACCGGGCGTGGCTCCAGGTGCAGCAGGAGGCGGCGGCGCAGACGCTGCGCGCGGCCGAGCAGACGCTGCGCCGCGAGAAGCGGCAGCGGATCGAGGCGGAGGAGCGGATCGCGCACAGCGAGCGCAAGGGCCGCAAGGACGTCGCGAACAGCAAGTACGTCAAGGCCGTGATCAACGACCGGCGCAACAGCGCGGAGAAGTCCGCGGGTGCGCGGCGCGGGATGCTGGACGACAAGGTGGACGCCGCGCGCGCGGCCGTCGACCTGGCGGAGCGCGCGGTGCGCGACGACGACCGGATCTCCGTGAACCTGCCGGACCCGGGCGTGCCGGCCGGGCGACGGCTGGCGGTGCTGCGGGGCGCGGACGGCCGGGAGGTCGTGATCCAGGGTCCGGAGCGGATCGCGCTGACGGGCCCGAACGGCGTCGGCAAGACGACCCTCCTGGAACGCCTCCTCGCCGCACCCCAACCCGCGCCGTCCTCGTTGAGTGCTGGGTATCTGCGGGCTGAAACCGTTTCGGAGCAACAGATAGCCAGCACTCAACGGGACGGGGCGGACGGCGCGGCGTCCGGGGAGCTGCTGACCGAGCGGGCGGCGTACCTGCCGCAGCGGGTCGACGTGCTGCCGGACGCGGCCTCCGTGCTGGATGCCGTGCGGGAGGGTGCGCCGCACGTGCCGCCGGGGGAGCTGCGCAACCTGCTGGCGCGGTTCCTGGTGCGGGGCGCGGCGGTGGACCGGCCGGTGTCGACGCTGTCGGGCGGCGAGCGGTTCCGGGTGGCGCTGGCGCGTCTGCTGCTGGCGGACCCGCCGGCGCAGCTCCTGGTGCTGGACGAGCCGACGAACAACTTGGACATCGCGAGCACGGACCAGCTCGTTGACGCGCTGTCGGCCTACAAGGGCGCGCTGCTGGTGGTGAGCCACGACGGCGCGTTCCTGGAGCGGCTGGGCCTGGACGCGGAGATCCGGCTGGATCCGGAGGGCAACCTGACCCAGGTGCGGCGGTGACGTGTACGGGTTAACCCTGATGCGCCATTTTTCACCCGCTGTGTACGGTCTGCGTACGAATCCGACCGACATCTTCGGGAGACGACGATGAAGACCAACCCGAGGCGCCTCGCCCTGCTCAGCTCCGTGACCGCGATGGTCCTGGCGGCCGGCGGCATGGTCGGCGCCGCCGCGACGGAGATCGCCGGGGCCCGGACCGCCGGGCAGTCCGAGCCGCAGGCCGCACCGCAGGCCGTGGCGGAGAAGCTGCCCGGCGCGCCCTACCTGTACCTGGGCTGGGGCGACCCGCAGAGCGCCATCTCGGTGATGAGCGAGACCGGGGTCTCGGCGTTCACCATGGCGTTCCTGCTGTCGTCCGGCGGCTGCACGCCGGCGTGGGACGGGCAGCGTCCGCTGACCGGCGGCGTCGACGAGCAGACGATCGACGCCATCCAGGCCGCGGGCGGCCAGGTGCAGATCTCCTTCGGGGGCTACTCGGGCAACAAGCTGGGCCCGAACTGCTCCAGCCCGGAGGCCTTCGCGGGGGCGGTGCAGCAGGTCATCGACGCGCACGGGCCCGACGTCGTGGACTTCGACATCGAGAACACCGACGAGTACGAGGACTACGCCGTCCAGGACCGGATCCTGCAGGGGATCGCGATCGTCAAGCAGAACAACCCCGGCGTCAAGGCCGTGGTGACGATCCCGACCACGACGACCGGCCCGGGCGGCGCCGGCTCGCGCCTCATCACGCGCGCCGCTGAGCTGGGCACGCCGATCGACAACTACACGATCATGACGTTCGACTTCGGCGGCTCCGACATGGTGGCCGACACGATCAGCGCGGCCCAGGGCCTGAAGGACCAGCTCAAGGCGGCGCACGGCTGGTCCGACGCCGAGGCGTACTCGTACTCCGGGATCTCCGGCATGAACGGCCTGTCCGACGTCGGCGAGACCACCACGCCCGCGCAGTGGACCGAGATCCGGGACTGGGCGAACGCCAACGGCCTGTCCCGGTTCGCGTACTGGGCGGTCAACCGGGACCGGGGCTGCGAGGGCGGCGGCGTGACGTCCAGCTGCAGCGGCATCGCCCAGCAGGACCTCGAGTTCACGCGGATCACGGCGGGGTTCTGACACCCCGCCCCGCAGTCGTCGGGCACCGGTTCGCACCCTGCGAGCCGGTGCCCTTCGTCGTCCGGCAGCCGAACCTGTGTGGTGCCTGTACGGGTTAGCCCCAATGTTGCGGGTGGCAAAGAAGTCGTACGTTCTCCTCACTTACAGGCTTGAAAGTTCATGAGGAGGACGACCATGCAAGCACGTCAACGGCGCCATGCTCTTCTATGGCGTGGTCTCGGCGGCCTCGCGACACTGACCCTGGCGCTCGCCGCCGTGCTCACGCTCGGCGGGGGCGCCCCGCCCGCGCAGGCCGCGACCGGGGCGATCACCGGGTACGGCGGCAAGTGCGTCGACGTCGCGGCGGCGAGCTCCGTGAACGGCACGCAGATCCAGCTCTACGGCTGCAACGGCACGAACGCGCAGAGCTGGGACGTGCGCACCGACGGCACGGTCCGCGCGCTCGGCAAGTGCCTCGACGTCGCGGACGCGAGCACCGCCAACGGGACCCGCATCCAGCTCTGGGACTGCAACGGCAGCGCCGCGCAGACCTGGACCGCCGGCGCGGACGGCACGCTGCGCGCGCTCGGCAAGTGCCTCGACGCGACCGGCCCGAGCTCCGCGGACGGCACGCCGCTGCAGCTCTGGGACTGCTTCGCGGGCGCCAACCAGCGCTGGACGCTGCCGTCCGGCGGCGGCAACCCCGAGCCCAACCCGGCGAAGATGCCGGGCGCGCCCTACCTGTACCTGGGCTGGGGCAACCCGCCGAGCGCCACGTCGGTGATGAGCCAGACGGGCGTGCGGGCGTTCACCATGGCGTTCATCCTCTCGTCCGGGGGCTGCAACCCCGCGTGGGACGGCAGCCGACCGCTGACCGGCGGCGTCGACCAGCAGACCATCAACGCGATCAAGGCCGCGGGCGGCCAGGTGCAGATCTCGTTCGGCGGCTGGTCCGGCAACAAGCTCGGCCCCAACTGCTCGACGCCCGCCGCGTACGCCGGCGCGGTGCAGCAGGTCATCAACGCGCACCAGCCGAACGTCGTCGACTTCGACATCGAGAACTCCGACGAGTTCGAGAACTACACGGTGCAGGACCGCATCCTGCAGGGTCTGACCATCGTCAAGCAGAACAACCCGAACGTGAAGATCGCCGTCACGATCGGCACGGGCCGCGGCGGCCCCGAGGGTGCCGGCACCCGGCTGATCAACCGGGCCGCGCAGCTCGGCGTCCCGATCGACAACTACACGATCATGCCGTTCAACTTCGGCTCCTCGAACATCGCGCAGGACACGATCAACGCGTCCGAGGGGCTGAAGAACCAGCTCAAGTCGGCCCGCGGCTGGACGGACGCCCAGGCGTACGCCCACATGGGCATCTCGGGCATGAACGGGAGCTCCGACCAGGGCGAGATCACCACCACCGCGGCCTGGACGCAGATCCGTGACTACGCGCGCAACAACGGCCTGACCCGGCTGGCGTTCTGGTCGGTCAACCGCGACCAGCCCGGGTTCGAGTTCACGCGCATCACGGGAGGCTTCTGATGAGGATCCGCAACGGCAGGACCCGAACCCTGGTCGTGCTCGCGGTCGCCGTGGGGCTCGCCCTGCCCGCGGCCGCCGCGGGCGCGGCGAGTGCCGCGCCCGGGCCGCGCGCCGCCGTCGGGCAGCAGGCGCCCGCCCTCCCGGACGCGGTGCCGGACGCCGGGGCCGACGCCGCTCCCGGTGCCGCCCCGGCGGCCGCTCCGGCCGACGTGCCCGCGGCGTTCACGCACCCGGGCGTGCACGTCAGCGCGCCGCAGCTCGACTACATCCGGCAGCAGGTGCAGGCCGGTGCCCAGCCGTGGCGCAGCGCCTACGACTCGATGATGGGCAGCCGGTACGCGTCGCTGTCCTACACGCCGCACCCGCGGGCCGTGGTCGAGTGCGGGTCGTACTCCAACCCGAACTACGGCTGCACCGACGAGCGGGAGGACGCGATCGCGGCGTACACCCACGCCCTGGCCTGGTCGGTCACCCGGGACACGCGGTACGCGAACAAGGCGATCTCGATCATGAACGCCTGGTCGCCGGTGATCCGGGACCACACCAACTCCAACGCGCCGCTGCAGACGGCGTGGGCCGGGTCGGTGTGGCCGCGGGCCGCGGAGATCATCCGGTACACGGGCGCGGGCTGGGCCGCGGCCGACGTCGACCGGTTCGAGACGATGCTGCGCAACGTCTACCTGCCCGAGGTGATCAACGGGTCCAACAGCAACGGCAACTGGGAGCTGTCGATGATGGAGGCGGCCGTCGGCATCTCGATCTTCCTCGACGACCGCACCGCCTACGCCTCGGCACGGCAGCGGTTCCTGGTGCGGGTGCCCGCGTTCATCTACCTGACCTCCGACGGGTCGGTGCCGCGCACCGTGCCCGGCTCCGGCCGGGACACGCCGGACCAGATCTTCTCCTACTGGCACAACCAGCGCACGCTGGTCAACGGCCTGTCGCAGGAGACCTGCCGGGACTTCACGCACACCGGCTACGGCATCTCGGCGATCTCGCACGTCGCGGAGACCGCCGCGATCCAGGGTGACGACCTGTACCCGCAGGTGGGGGAGCGCCTGCGGCACGCGCTCGGGTTCCACTCGACCTACCAGCGGGGCACCGCGGTGCCGTCCTGGCTCTGCGGCGGGTCGGTGAACCTGGGCCTCGGCCCGGTCACCGAGGTCGGGTTCAACGCCCTGCACAACCGGCAGGGGTTCGCGATGAGCAACACCCAGGCCCTGACGGAGTCCACGCGCCCGGCGGGCACCAACAACCTGTTCGTGGCCTGGGAGACCCTCACCCACGCGAACAACCCGGCCGTCCTGCCCTGACCCTCCGCTGAGTGCGGGGTATTTGTCGGCTCGCAGGCCGTCGGCCGACAAATACCCCGCACTCAACGAGGCGTGTAGCGGGTGTGCAGTACGTAGTCCTTTTCCGGGCCTGTCACGTGCCAGGTCAGTTCCCACTCCGGGGTGCGGACGGCGGGTACCGCCAGGCCGCCCTCGTACAGGTCCCGGCCGCACAGGTGCTCGACGGCGCCCGCGGTCCACGGGTGGAAGTCGCGGCCGTCCTCGAAGGTGACGTGCCACACCGTCCCGGGCCCTGCGGCCGGCTTGTTCCCGCCGGAGTTGCCCGAGCCGTCCCGGACCAGGAACAGCGTGCGCGACACCGGCGTGCTGCCCCCGGCCCAGCGCAGGGTGCCGTGCTCCGCCCAGCGCACGCGGCCGTCCTCCTCCGGGGAGAACACGGCCTCGCCGGCCGCGGTGTACGCGGCGCCGTCGGCGTGCTCGATCTCCCGCCGGAAGTCCCAGGTGCCGACGAGCCGGAGCGGATCCACGCCCACGACCCTAACCGCTGCGCCCGCACGGAAAGGGCGCGTCCGCGAGGCGACCGATGGGCGAGGATGTTCCCCATGACCTCGACCCATGAGACCACCGCGCCCGCGGAGCTGGACCCGGCCAACCCGTTCGCCGCCCCGTCCACGCTGCCGTACGGCCTGCCCGACTTCGCCGCGATCCGCGAGGAGCACTACGAGCCGGCGATCCTGGCCGGCATGGCCGCCCACCGCGCCGAGGTCGAGGCGATCGCCACCAACCCGGAACCCGCCACGGTCGAGAACACGCTGGAGGCGCTGGAACGCGCCGGGCAGCTCCTGGGCCGGGCGGCCCGGGCGTACTACAACCAGCTCCCCTCGGACTCGACCCCCGGCCTGGAGGACGTCCAGGAGCGGCTCGCGCCCCAGTTCGCCGCCCACCAGGACGCGATCAACATGGACGCGCGCCTCCACGCGCGCGTGCGCACCCTGGCCGACGCCGCCGAAGCGGGCGACCTCGACCTGGAGCCCGACACCGCCTACCTGCTCGAGAAGCTCCTGACGCGGTTCCAGCGCTCCGGCATCGAGCTGTCGCCGCAGGACCAGGACACGCTGCGCGACCTCAACGCGCGCATCACGTCGCTGGAGGCGAGCTTCGGGCGCAAGCTCCTGGCCGGCGCCAACGAGGCGAGCGTGCTCGTGACGGACGAGGCCGACCTCGCCGGCCTCTCCGCCGACGCCCGGGCGGGCGCCCGGGCCGCCGCCGAGGCCCGCGGCCAGGACGGCTGGCTCCTGGAGATGCAGCTCTTCACGCACCAGAACGTGCTGGCCTCGCTGGAGAACCCGGCCACCCGCGAGCGCGTGCAGGCCGCCTCCATGGCGCGCGGCGCCACGGGCGGCGAGACCGACACCCGCGAGGTGCTGCTGGAGCTCGCCCGGCTGCGGGCCGACCACGCGCAGCTCCTCGGCTACGAGCACCACGCGGCCTACATCGCCGCGGACGCGACCGCGGGCACCACGGCGGCGGTCAACGAGATGCTCGGGCGCCTCGCGCCCGCCGCCGTCGCCAACGCACGGCGCGAGGCGGGCGAGCTCGCGAAGGTGAGCGGGGCGCCGTCGGGCAGCGACGGCGCGGACGGCGTGGCCGCCGCCGACTGGTCCTACCTCAACGAGGCCGTGCGCAAGGAGCGCTTCAACCTGGACGACGCCGCCCTGCGCCCCTACCTCGAGCTCGGGCGCGTGCTGCACGACGGCGTGTTCCAGGCTGCCGGCCTGCTGTTCGGGCTCTCCTTCACCGAGCGCGCCGACCTGCCGGGCTACCACCCGGACGTGCGGGTGTTCGAGGTGTTCGACTCGGTCGAGCCGGGGGAGCCCGACACGGGCCTGGGCCTGTTCCTCGCCGACCTCTACACGCGTGAGTCCAAGCGGGGCGGCGCCTGGATGGACAGCCTCGTCGTCCAGAGCGACCTGCTGGGCGGGAAGCCCGTGGTGGTCAACAACCTGAACATCGTCAAGCCGCCGGCGGGCGAGCCCACGCTGCTCGTGTGGGACGAGGTGACCACGCTGTTCCACGAGTTCGGGCACGCGCTGCACGGCCTGCTCAGCGACGTCCGCTACCCGTCGCAGTCCGGCACCTCCGTGCCGCGCGACTTCGTCGAGTACCCCTCGCAGGTCAACGAGATGTGGTCGTGGGAGCCGCGGATCCTGAAGTCGTTCGCCGTCCACCACACCACGGGCGAGCCGATGCCCGCCGAGTGGGTCGACACCATGCTC
The DNA here is from genome assembly GCF_042731755.1 of Promicromonospora sp. NPDC059942. Classification (NCBI taxonomy): domain Bacteria; kingdom Bacillati; phylum Actinomycetota; class Actinomycetes; order Micrococcales; family Promicromonosporaceae; genus Promicromonospora; species Promicromonospora sp. NPDC059942. The sequence goes on from NZ_JBHWLR010000001.1 coordinate 515,600, forward strand.
GCCTCCCGGGTCTGGGGCGAGGGCTTCTCGACCACCGAGTACCTCGCCGCCGCGCTGCTCGACCAGGCGTGGCACCAGCTCACGCCGGAGCAGGTGCCGACGTCGGTCGACGACGTGCTGCCCTTCGAGGCGGCGGCGCTCGCCGCGGCCGGCGTGGACTTCGCGTCCGTGCCGCCGCGGTACCGGAGCACCTACTTCAACCACATCTTCGGGGGCGGGTACTCGGCCGGGTACTACTCGTACATCTGGTCCGAGGTGCTCGACGCGGACACCGTGCAGTGGTACGCCGAGAACGGCGGGCTGACCCGGGAGAACGGCGAGGCGTTCCGGCGCAAGCTGCTCGCCCGCGGCGGCTCGCAGGACCCGTTGGCCTCGTTCGAGGACCTGCGGGGACGCGCCGCCGAGATCACGCCGCTGCTGGAGCGCCGCGGCCTGGTCTGAGGTGTGAGACACCGGGCCACGGTGGACCGGCCGCCTCGTGCGGCCGGTTACCGTGGCCCTGTGACTGAGACTGTTCCCACCGCCGCGCCCGTGCCCACCGCCGCCGACGAGGTCATCCGGATCTGCCAGGAGCTGATCCGGTTCGACACGTCGAACTACGGCGACAACGAGGGCCCGGGGGAGCGCGCCGCGGCCGAGTACGTCATGGAGCTGCTGCACGAGGTCGGCCTGGAGCCCGAGCTGTTCGAGTCCAGCCCCGGGCGGGCGTCCGTCGTCGTCCGGCTGGAGGGGCAGGACCGCAGCCGGCCCGCGCTGGTGCTGCACGGGCACCTCGACGTGGTGCCCGCCGCGAAGGACGACTGGAGCGTGGATCCCTTCGGCGCAGAGCTCACCGACGGACTCCTGTGGGGCCGTGGCGCCGTCGACATGAAGGACATGGACGCCATGATCCTGGCCGTCGTGCGGCAGATGGTGCGGGAGGGCCGCAAGCCCGCGCGCGACGTCGTGGTCGCGTTCTTCGCCGACGAGGAGGCGGGCGGCGTGTACGGCGCCCGGTGGGCCGTGGACCATCGCCCCGACCTGTTCGAGGGCGCCACCGAGGCGATCTCCGAGGTGGGCGGCTACTCGGTCGAGGTGGGCGGCAAGCGCGCCTACCTGCTGCAGACGGCGGAGAAGGGCATCGCCTGGCTGCGGCTGATCGCCGACGGCCGGGCCGGGCACGGCTCGCAGGTCAACGAGGAGAACGCGGTCACCGAGCTCGCCGCCGCCGTCGCGCGGATCGGGCAGCACGCCTGGCCCACCACGATCACCCCGACCGTGGACGCGCTGCTGCGCGGCGTCGGCGACCTGACCGGCCTGCCGGTGGACTACGAGGACCCGGCCACGATCGACGCCCTGGTGGCGGCGCTCGGCCCGGTGGCGAAGTTCGTGGGCGCCACGGTGCGCAACACGTCCAACCCGACCCAGCTCGCCTCCGGGTACAAGGCGAACGTGATCCCGGGCCGCGCCGAGGCGACCGTGGACGTGCGCCTCCTGCCGGGCCACGAGGAGGCCGGGATGGCGACGCTGCGCGAGCTGGCGGGGCCGAACGTCCGGATCGAGCCCATCCACCTGGACACGGCGCTGGAGGTGCCGTTCGGCGGGTCGCTGGTCGACGCGATGGTCGCCGCGATCGACGCCGAGGACCCGGGCGCGAAGGTGCTGCCGTACACGCTCTCGGGCGGCACGGACAACAAGTCGCTGCACCGCCTGGGCATCACCGGCTACGGCTTCGCGCCCCTGCAGCTCACGAACGACCTCGACTTCGCCGGCATGTTCCACGGCGTGGACGAGCGCGTGCCCACCGACGCCCTGAAGTTCGGCACGCGGGTGCTGGACCGCCTGCTCGCCTCCTGCTGACGCGGCCGGGCGGGCGCTCGCCCGCGCCCACGCGCGCGCACGCCCCTACGCGCGCGCACGTGTCAGACGTACGGGTCACCCGGGTGACCCGTACGTCTGACACGGGGGTCAGAGGGTCGAGGAGACCTTGATGATCTTGCGGCGGAGCCAGACCTTGCGTCTGCCGCCGATGTAGAGAAGGGTCCGGGCCAGTTCCCAACGGCCGTACTCGGCTTCGTCGGTGAGCACCTTGCGGGCGTCCGGCACCGAGGTGTCCGGCTCGAAGGTCACGACGCGGTACTCGTACTGACTGTTCTTGCGGAACACGGAGCCGTCTCTCGCCATCTGATGCACCGTCCTCGGGTCGCGGGTGAGGTCAGTTTATGCCGGTTTGATTGCAGACCGGTGACAGCAATGAATTTCGTCTGCCCATTGTGGCCCATGGGGCGCTACCTTCAAGGCATGACCGTTGAACCGCGTGCCGCGCTCGACCGCCTCGTAGCCGCACTCGAGGCCCACCACCACGCGGTCGCCACTCGCCGGAGTGACGACGACCCTGCCGTCGACGACGCCTACGACGTGCTCGCCGACGCCTACGAGGTGTACGAGGACTCCCTGGCCACGGTGTTCGGCGAGGTGACGCCGTTCTACCTGGCCGACGAGGTGGACGAGGACGACGACGACGAGGACGACGAGTCGGACGAGGACCTGGATGACCTCGAGGACCTCGACTTCGACGACGACCTGGGCGAGGTCGAGGAGTCGGAGGACCAGCCCCAGCCTGCGCAGCAGCGCTGACCTGGAACGAACTCAGGCCCGGGCTCACGTCCTGGCGGGCGAACGGTCACCAGCGCTCCGGGTAGCCGATCTCCGGGGCGGAGACGTCGTCGAGCGCGGCGTGCACCTCGTACGGCAGCTCGAGGGTCACGGCCGCCAGCGACGAACGGAGCTGGGTGGGCGTCCGCGCGCCCACGATCGCCGACGCGATGCCCTCGCGCTCCAGGAGCCAGGCGAGCGCCACCTCCCCGGCGGCGCGGCCCAGCCCCTCGGCCGCGGTCGCCACGGCCTCGACGACGGCGGACGCCGGCCCCTCCAGGTACGACTGGACGAAGCCCGCCAGCGCCCCGGCGGCCCGGGAGTCGGCGGGGATGGCGCGCCGGTACTTGCCGGTGAGCACGCCGCGCCCGAGGGGCGACCAGGCCAGCAGCCCGGCGCCCAGGGCGTCGGCGGCGGGGACGACGTCGCGCTCGACGCCGCGCTGCAGCAGCGAGTACTCGAGCTCCACGGCGGCCAGGCCGACGTCGGGCTCCAGCAGCGTCGCCACGCGCGCCGTCGCCCAGCCGGGGTGGTTGCTCAGGCCCACGTACCGGGCGCGCCCGCTGGTCACCGCGATCCGCAGCGCGTTGCAGGTCTCCTCCAGCGACGTGTTCGGGTCGGGGCAGGCCACGAGGAACAGGTCCACGTGGTCGGTGCCCATCCGCACCAGCGACTCGTCGAGGCTGTCGAGCAGGGCGCCGCGGGAGGCGTCCACGACGCGGCCGGGCCCACCGCCGGGGCGCGTCTCCGACCGGATGCCCGCCTTGGTGGCCAGCACCAGCTCGCTGCGCGCGACCTTGCCGGACAGGAGCGTGCCGATCACGCGCTCGGAGTCGCCGTCGGCGTAGCTGGCCGCGGTGTCCACGAGGGTGCCGCCGGCGTCGAGGAAGTCCCGTACCTGCTCGGCCGCGTCGATCTCGTCGGTGTCGCGGCCCCATGTCATGGTGCCGAGCCCGAGCTCCGAGACCCGCAGGCCCGACCTGCCCACCCGGCGTCGTTCCATGTGCGGCAGGCTACCCGCGGCTGACGCGGGTGCGTCAGGAGGCGCGCCGTGGGGTAGTGTCACGGCCCGTGACTGCGTGGGAAGCCATCCTTCTGGGCCTCGTCCAGGGCCTGACCGAGTTCCTCCCGATCTCGTCGTCGGCGCACCTGCGGATCGTCGGTGAGCTGATCGGGTCGAGCGATCCTGGCGCGGCCTTCACGGCGATCACGCAGATCGGCACCGAGGCCGCGGTGATCATCTACTACCGCAAGAAGATCGGCGTCATCCTTGTCGCCTGGTTCAAGGCCCTGACGGGCGCCTACGGCAAGGGCTGGCGTGCCCGCGCGGGCCTGGGGCCGCGCCCCGGCTCCGTCGACGTGCGGCACAGCCGCCCCGGCGTGATCGCCAACCCGGACGCCGCGATGGGCTGGTACATCATCTTCGGCTCGGTCCCGATCGTGGTGCTGGGTCTGCTGTTCCAGGACTACATCGAGACGACGCTGCGCAACCTGTGGATCACCGTCTTCACCCTGGCGTTCTTCGCGATCCTGCTGCTCCTGGCCGACATCTTCGGCCGTCGCGAGCGCGAGCTGGCGTCGCTGACCGGCCGCAGCGCCATCGGCTTCGGGTTCGCCCAGGCCCTCGCGCTGGTGCCGGGCGTGTCCCGCTCGGGCGGCACGATCACGGCCGGCCTGGCCATGGGCTTCACCCGCAAGGCGGCGGCGGACTACTCGTTCCTGCTGGCGATCCCGGCCGTGCTCGGCTCGGGCTTCTACCAGCTCGTCAAGACGCTCGGCGAGCCGCTGCCGGCCGGGTCGCCCGGCTGGGGCGCCATCCTGCTGGCGACGGTCGTCGCGTTCGGCGTGGGCTACGCGGTGATCATCGGGTTCCTCAAGATCATCGGCAACTACTCCTACAAGCCGTTCGTGTACTACCGGCTCGTGCTCGCCGCCGTGGTCGTGTACCTGCTGCTGTCGGGCACGATCGACGCGCAGGGCGGCGTCGCGTAGAACACACGCACCGGGGCCCTGACATGGTCCGGGAGTGTCACAGCCTGCGGTTATCGTTGGTCGCGTGCACGCCTGGCCCACACCCCAAGTCCCGCTGCTCCCCGGCTCTCCCGCGCCCGCCCCGGTGCGGGTCCACGACTCGTCGACGGGTGAGCTCGTGGAGGCGGCGCCGGGCCCGCAGGCCCGGCTGTACGCGTGCGGCATCACGCCGTACGACGCCACCCACATCGGGCACGCGAACACCTACGTGACCTTCGACCTGCTGGTGCGCGCCTGGCGCGACGCCGGCAAGGACGTCACCTACGCGTCGAACGTGACAGACGTCGACGACCCGCTGCTGGAGCGCGCCGAGGCGACCGGCATGGACTGGCGCGAGCTCGCGGCCTCGCAGATCGCGCTGTTCCGCGAGGACATGACGGCGCTGGGCGTGATCCCGCCCGCGACGTGGACGGGCGCCGTGGAGTCGGCCCCGGACGTCGCCCGCGCCGTGGCGACCATGCTGGAGTCGGGCGCCGCGTACCGCGTGTCGCTGGAGCCGGGCGCCGGCGGGTCGACGCCGGAGCTGGGCGACGTCTACGCGGACCTCACCGCCGACCCGCGCTTCGGCGCGGTCGCGCACCTCGACCGCGAGCAGGCGCTGGCCACGTTCGCGGAGCGCGGCGGGGATCCGGACCGGGAGGGCAAGAAGGACCCGCTGGACCCGCTGCTCTGGCGGCGCGAGCGCCCGGGCGAGCCCGCGTGGGACGGCGGCCCGCTCGGCACCGGCCGCCCGGGCTGGCACATCGAGTGCGCGGTGATCGCGCGCGACGGGCTCGACGTGGCCGCGGGGGAGCGGTTCGACGTGCAGGGCGGCGGCTCGGACCTGCTGTTCCCGCACCACGAGATGTCGACGTCGCACCTGCGCGTGCTGTGTCCGGCCACCGGTGACGGCGAGCCGGCCGGCGCCCGCACGCACGTCCACGCCGGCCTGGTCGCCTACCAGGGCGAGAAGATGAGCAAGTCGCTGGGCAACCTGGTGCTGGTCTCCCGGCTGCGGGACGAGGGGCACGACCCGATGGCGATCCGCCTCGCGCTCCTGGCCCACCACTACCGCACCGAGTGGGAGTGGGACGAGACGTCGCTGCCGGCGGGCGAGGCGCGGCTCGTCCGGTGGCGCGACGCGGTCTCAGGCAACGGCGGTCCGTCGGCCGACTCGACCCTGTCCGCGGTCCGTGCGGCACTGGCGGACGACCTCGACGCACCGGCCGCGCTGGCCGCCGTCGACGCGTGGGCTGAGCGTTCCCTGGACCCGTCGCGAGACACCTCCGCCGACGAGGAGGGCGCCCCCGGGGTCATCGCCCGGACGGTAAACGCCCTGCTCGGAGTGCGTCTTTGACCCCTCGGGCACCCGATTCCGGGCCGGTTCTGACCAGGTAGGCCAGAACCGCGCCAGGCGCCCGACAGGTTAGTTTTGGCCCCTGCTTCCGTTTGCATTTAACCCGGGGCAGGATGGGGAGCATGACGGAGTACGAGGAAGACTTCACGGGTGAGACCCGGGTCACCGTCACGACGGCGCCCAGGTGCAGCACGCGATACCGAGTGGTACGTAACGGACCGGGATACGCACCGGTCTACGACCGCGTCGAGGACGCCGCACGGTGTCTCGAGACATGGGTGGGCTTCCACGGGCCGGACGCAGGTGTGCGGATCGAGCCCATCTCCAGCCGCGCGTGATCGTCACGCCGGACAACACGTCAGAGGCCTGAACCCCGCGGGGGCTCAGGCCTCTGTGCTTGTTGCGATGTTCCGGAACCCGGCTCAGAGCCGTTCGGGCCCGCTGTCCTTGCCGCCGCCGTCGCGCCGGCGCAGGTAGCGCTCGAACTCGCGCGCGATGGCGTCCCCGGACGCCTCGGGGAGCTCGGCGGTGTCCTTTGCCTCCTCGAGCTGGGCCACGTACTCGGAGATCTCCGAGTCCTCCGACGCCAGCTCGTCCACGCCGTGCTGCCAGGCCGCGGCGTCGTCGGGCAGCTCGCCCATCGGGACCGTCTCGCCCAGGATCTCCTCCACGCGCGTGAGGATCGCGAGCGTCGCCTTGGGCGACGGCGGGTTGGCCACGTAGTGCGGCACGGCGGCCCACAGGCTGACGGACTGCAGGTTGCGCTCCGCGGCCTCGTGCTGCAGCACCCCGACGATCCCCGTGGGGCCCTGGTAGGTGTTGGCCTCGATGTCCAGCACGGACTGCAGGCCCACGCTGTCCGAGGTGGCGGTCATCGGGATGGGCCGGGTGTGCGGGACGTCCGCCAGGAGCGCGCCGAGCGTGATCACGGTGCGGACCCCCAGCTCGTCCGCCACGCGCAGCAGCTCCTCGCAGTACTTGCGCCAGCGCATCGACGGCTCGACGCCGTGCACCAGCACGACCTTGCGCTCGCCCACCTGTGCCACCGAGATCGTGGTCGTGGGCCAGGTGATGGAGCGTTTCCCGTCGTCGTCCAGCGAGATGTACGGGCGGTTGACCTGGAAGTCGTGGAACTCCTCGGGGTCGAGCTCGGTCACCTTCTCGGCGCCCCACACCTCGGCCAGGTGCGTGAGCGCCGTCGTGGCGGCGCTCCCCGCGTCGTTCCAACCTTCGAAGGCAGCGAGGAGCACGGTCTGGCGAGGCGAGGCCTGCTCCGGCTGCTCGTGATGCGCGTCGGTCATCCCCCCACCCTAGGGTGTGCGGCGCCCGACGTGACCAGGGGCACGGCCGCGTTCGCGGACGGGCGAATCCGCTGCGTGGCGGCGTGTCGGCGCCGGGGCAGCCCGCTCAGAAGACCGGCACGCCGGCCCGCAGCGCGCCGCGGACCTGCACCTCGACGCCGCGCCACTCGCCGGACCACAGCGTGTAGCCGGGGTTCATCATCCGCTGGTCGATGGCGTGCTCCAGGCCCAGCGCCCGCGCGATGCTCTCGCCGTCGTCCAGGTGCCAGGGCTGCAGGCACACGCGCTCGGGCGTGACCGTCAGGACCTCGATCCAGTCCGCGCGGACATGCCGCAGCAGGTCGATGACATCGCCAAGACGTTCTGTGACCGACTGCGAGGCAATGGGGTTCACGAGGCTCTCCGGGACACGGGTCGGACAGGTGGACTAGCTGATACCACTGTGCGCCGGGCACATGGGACGTGCCATCGGCAGCGCCCGGGACGTTTCGGTGATAGATACGTCCCTGAGGGGGTGAGATGACACGTGAGAAACCAACGACTGGTCGCGGCGATGAGCCAGGCCGGACTGAGCCAGGTCCGGCTCGCGGCCGCCGTCGGCGTCGACCCGAAGACCGTGGAACGCTGGGTGGCTCAGGGGCGCACGCCGCACCCGCGCCATCGCGTCGCGGTCTCCGAGGCGCTGGGCTGTGACGTCGCGGCGCTGTGGGGCGACGTCGACCGGGCGGAGGCCGCCGCGCAGGAGATCGTCGGCGTCTACCCGGCGCGGCGCGCGGTGCCGTCCGGGACCTGGCGGGCCTTCCTCGCCGGCGTGGAGCAGCGCTTCGAGCTGCACGCGTTCGCGGCGACGTTCCTGCCGGACCAGACCCTGGACCTGACCACCGAGATCGTCACCATGGCGGCGCGGGGCGTGCAGGTGCGCCTGCTGCTGGGCGACCCGGAGGGCAGCGCCGTCACCGTGCGCACCGCGGAGGAGGGCGGCACGGGCCTCGCCGGGCGCATCGCCCTCGTGCTGGCCTACCTGGCCCCCGCGCTCGGCACGCCGGGCGTCGAGGTGCGGCTGCACGACAGCACGCTGTACGCCACGACCTTCCGGTTCGACGACGACCTGCTGGTCAACACGCACGTGTGGGGCTCGCCCGCGGGCGCGAACCCGCTGCTGCACCTCAAGGACGGTCCCGAGGCGTCGATGGCGCCCGCCTACCAGGCGGGCTTCGAGCGGGTCTGGAACGCCGCGACGCCGTTGACGGTCTGGCCGCGGACGGAGGACCCGGACGAGGTGTCGTGATGACGCGGCTCGACTACTTCGACGACCCGGCCGCGCCGGCGGTGAACTCGGTGGTGCCCTCGGTCACGGTGGCCGTGCGCGACGACGGCGGGCGCCTGCTGCTCATCCACCGCACCGACAACGACCTCTGGGCGCTGCCGGGCGGCGGCATCGACCCGGGGGAGACCGTGCGGCAGGCCGGCGTCCGGGAGACCGAGGAGGAGACCGGCTACCGCGTGCGGATCACGGGCCTGGTGGGCATCTACACCGACCCGCGGCACGTGATCGTCTACTCGGACGGCGAGGTCCGCGCGCAGTTCTCCATCTGCATGCGCGCCACGGTCACCGGCGGCGCCGTCCGGACCTCGCACGAGTCCAGCGAGGTGGTGTGGCAGCCGGTGGACCGGCTCGGCGAGCTGGAGATCCACCCGTCGATGCGGCTGCGCATCGAACACGCGGTGGACCTGTCGCGCGCCGAGCCGTTCCTGACCTGAGCGGTTCGCCGGGCGGTCCCGCTCGGGCCGGACCTCAGCCGCGCCGGAGGCGCTCGTCGACGGCGGACACGAGCCGCCGCAGCTGCGGCTCCGCGCGGTGGATGCTGCGCGACACGAGGTGGCCCGGGGCGTAGCGGTCGTAGATGCAGGTCAGCCGCTCGTCGACGGTGACGGGCCGGCCCTGGGCCGAGGTGGTCATGTCGCAGTAGGTGAGCAGGTCCAGCAGGTCGCTGTCCGTCGGCACCGGGAACTCGCCCCGCAGGTGCGCGTCGAGGTGGCGCTCGCCGGCCTCGACCAGGGCCGACGTGTGGTGCGCGACGAGGCTCGTCAGCTCGTCCGGCGCGCCCAGGCGGCGCAGGTAGCGGGCGCCGTCGAGCTGGTGCAGCCCGGTGTCGCGGGCCGCGGCCGCGTAGCCGATGTCGTGCAGGTACGCCGCGGACACCAGCAGGTCGGACCGGCCCAGCACGCGGGCGACGTGCTCGGCCCGCCGGCCGACCCCGAGCGAGTGGGCCAGCCGGTCGGTGCTGGGCTCGAAGACCTCGGCCAGCAGTGCTCGCGCACCCGCGGGACCGAGGTCCCGCGGGGTGGTTCCATGCATCGGTTCACCGTAGGCCGGGGGGCCGTGGACGGCGCGGCGTGCGGCACGCCGCCCGGTGAAGAGGGCGGTCAGAGAAGGCGTGCTGGTCTGGATCATGGCTCCCCCTGCGTCGTCGTCAGAGCTGCTTACCTCAGAGCTGCTTACCTCAGAGCTCCGGGCGACCCTTCGTGATCCACTCGCGCACCAGCGCCGTTGCGCGCCGGTGCCCGGCCAGCGCGTCCTCGCGCGTGGCGTGCATCTCGGCGTACTGCTCCGTGCAGTCGAGGCGCTCGTCCTCGGAGAGCACGCCGTCCGGGTCGAGCCGTTCGACGAAGACCATCGTCTCGTAGATGAGCGGCGTGTGGTCGTCGTCGTCCTCAAGGGGCGCGGCGGTGTCGATCCCCGTCCACACGGTCGACACGTGGTAGATCCCGAGGTGGTCGCGGGCGATGTGCGCGGCCCCGGCGCCGAGCCGCAGCACCGACCACTGGTCCTGGGTGATCGGGTGACCGTCGAGGTCGTAGTACATGCGCTGCGAGAGCCGCTCGAAGAAATCGGGTCCGAACACGGTCTGTCTTCCCTTCGGTCGCTGCCGGGACTCGGCGGCCGAAACCGTCGATCGAGGGCCAGCATCGCGCAGGACGACGCGACGCGCGCGGCGGACGCGTGGTGGGTGCTTGGTGGTTGCTTGGTGGGTGCGCCCAGGGGGCCGCCCGCTTCCCGGTGGTTCGCGCGATCGGGGCGTTCTCCCAGCGCACGGGCCTGGCCGGGCCCTTGCGCCGGCGTGGACGTCGGCACGATCATGGCTGGTGCCGTTCGTCGGGCGGGTGAATCTTGGGGGCCGCGGTGGAGCAGGGACGTCGTTCGGTCTGGCAGCGCCTGGCGAGCGCGTTCGACACCACGGTGCGGTCCGTCGACCCGGAGTCGTCGGGCGGCTCACCCAGCGCGACAATGCGGAGGGTGCTCGTCGGGGTCCTGCTGATCGCTGTCACCGCGATCGTGGGGCTCGGCTGGGACTGGGCCACGGCTGAGATCATGGCGCGACGCGAGGCCGACATCCAGGCGGTGATCGAGAGCGAGCGTGCGACGGAGGCTGGTACGCCGACGCCGGACGACACGGCGGTCGCGGAACCGGACGACACGGCTGGGGCGGGCTCCGGGCCGGACGGCGCGGGGGACGAGCCGTCGGGGGAGGACGCGGCCGACGAGCCGGAGCCGTCCGATCCCGGCATCTGGTCGCTCGTCGAGCCGCTCGCGCCCCAGCCCCCGGGACCGGGCATCCTGCTGCTCGACGAGCTGGACGGCGGGTCGGCCGCGGCGTACCGGAGTGCGGACTACGACGAGGCCGCCTTCTCCGAGGAGCTGGAGCACCTCTGGTCGGCGGCCGTCCCGGTCCACGCGCCGTTCGGCCAGGACGTCGGGCTGTCGAACAGGTGGAACGTGACGCTCGGCAGCGACGGCCCGGCGGTGGCGGTCACCGGCCTGGCCCTGGCCGACCTGGACTGCGGCCCGGCCCGCGCGGCGGCAGCGTTCAACCTGCCGGAACAGGGCTCCGACGACCGTCTGCTGATCTCCTACTCGATGGAGAACCCGACCGTGGGGCGGCTCTACGAGTACACGGACGCCGGGGACCAGGCGCCCGGTTGGGGCGAGCCGTTCTTCGAGCAGAAGGTGGTCGAGGTCGGCGCGTCGGTGGACGCCGTGGGGTTCATGGTCGAGGTCGTCACCTCCGTCGAGGACTGCACGTGGTCCGCCTTCGAGCTCTCGTACTACGGTCCCGAGGGTGAGGGGACCTACCGGATCGAGGACGACGGCGGGGAACTGTTCGAGGCTCGTGGCGTCGCGGCGGACGCCGACACGTTCTTCGTCTACCCCGACGCCGACGGTCCGGACATCTATGCGGATCCGCTCTGGTGAAGCGGATCTAGGGCGATATCAGGTGATATGCCCGTTAGTTCCGTCGCGGATCACACTCGTCAGCGCGCGGAACGCCCCACGCCCGGGTGACGATGAACTAATGCTCAACCTGCGAAATCACCGGGTCCTGCTCTCCGCCGTCGGTGCGCTCGTCGTCGCCGGCGCCGGCAGCGGCATCGCCTGGTCCCAGGCCGAGCGCACCAGCGAGCCCGCTGACGTGCTGCTCGACGCCGTGGAGCACAGCGAGTCCACGATGCGTGACTACATCGACGAGGTCAGCGGACGGTTCGACGAGATCGAGGCCACGTCCGACGTCGACAAGAAGGAAGAGCTCGCCGCGGCGCTCATGACCGACGTGCCCGACCTCGCCGAGGAGGCCCGGTCCGGCGTCCTGTCCGCCAAGGAGGACGCCCAGGCGGTACCGCTGTCCGACGGCGGCAGGCTCGATGCGGCCCGGGACGCCTACGTGGCGCACATGGACGCCTGGATCGCGGAGTACGAGCGGGCGATTGTCACCCCGGCGAGCGTCGTCGAGATCGAGCCGCGCGTGAACCGCACGTTCGACAAGGCCGTCGCCGCGTTCGACAAGACCGACCTCGACGCCGGCCAGGAGGAGCGGGCCGAGGAGCTGCTCGCGGACTGACCGTCCCGGCCGGCCTCGGCCCGCGTGCTCAGCCGCGCCAGCTCATCGGGGACTGCGTGAGCGCGGCGTCCGCCACCCGCTTCGCGGCATCGGTGACGAGCGCCGCGTAGGACGAGTCGATCCACTCCTGCACGCCGTCCTGGCCGCCGTGCCGGTACTCCACGGCCTGGACGAGGCACTCCAGCTTGTCCGCGTCGCGGGCGCACCGGGCCTCCGGTGTCTCCTGCGCCTCGAACTCGGTGACCGCGCCCAGAACGGTGGCCGCGGCGGCGTCCGGCAGCGGGGCGACCTGGTCCCGGGTGACCGCGACGTTGTCCGGCTTGGTGAGGTACGGCCGGGCCGTGTGCGGCAGGTCCGTGATGCGGGTCTCCTGCGAGTCGTGCCACAGTGCGAGGTAGGCGGCGCGCGCCGGATCGGCGCCCTCCTCGGCCGCCAGCAGGGCGGCGAGCTGCGCGACGCGCAGGCTGTGCTCGGCCACGGACTCCGGGTCGCGCACCCCGACCTGCCACCAGCCTGAGCGGCGCAGGCGCTTGAGCACGCCCATCTCGAAGGTGAAGGCGGCGATGCCGGAGGCGGCGGTGTGCGTCATGGCGCTATCGTCCGGCATCCGGTGGTTCGCGGCCGACCCGGGCCCGGCCGGCACCCGCCCGGCCGGCACCCGCCTGGGCGTTCCTCGCCCGTTACCGGCCGTTCCATCTCGGCACCTAGCATGTGTCGGTGCCCCGCGAATCGTCTGCCCTGCCCGCCGCCGTCCTGTTCGACATGGACGGCACCCTCGTCGACTCCGAGGCCTACTGGATGCGCGCCGAGCACGAGATCGTCGTCGCGCACGGGGCCACGTGGACGCACGAGGACGCGCTCGGCGCCGTCGGCCAGGCGCTGCTCACCACGGGCGGCATGCTGCACGACGCCGGCGTCCCGCTGGAGCCGGCCGAGATCGTGGCCTGGCTCGTGGCCCGCGTCAACGAGCAGCTGCGCGAGGCCGTGCCGTGGCGCGCGGGCGTCCTGGAGCTGCTGGAGGACCTGCGCGCCGCCGACGTGCCGTGCGCCATCGTGACCATGTCCTACCGCAGCCAGGCCCAGGTCGTGGCCGACGGCGCCCCCGCGGGCACCTTCGCCCACCTGGTCACGGGCGACGAGGTGACGCACGGCAAGCCGCACCCCGAGCCGTACCTGGTGGCTGCCGGCCTGTTCGGCGTGCGGGCCGAGGACTGCGTGGCGATCGAGGACTCCGGCCCCGGCATCACCTCCGCGCTCGCGTCGGGTGCCCGCACCCTCGGCGTGCCCGCCGAGGTGCCGGTGCCGCCGCGTCCAGGGCTGAGCCGGGCCGCGTCCCTCAAGCAGGTCGACCTCGACCTGCTCGGCCGGATCGCGTCGGGCGAGGTCGTCGACCTGCTCGGCGCCGGGGACCTGCCCGGCTGAGCGGGCCCACCCGGGCTCAGCTGGGCTCACCCGAGCTGAACCGGGCAGGCCCTGGCCGACCCGGCGGGCCGTGCGTCAGCCCGTGATGCCGAGCCGCAGCGCGACGGCGCCCTCCGGGATCTCCGGCGGCGTGCCCCCGAACTCGGGGCACATCGCCTGGTGGGCGCACCAGCCGCACAGCTTGGACCGGCGGGGCTTCCACTCGCCCGTGCGGGCGGACTCCTCGATGCCCGACCAGATCGCGCGGATCTTCTGCTCCGTGTGCTCCAGGTGCTCGGTCGTCGGCTCGCCACGCAGCACCTGGCCGTCGCCCAGGTACACGAGCTGCAGCATCTTGGGCAGCACCCCGCGCTCGCGCCACAGCACCAGCCCGTAGAAGCGCATCTGGAACACCGCCGACGTCTCGTAGCCGGGCCGCGGCGACTTCCCCGTCTTGTAGTCGACCACGCGCAGCGCGCCGTCGGGCGCCACGTCCAGCCGGTCCACGATGCCGCGCAGCAGCGGCCCGCCGTCGAGCTGCGACTCCACCAGGAGCTCCCGCTCGGCCGGTTCCAGCCGGTTCGGGTTCTCCAGCGTGAAGTACGTGCCCAGCAGGGAGCCCGCCCCGGCGAGCCAGCCCGCGCGGTCCTGGCCGTCCGGGCCGACCCCGTCGGTGAACAGCGTCGTGTACCGGTCGTCGGCCTCCAGCAGCCGGTCCCACTCGCCGGGCAGCAGGTCGTGCGCCGCGGCCAGGGTCCGCTCGCCCAGCGGGGCGTCGTACAGCCGCTCCAGCACCGCGTGCACGAGCGTGCCGCGCGCGGCGGCGGCCGACGGCGGCTCCGGCAGCCGGTCCACCGTGCGGAACCGGAACAGCAGCGGGCACTGCATGAAGTCGTTGGCGCGCGACGGGGACAGGGCCGGCGGTCGCGAGGGCGCGCGCACGGCCGGCGCGGCGTCGGCCGCCTCCGTCGCCGCGTCCTGCTCCAGCCCCTGGGTCAGCTCCGTCGTCGTCATGGCCCCAACCCTAGGGGCGGGCACTGACATCCCCCGGTAGTTGTCCACAGCGTGCCGTCACCCGCGTGCCGGGCGGCCGGTTAGGTTTGACCAGTGACCACCTCGGAGCCCGCCTCCACGCCCGCACCCGACCCGCAGCGCTCGAAGGGGATCGTGATCGGCCGCGTCGCCGGCGCGCCCGTGATCATCACGCGCTCCTGGTTCCTCGCGGCCCTCGTCCTGACCATCCTGTTCGTGCCGAACGTGCAGCTGCGTGCGCCGCACCTCGGGGCGGGCGCCTACCTCGTCGCGTTCGTGTTCGTGCTGCTCCTGTTCGGCTCGGTGTTCCTGCACGAGGCCGCGCACGCCCTGGTCGCCCGGGCGCGCGGCCAGAACGTGACCGAGCTGGCGATCACGATCTGGGGCGGGCACACCGCGTACACCGGCGGCCTCGGCAAGCCGCTCGACGGCTTCCTGGTGGCCGTCGTGGGGCCCCTGACCAACCTGGTCCTCGCCGCCGGCTTCTGGGTCGCCTTCCAGGCGTCGTCGGTGCAGGACGTGC
This sequence comes from Promicromonospora sp. NPDC059942, assembly GCF_042731755.1. Lineage (NCBI taxonomy): Bacteria > Bacillati > Actinomycetota > Actinomycetes > Micrococcales > Promicromonosporaceae > Promicromonospora > Promicromonospora sp. NPDC059942. The sequence continues at coordinate 530,756 of NZ_JBHWLR010000001.1, forward strand.
CCACGCTCCTGCTGTTCGCGGGCGCGGTCTCCAACGCCTTCGTCGGCGTGTTCAACCTGCTCCCGGGCCTGCCGCTGGACGGCGGCCAGATCCTCGAGTCGCTGGTCTGGGCCGTCACGGGCAAGCGCTCGACGGGCACGATCGCGGCCGGCTGGGTGGGGCGCGTCGTCGCCGTCGGCGTGCTGCTGTGGGCCCTGGTGGTGCCGTTCGCGCAGGGCACCACGCCCAACCTCACCACTGTGCTCTGGTCGGCGCTGATCGGCGCGTTCCTCTGGGCGGGCGCCGGTGCGGCGATCACCAACGGCCGCCGGCGCGAGGCCGTCGCGGCGCTGTCCGCGAGCGGGCTCGCGGTCCCCGCGCTCTCGGTCTCGCTCGGCTCCACGCTCGCCGAGGCGCTGTCCGCCCGGACGGCGGCGGCCGCCGCGGGCGTCCCGGGGGCGGAGTCGTACCGCCTGGTCGTCGTGGGGCACGGCGGCCTCCCGGTCGCGGTGCTCGACGACGACGCCGTCGCCGCGGTGCCGGCCGCCGCCCGGTCCGTGACCCAGGTGGACGCCGTGGCGGTCCCGTTCGTGCAGGGCAGCGCCGTCCACCCCGCGACGTCGGGGACGGACCTGCTCAACCACCTGGCCACGCGGTCGGGCGGCGCCCGGCTGGTCCCGGTGGTCGACGGGGACCGGGTCACGGGCGTGCTCGACCTCGCCGACGTCGCCCGGGCAGTCCGGGGCACCTAGACTGGTCGGTCGTGACCACACCCACCGATGCCCCGACCGCCACCGGCGCCGAGCTGCGCCGCGGCCCGTTCCGCGTGGGCGACAAGGTCCAGCTGACCGACCCCAAGGGCCGCCTGCACACCATCACCCTGCAGCCGGGCGGCACCTTCCACACGCACAGGGGCTACTTCAAGCACGAGCAGATCATCGGGCAGCCGGAGGGCTCGGTGGTCGTGAACACGGCCGAGGTCGAGTACCTCGCGCTGCGCCCGCTGCTGGCCGACTACGTGCTGTCGATGCCGCGCGGCGCCGCCGTCGTCTACCCGAAGGACGCCGGGCAGATCATCGCCATGGCCGACATCTACCCGGGTGCCCGGGTGGTCGAGGCCGGCGTCGGGTCCGGTGCGCTGACGATGTCCCTGCTGCGCGCCGTCGGCGACGCCGGGAACGTGCACTCGATCGAGCGGCGCGAGGACTTCGCCGCGATCGCCCAGGGCAACGTCGAGACCTTCTTCGGCGGCCCGCACCCCGCGTGGAACCTGTCCGTGGGCGACCTCGCCGACGTGCTGCCCGAGGTGGCCGAGCCCGGCACCGTCGACCGCGTGGTCCTGGACATGCTCGCGCCGTGGGAGAACGTCGACGCCGTCGCGACCGCGCTCGCGCCCGGCGGGGTCCTTGTCTGCTATGTGGCCACCACGACCCAGCTTTCGCGCACAGCAGAAGATCTCCGTTCCGACGGCCGGTTCGGCGAGCCGGCAGCCTTCGAGACCATGGTCCGGGGGTGGCACCTCGAGGGCCTCGCGGTCCGTCCCGAGCACCGGATGATCGGGCACACCGGCTTCCTCATCACGGCCCGCCGGCTGGCCGACGGGGTGGTCGCGCCCCTGCGGAAACGGCGTCCTGCCAAGGGTGCGTACCCCGTGACGGCCGAGGCCGAGTGGTCGCCCGAGGAGCTGGGGGAGCGGGCCATATCGGACAAGAAGGTCCGAAAGGTCCGACGTGACCTAGGAGTTGCGCCCGAGGCGGGGAACACCCCGTCTGCGTGAACGGCCTGTAACGATCGGGTACCCCGGACGTCTCAAACGGGTGTTCTTACTCCCGGTGTGTCAGTGACTGTGCTTAGAGTGCTGTTCTCGGAGGCGATTGCGTCATATGGTCGCCTCTCGGGCACTACGAGAGGGGATGTCATGACCGAGAACACGTCAGGATACAACCATCCCGAGCACGAGCCTTTGCCAAGCCGCGACTACGAGCGCCAGATTGCCCTCCTCTCAGCAAAGAACGAGCGCCTCGCGGAGGCACTCCGTGCGGCGCGTGATCAGATCGTCGAGCTGAAGAAACAGCTCGACGACCTGGCCAAGCCGCCGGGCACCTACGCCGTGTTCCTGGGGGCTCATGCCGACGGCTCGGTGGACATCTCCTCCGCCGGCCGCAAGATGCATGTCTCCGCGAGCCCCAGCCTGGACGTGACCCGGCTGAGTCCCGGCCAGGAGGTCAAGCTCAACGAGGCCATGACCGTCGTCGGCGCGGGCGACTACGAGCGCACCGGCGAGCTGGTGACCGTCAAGGAGATGCTGGGCGGCGACCGCGTGCTCGTGGTGGGCCGGGCGGACGAGGAGCGCGTGGTGCGCCTCGCCGGCTCGGTGATGGACGTCCCGCTCCGGGTCGGTGACTCGCTCACGGTCGACACGCGCAGCGGCTTCGTGTTCGAGATCGTGCCCAAGTCCGAGGTCGAGGAGCTGGTCCTCGAAGAGGTCCCGGACATCGAGTACGAGGACATCGGCGGCCTCGGGCCGCAGATCGAGGCCATCCGGGACGCGGTGGAGCTGCCGTTCGCGCACCCCGACCTGTTCCGGGAGCACGGGCTGCGTCCGCCCAAGGGTGTGCTCCTGTACGGCCCGCCCGGCTGCGGCAAGACGCTCATCGCCAAGGCCGTGGCCCACTCCCTGGCCGGGATGGTGGCGCGCGCCAACGGGGGCAACCCTGAGGTGAAGAGCTTCTTCCTGAACGTCAAGGGTCCGGAGCTGCTCAACAAGTACGTCGGCGAGACCGAGCGGCACATCCGGCTGATCTTCGCCCGGGCGCGGGAGAAGGCCAGCCAGGGCATGCCGGTCGTCGTCTTCTTCGACGAGATGGAGTCGCTGTTCCGCACCCGCGGCACCGGCCTCTCCTCCGACGTGGAGACCACCATCGTGCCGCAGCTCCTCGCCGAGATCGACGGCGTGGAGCGGCTCGACAACGTCATCGTCATCGGCGCCTCCAACCGTGAGGACATGATCGACCCGGCCATCCTGCGCCCGGGGCGCCTCGACGTGAAGATCAAGATCGAGCGGCCCGACGCCGAGGGTGCCAAGGAGGTCTTCGGCAAGTACCTCACCAAGGAGCTGCCGATCCACGCGGACGACCTGGCCGAGTACGGCGGCAACGTCTCCGAGGCGCTGGACGGCATGATCACCTCGGTCGTGGAGCGCATGTACTCCGAGGACGAGGAGAACCAGTTCCTGGAGGTCACCTACGCCTCCGGCGACAAGGAGACCCTGTTCTTCAAGGACTTCAACTCGGGCGCCATGATCCAGAACGTGGTGGACCGGGCCAAGAAGAACGCGATCAAGGACTTCCTGGCCTCCGGTCAGAAGGGCATCCGCGTGGAGCACCTGCTGACCGCGTGCGTCGACGAGTTCAAGGAGAACGAGGACCTCCCGAACACGACCAACCCCGACGACTGGGCGCGCATCAGCGGCAAGAAGGGCGAGCGCATCGTCTTCATCCGCACCATCGTCCAGAAGAAGGGCGAGGGCGCCACGCCCCGCACCATCGACACCGTCCAGAACACCGGCCAGTACCTCTGACCACAACCGGGCAGGTCCGCGTCCGTCGACCGGGCGCGGACCTGCCCGACCATCGGGACTACTCCGGCATAGGGTGGTGGACGTGAGCGTGCGTCGTGTGATGGGCATCGAGACCGAGTACGGAGTGCTGCAGCCTGGCCGGCCCCTGGCCAACCCCATGCTGCTGTCGAGCCAGGTGGTGACCACCTACCGGGCCATCTCCACCCGCGCCGAGGGTTCGGGTGGCAAGGCCCGCTGGGACTACGACGACGAGGACCCGCTGCAGGACGCGCGCGGGTTCCACCTCGACCGCGCCTCGGCGCAGCCGTCGATGCTGACCGACGATCCCGCGCGGCCCGCGCCGTCCGGACCCGTCACGGGCCAGGTGCCCGTCGTGGAGCCCGGCCTGCCGGGCCGTGGCCGGCGCCGGGCGGGCTCGACCCAGGAGGTCGAGCGGCCGGCCGCCGACGAGTACGACGACCCGAGCGCCGCCAACGTGATCCTCACGAACGGCGCGCGGCTCTACGTGGACCACGCCCACCCCGAGTACTCCTCGCCCGAGGTCATGACGCCCGAGGACATCGTGCGCTGGGACGTCGCCGGCGAGCGGGTCATGCTCGCCGCCCTGCGGGAGCTCGCCGGCTTCCCCGGGAGCGAGGTGGTGCTCTACAAGAACAACGTGGACGGCAAGGGCGCCAGCTACGGCACCCACGAGAACTACCTCGTGGACCGCGCGCTGCCGTTCACCACGCTGGCCGAGCTCATCACCTCGTTCCTCGTCACGCGCCAGGTGTTCACCGGCTCCGGCCGGGTGGGCCTGGGCGCCACGAGCGGTACGGCCGGCTTCCAGATCTCGCAGCGCGCCGACTACATCGAGGCCGAGATCGGCCTGGAGACGACGCTGCGCCGCCCGATCGTCAACACGCGCGACGAGCCGCACGCCGACCGGCAGCGGTGGCGCCGCCTGCACCTGATCCTCGGGGACGCCAACCTGATGGAGGTGCCCACCTACCTCAAGACCGGCACGACGTCGCTGGTCCTGTGGGTGCTGGAGCACCTGGACGAGCTGGCGGACGCCGGGGTGGACGCGCGCGGCGAGCTGGGCGCCCTGCGGCTGGCGTCGCCCGTGAGCGACGTGCAGAAGGTCTCGCGCGACCTCGACCTGACCGCCGCGCTCGAGCTCACGGACGGCCGCACCATGACGGCCCTGCAGATCCAGGGCGAGGTGGTCGACGTCGTCCGGCGCTCGCTCAAGGTGCTCGGCACGGACCCGGAGTCGGACGCGGTGCTCGACCGCTGGGCGTCCCTGGTCGAGCGGCTGGGCACCGACCTGGCCGGGTGCGCGCGCGAGGTGGAGTGGGTCGCCAAGCTGCGGCTGCTGGAGCGCCTGCGCTCGCGCGACAACCTGGAGTGGGACCACCCGCGGCTGCACGCGATGGACCTGCAGTGGTCGGACGTGCGCCCCGAGCGCGGCATCTACCACCGGCTGCTCGCCAAGGGCGCGGTGGACCGGATCGTCGACGAGGAGAGCGTGGCGCGCGCGGTGCAGCACCCGCCGACGGACACCCGTGCCTACTTCCGGGGCGAGGTGATGGCGCGCTACGGCAGCCAGATCTCCGCCGCGAGCTGGGACTCGGTGATCTTCGACGTCGACGGCGCGCAGGCGCTGCAGCGGGTGCCGATGCTCGACCCGACCCGCGGGACGCGGCGCCACATCGGCGCGCTGCTGGACGCGAGCCCGGACGCGGCGGCGTTGCTCGCCGGACTCTCCGGGCGAAGATGACCCTTCGTGTCGGTGTCACCGCCTAGGGTCAGTCTCTAGGGTCAACACCAAGCCTCAGGGCCTAGGCTTCAAGACCAGCACTACGTCAGAGAATCACCAGGAGGCGATCATGGCCGGTCAGGAAAGAATCAACCCGTCACACGAGGACCGCACTCCCGACGACGACGCCGAGACGCCGGCGCCCGCCGCTGCGGCAGCGCAGAAGGACGACGACGAGGTCGACGCCCTGCTCGAGGAGATCGACGAGGTGCTGGAGACCAACGCCGAGTCGTTCGTGCGTGGATTCGTCCAGAAGGGTGGGCAGTGAACCTGAACGCAGACCGCACCGCAGGACGACTCCCGGACGCCTTCCTGCGTCCGGGATCGTCGTCCTTCGTGGACTTCCTGGCCGAGCACGCCCCCGACCGCCTGCCCGGGAACCGGACCCTGCCCGCGGGCATGACCGACCCGGCGACCCTGTCCCCGCACGCCACCACGATCGTGGCGCTGACCTTCGACGGCGGCGTCCTGCTGGCGGGTGACCGGCGCGCCACGGCCGGCCCGATGATCGCCAGCCGCACCATCGAGAAGGTGTTCCCGGCCGACGAGTACTCGGCGGTCGGCATCGCCGGCTCGGCGGGCATCGGGCTGGAGCTGGTCCGGCTGTTCCAGCTCGAGCTGGAGCACTACGAGAAGATCGAGGGCTCGCTGCTGTCGCTCACGGGCAAGGCGAACCGCCTGGCCACGATGCTGCGCGGCAACCTGCCCATGGCGATGCAGGGGCTGGCGGTCGTGCCCCTGTTCGCGGGCTACGACCTGGACAAGGACACGGGCCGGATCTTCAGCTACGACGCCACCGGCGGCCGGTACGAGGAGCACGAGCACCACGGCGTGGGCTCCGGCTCGCTCTTCGCGCGCGGTGCGCTGAAGAAGCTGTGGCGCCGGGGCCTGGACGCGGACGCCGCGGTCCAGGTCGCCGTCGAGGCGCTGTACGACGCGGCCGACGACGACTCGGCGACCGGCGGGCCGGACACGGTGCGCGGCATCTTCCCGGTCGTCGCCACCGTGACCGTGGACGGCTACCAGCGCATCGAGGACGCGGAGATCTCCCGCGTGGCCGAGCAGATCGTGGCGCAGCGCCGCGAGAGGGGGTCGATCGCATGAACATGCCGTTCTACGTCTCGCCCGAGCAGCTGATGAAGGACCGGGCGGACTTCGCCCGGAAGGGCATCGCCCGCGGCCGGTCCGTGGTCGTGCTCGCGTACGAGGGCGGGATCGCCTTCGCCACGGAGAACCCCTCGCGGGCGCTGCACAAGATCTCGGAGATCTACGACCGCATCGCGTTCGCGGCCGTGGGCAAGTACAACGAGTTCGAGAACCTGCGGGTCGCCGGCGTGCGGTACGCCGACATGCGCGGGTACTCCTACGACCGTTCCGACGTGACGGCGCGCGGCCTCGCGAACGCGTACGCGCAGACGCTCGGCACGGTCTTCATCACCGAGTCCAAGCCGCTCGAGGTGGAGATCGTCGTCGCCGAGGTGGGCGCCCAGGCCGCGGACGACCAGATCTACCGGCTGACCTACGACGGCACCGTGGCCGACGAGCACGGCTTCGTCGTCATGGGCGGGCAGGCCGAGCAGCTGGGCCGGCGGGTCAAGGAGGGCTGGCGCGCCGACCTCTCGCTGGGGGAGGCGCTGCGGCTCGCCGTGGCGGCGCTCGGCTCGGGCGACGGTTCGACGCCGCGCACGATCGAGGCGGCCCAGCTCGAGGTGGCGGTCCTGGAGCGGGACCGCCCGCGCCGGGCCTTCCGCCGGCTGAACCGGCAGGTCCTGGCCGACCTGCTGGCCGAGGGCGCGTCGACGCCGTCGGGCGAGGCTCCCGCCGACGACCTCCCGCCGGCCGGCGACGTCGCGGTCGGGGCGGCGACGCCGGGCCTGGGCACGCCGGACACGGTCCCGCCGGAGACACCCGCCGAACAGCCGGCCGACGAGCCCGCCGAGGACTCCCCGACCCAGGAGAAGCCGGACGAGGGGCCGGACGCCTCCGGCACCACACCCGGCGCCGACAGATAGCACCAGGTTCCGCGAACAGGGAGGGGAATCCATGGACCGCAGGATCTTCGGTCTCGAGACCGAGTACGGGGTCACCTGTGCGGCCGACGACGGGCGTGGCCTGTCGGCTGACGAGGTCGCCCGCTACCTGTTCCGGAAGGTGGTGGCGTGGGGCCGTTCCTCCAACGTCTTCCTGAGGAACGGCTCCCGCCTCTACCTCGACGTCGGCTCGCACCCGGAGTACGCGACGGCGGAGTGCGACGACGTGCGCCAGCTCGTCTCGTACGACCGGGGCGGCGAACGCATCCTGGAGGGCCTCGTGGCCGACGCGCAGCAGCGTCTGGAGCACGAGGACCTGCCAGGACGCATCCACCTGTTCAAGAACAACACCGACTCGGCGGGCAACTCCTACGGGTGCCACGAGAACTACCTGGTGCGGCGGTCGGGCGACTTCTCGCGCCTGTCCGACGTGCTCGTGCCGTTCCTCATCACCCGCCAGATCCTGGTCGGGGCGGGCAAGGTGCTCTCGACGCCGCGCGGCGCCGTGTTCTGCCTCTCGCAGCGCGCCGACCACATCTGGGAGGCCGTCTCCAGCGCCACGACCCGGTCGCGGCCGATCATCAACACGCGGGACGAGCCGCACGCGGACGCCGAGCTGTACCGCAGGCTGCACGTCATCGTGGGCGACTCGTCGATGGCGGAGCCCACCACGATGCTCAAGGTGGGCAGCACCGACCTGGTGCTGCGCCTGGTCGAGGCGGGCGTCCCCATGCGTGACCTCACGCTGGAGAACCCGATCCGGGCCATCCGGGAGATCAGCCACGACCGCACCGGCAAGCACGCGGTCACGCTGGCCAACGGCCGGACCATGACGGCGATCGAGATCCAGTCGGAGTACTACGAGCGGGCCCGTGAGCTGGTGGAGGCCAACCTCGAGGTCACCCCGGTGGTCAAGCAGGTGCTCGACCTGTGGGAGCGCGGGCTGCGCGCGCTGCAGGCGGAGAACCTGTCGCTCGTGGACCGGGAGCTGGACTGGGTCATCAAGCTCAAGCTGATCCGGCGCTACCAGGAGAAGCACGACCTCGGGCTCGACGACCCGCGCATCGCCCGGCTGGACCTGGCCTACCACGACATCTCGCGCACCGAGGGCCTGTACAACCTGCTCGCGGCGCGCGGCATGGTCGAGCGGGTCACCACCGACCTGGAGGTCTTCGAGTCGACGGCGCTGCCGCCGCAGACCACCCGGGCCAAGCTGCGCGGCGACTTCGTGCGCGCGGCACAGGAGGCACGGCGCGACTACACGGTCGACTGGGTGCACCTCAAGCTGAACGACCAGGCGCAGCGCACCGTGCTGTGCAAGGACCCGTTCAAGAGCGTGGACGACCGCGTGGAGCGGCTCATCGAGAGCATGTGACGTCCCCGGGTCCGGCCCGGGACCGGCCGACCGGCCGGTCCCGGGGCGGAGCCGTTCCCGGACCGACTCCTTCCCGGGCCTGTCTCTTCTCCCCACCTCCCCACCCCCAAAAACACCTTCT
>NZ_JBHWLR010000001.1:539651-571237 GCF_042731755.1 Promicromonospora sp. NPDC059942
TTGTGTGGGTAGAGAGGGGAAGGGGGGGAAAAAAAAAAGCTGGGGGGGAGGGCCTAGGGGAAAGCCTTCCCCCCCCCTTTTCCCCCCCCGGACCCCCCCCCCCGCCCTTCCCCGGGCCGGAGCCGTTCCGGGACCGGCTCGTTCCGGGACCGAGGTTCCGGGACTCCCGCCCCGGCATGGGAGACTCTGCGGGTGAGTTCCTGGGTACGCGTCCTCGTCGGTGCGCTGGCGGCGGCGACGGTGGCCGTGACGGCCGCGTGCGCGCCGGCCTCGCTCCCGGTGGACGTGGGCCCCGCCCCGACGTCGTCGGCCTCCCAGCAGCCGCTGCAGGTCACGGGCGCGAGCGGCGCCCCGCCTACGCTCGAGTACGAGCAGCCGTTCACGGTGCTGCGGCCGGGCGCGCGCATGGTCTGGCCCGGCACGGGGGACGTGCTGGAGCGCGACGACCCGGTGCTGCTGAACCTCTACGCCCAGGACGGGCGCGACGGCACGGAGCTGCAGAACACGTTCCGCACCGCGCCCGCCGGGTACACGATGACCGAGAAGTCGCTCGGCAACCACCTCTTCGCCGCGCTGGAGGGCCGCCGCGTCGGCACGCGCCTCGCGCTCATGGAGGAGCAGGACGGCGTCCCGGTGCTGCTGGTGGTGGACGTGCTGCCGGCCCGCGCGGCCGGCAGGGAGGGCGTGCCGCCGGGCAAGGACCTGCCGCAGGTGCGCCTCGACGACCTCGGCGCCCCGACCGTGCGCGTCCCGCGGGGCGTGAAGCCGCCGACCGACCTGGTGGTGCACCCGCTGCTGCGCGGCACCGGACCGCAGGTGCGGGCCGGCCAGATCCTGACCGTGGAGTTCACCGCCGTCCGCTGGAGCGACGGCAAGGTCGTCGACACGACCTGGACCGAGGGCACCCCGCCCCAGTCCGCCGAGATCGGCATCGGCCGTCTCGTCGACGGCTGGGACCAGGGTCTCCTGGAGCAGACCGTCGGGTCGCAGGTGATGCTGGTCGTGCCGCCTGACAGCGGGTTCGCGAACACCGCCAGCGAGCTGGCCGGCGAGACCATGGTGTACGTGGTCGACATCCTCGACGCGCACAAGGCCGTCGCGGGTGACGACGAGGACACGAACCAGCAGGACACGAAGAAGAAGGAGGGCTGATGTCCGTCGCGATCCGAGTGATCCCGTGCCTGGACGTCGACGCGGGCCGAGTGGTCAAGGGCGTCAACTTCGCCGACCTGCGCGACGCCGGGGACCCGGTCGAGCTCGCTGGCCGCTACGACGCCGAGGGCGCCGACGAGCTCACGTTCCTGGACGTGTCGGCCTCGTCGGGCGACCGCGAGACCATGGTCGACGTGGTGCGGCGCACGGCCGAGCAGGTCTTCGTGCCGCTCACGGTGGGCGGCGGCGTGCGCTCCACGGACGACGTCGACCGGCTGCTGCGGGCCGGCGCCGACAAGGTGGGCGTGAACACCGCGGCCATCGCGCGCCCGGAGCTCATCTCCGAGATCGCGCAGCGGTTCGGCTCCCAGGTGCTGACCCTGAGCGTCGACGCGCGCCGCGTCACCGGCGACGTCACGACGCCGTCGGGCTACGAGGTCACCACGCACGGCGGGCGGCGCGGCACCGGGATCGACGCCGTGGAGTGGGCCGAGCGCGCCGCGAAGCTGGGCGCGGGCGAGATCCTGCTCAACTCGATGGACGCCGACGGCACCACCGCGGGGTTCGACCTGGAGATGCTGCACGCCGTGCGCGAGCGCGTGCACGTGCCGCTGGTCGCCTCGGGCGGCGCGGGGACGCCGGAGCACTTCGTCGAGGCGGCCCGGGCGGGCGCGGACGCCGTCCTCGCGGCGTCGGTGTTCCACTTCGGCGCGCTGACGGTGGGCCAGGTCAAGGACGCGATGCGCGCGGCGGGCCTCGACGTCCGCTGAGCCCCCGCCGGCGGGGGCGTCGGCCGGGACGTCCCCCCGGGACTTCCTTGACCTCGACCTACGTTGAGGTCATAGCGTCGGTGACGCCCAGGGCGTAAATCCGTCGAATCGATTCCCGCGCCGTGAGAAAATAGTGCGGTCCCCCCACGAAGCGAGGTCTTGCCGTGCCCCCAGATGCCCCGCGACCCACTCCGATGGCCCTCACGGGCTCTCGTGTGCGCCGGTCGATCTCGCTCATGTGGCGCGGGATGCGCTCGCACCCCGGCATCTACCTGCTCGCCGTCGGCGCCTCCGGGATCTTCGGCGCCCTGACCGTCGGCGTCAGCCGCGCGGTCGGCTGGGCCACCGACTCCGTCGTCGTCCCCGCCATCGCGGGCGACGAGGCCGCCCGTGACCGGGTCTGGCTCGCCGGGCTCGTGCTCGGCGCCGTCGCGCTCACGCTCGCCCTGTCCGTCGCCGGGCGCCGTATCTGGGCGGGCTACGGGGTCGTCCGCATCCAGGCCGACCACCGCACCACCCTGACCCGGCAGTACCTGCGGCTGCCCGGCTCCTGGCATCGCTCGCACCCCGCCGGCCAGCTCCTGAACCACACCACCTCGGACACCGAGGCCGCCACCGGCGTCTTCAACCCGCTGCCGTTCGCGCTCGGCGTCGTCGTCATGATCGGCGTCTCCGTGGTGCTGCTCGTGTCGATCGACCCGTGGCTGGCCCTCGCGGCGCTCGCCGTCATCCCCGTCACCGTGGCCGTCAACGCCGTCTACCAGCGGCACATGTCCCCGGCCGTGACCCGGGCCCAGCGCCTGCGGGGCGACGTGGCCGACGTCGCGCACGAGAGCTTCGAGGCCGCCCTGCTCGTCAAGGCGCTCGGCACCGAGGACCGCGAGGAGAGCCGGTTCGGCGCCCGCACGCAGGAGCTGCGCGCCGCGAACGTGCGGGTCGGCATCGTCCGCTCGCTGTTCGACCCCGTGATCCAGACCCTGCCCTCGATCGGCACCCTGCTGGTGCTCGGCGTCGGCACCTGGCGCATCTCGACGGGCGCCGTCGAACCGGGCGACCTCGTCACGGCCGCCTACCTGCTCACCATGATGACCGTGCCCGTGCAGGCGTTCGGCTGGGTGCTCGGCGAGCTGCCGCGCGCCCTGGTCGGCTACGAGCGCATCGCGGCTGTCGCCGACTCGACCGGCGCCCTCGCCCACGGCGACACCCGCCTGCCGCGGACCGACCGCTCGGCCGGCCTGGCGGTGCGCCTGACGGACGTCGGCGTCGACGTCCCCGCGATCAGCGGGGCGGTCGGCCGCTCGATCACCCTGCTCGACGGCGTGGACGTCGACGTCGAGCCCGGCGCCACGGTCGCCGTCGTCGGCACCACGGGCGCCGGCAAGACCACCCTCGTGAGCCTCCTGGCCCGCCTCTCCGACCCGACGCGGGGGCAGGTGCTGCTCGACGGCGTCGACGCCCGCACCCTGGCCGACGGCGAGATCCCCGCCCACGTCGCGCTCGTCACGCAGTCCACCTTCATCTTCGAGGACACCGTGCGCGGCAACGTGACGCTCGCCGACGCGGGTGCCCCCGGGGCGCCGTCGGACGACGAGGTGTGGGACGCCCTGCGGCTTGCCCGCCTGGAGGAGACCGTGCGTGAGATGGCCGGCGGCCTCGACGCACCGCTGGGCGAGCGCGGCGCCAACCTGTCCGGCGGACAGCGGCAGCGCCTCGCGATCGCCCGTGCCCTGGTGCGCGGCCCGCGCCTGCTCGTGCTCGACGACGCGACCAGCGCCGTCGACCCCCGCGTGGAGCAGGAGATCCTGCGCGGCCTGGCCGCGCGGGCCGACGACGCAGCAGACGCCGCGGCCGACGACCGGGCCGACGACCGGGCCGACGACGCGGCCGGGAGCGACGCCGCCCCCGGCACCACCGTGATCATGGTCGCCTACCGCATGTCGTCGGTGGCGCTCGCGGACCGCGTGGTCCACGTCGACGGCGGCCGCGTGGTCGACGTCGGCACGCACGACGAGCTGATGGAGCGCGACCCCGGCTACCGCGCGCTGGCCACGGCCTACGAGGCCGAGACGGAGCGCCGCGAGCAGGAACGCGCCGACGAGGCGGCCGCCGGGACGCTGGACGACGAGCTGGAGGAGGTGGCCCGATGACCGCGGTGACGGACGAGCCCGACGTGACCGACGTGCCCGAGGACCTGCTCGACGCCGACGGCGCCCGCATCGAGTCGGCCAGCAGCCTGGGCGTGTTCGCGACCCTGCGCCGCGGCATCGAGATCAGCCCCGAGATCACCCGCGGCCTCTGGGTCACGCTCCTGCTCGCGTCCCTCGCGGCCGCGGGCCGCGTGGTGGTGCCGCTCGCGGTGCAGCAGACGATCGACGTCGGCATCCTGGCCGACGGCGGGCCCGACGTCGGCCAGGTGGCGGTGCTCGCGTCCCTCGCGGCGGGGGCGCTCGTGCTGGCCGCGCTGTGCGCCGCGCTCGTCAACGTGCGCCTGTTCCGCTCGGCCGAGGCCGGGCTGGCGACGCTGCGCGTCAAGGCGTTCCGGCACGTGCACGACCTCTCGACCCTCACGCAGAACACCGAGCGCCGCGGCGCCCTGGTCTCGCGCGTGACCAACGACGTCGACACGGTCTCCCTGTTCGTGCAGTGGGGCGGCATCATGCTGCTCGTCAACGTGCTGCAGGTGCTCGTGGCGACCGGGCTGATGCTGGTCTACTCGCCGATCCTGACCGCCGTGGTCTGGATCGCCTTCGTGCCGATGTTCCTCGTGATCCGGTACGGCCAGAAGTACGTGAACCGCGCGTACACGCTGGTACGCGAGCGGGTCGGCGCGATGCTGGGTGCCATCTCCGAGTCCGTGGTGGGCGCCGAGACGGTGCGCGCCTACGGCGTGGCCGACCGCACGGGCCGCCGGATCGGCGACGCCGTCGAGGCGACGCGCAGCGCCCAGGCCCGGTCCCAGGTGCTGGTCGCGGCGACGTTCTCGTCGGGCGTGCTCATCTCCAACCTGGTGCTGGCCGTCGTGGTGGTCGTGGGCACGCTGCTGGGCGTGGGCGGCGGCCTGACGGCGGGCCAGCTCGTGGCCTTCCTCTTCCTGGTGCAGCTCTTCACCGGCCCGGTCCAGATGGCCACGGAGATCCTCAACGAGCTGCAGAACGCCGTGGCCGGCTGGCGGCGGGTCATCGCCGTCATCGACACGCCGGTGCAGGTGGCCGAGAAGCCGGGCGCCGTGACCCAGGAGCGCGGGCCGGCGCACGTGACGCTCCGCGACGTCCGGTTCGCCTACCCGGGCGGCCCCGAGGTGCTGCACGGCGTGACGCTGGACCTGCCGCCGCGCACCAAGGTGGCCGTGGTCGGGCAGACGGGCTCCGGCAAGACGACCGTCGCCAAGCTCGTCACCCGGCTCATGGACCCGACGGCGGGCGTCGTGGAGCTCGACGGCACGGACCTGCGCGACCTGAGCTTCGCCTCGCTGCGCGAGCGCGTCGTGCTGGTGCCGCAGGAGGGCTTCCTCTTCGACGGCACCGTGCTCCAGAACGCGGCCTACGGCCTGCGGGCGCCCCTGGAGGCGCCCTCGGCCGCAGAGAACGACCGCGCGGACGACGACGAGCCGGCCGCCGGGCACCGCGCGGCGGTCGAGCGCGCCTTCGCCGAGCTCGGCCTGGCCGACTGGGTGGCCGACCTGCCCGACGGGCTCGAGACGGCGGTGGGCCAGCGGGGCGAGGCGCTGTCCGCGGGGGAGCGGCAGCTCGTCGCGATCGCCCGCGCCTACCTGGCGCAGCCGGACCTGCTGGTGCTCGACGAGGCGACGTCGGCCGTGGACCCCGCGACCGAGGTGCGCATCGCGCGGGCCCTGGACTCCCTGACCGCGGGCCGGTCCACGATCACCATCGCGCACCGGCTCTCCACCGCGGAGGCGTCCGACCTGGTGGTCGTGGTGGACCAGGGCCACGTCGCCGAGGTCGGCCCGCACCGGGAGCTGGTCGGGGCGCACGGCATCTACGCCCAGATGTACGACAGCTGGGTGGCCCAGACCCGGTAGCACCGGGCGGTTTCGGTAACGGATCGGGGCCGGCGGCGGACATCACATCGCCGTCGGCCCACGACGTGGCAGGATTCTCAGGTGCCCGAAGTTCTCGACCCCACGATCTCCGCCCGACTCAAGCGCGACGACGCCGGCCTGGTCGCCGCCGTGGTCCAGCAGCACGACACGGGCGAGGTGCTCATGGTCGGCTGGATGGACGACGAGGCCCTGCGCCGCACCCTCACGCAGGGGCGGGTGACGTTCTGGTCCCGCAGCCGCGAGGAGTACTGGCGCAAGGGCGACACGTCCGGCCACGCCCAGTACGTCAAGGCGGTGAGCATCGACTGCGACGGCGACGCGCTGCTGGTCCAGGTGGACCAGGTGGGCGCCGCGTGCCACACGGGAGCGCGCACGTGCTTCGTCGCCGGGGGTGACCTGGGCGCCGTGGTCGGCGACCGCGACCAGCAGGAGCGCGACCAGGAGAACGAGGAGAACCGGTGACCCAGCTCGACAGCCAGCCCGACACCCACGAGGCCCGCGCGGCGACCGCGCCCGCCGACCTGCCCTGGGGTCGCACCTGGCCGAGCCTGCCCGAGTTCCGGGGGATGGCCGCCGACCGTCGCGTGATCCCCGTGGTCCGGCCCCTGCTGGCGGACGACGCCACGCCCGTCGGCCTCTACCGGACCCTGGCGCAGGGCCGCCCGGGCACGTTCATCCTGGAGTCGGCCGAGTCCGGCGTCTGGGCCCGCTGGTCGTTCGTCGGCGTCGCCTCGCGCGCGACCCTGACCAGCGACGGCGGCCAGGCCGTCTGGACCGGCGACGTGCCCGTCGGCATCCCGACGCGCGGCGACGTCGTCGACGTGGTCGACGCGGCGCTCACCGCCCTGCGCACCCCCGGCGTCGCGAACCTGCCGCCGCTGACCGGCGGCCTGGCCGGCGTGCTGGGCTGGGACGTCGTGCGGCACTGGGAGCCCACGCTCCCGGCGACGGCCCCGGACGAGACGGGCGCGCCCGAGCTCGCCCTGTGCCTGGCCACCGACCTCGCGGTGGTCGACCACCGGGAGGGCACGGTCTGGCTGGTCGCCAACGCGATCAACGCGGACGCCACGGACGAGCGCGTCGACGAGGCGTACGCGGACGCCGTCGCGCGGCTCGACGCCATGCAGGCGCAGCTCGCGGCCGGCATGCCGCGCGTCACGTCGGTGGTGGCCGAGGACGTGCCCGAGCCGCAGCTCGAGTTCCGGTCCACGCGCGAGGAGTTCGAGGACGCGGTGCTCGCGGGCAAGGAGGCCATCCGCGACGGCGAGGTGTTCCAGGTGGTGCTCTCCCAGCGCCTGGACCTGGACTGCGCGGCCGACCCCCTGGACGTCTACCGGGCGCTGCGCACGATCAACCCGAGCCCGTACATGTACTACTTCCACCTGGCCAAGCCCGACGGCGCCGAGTTCGCCGTCGTGGGCTCCAGCCCGGAGACGCTCGTCAAGGTGGACGACGGCCACGTCACCACCTACCCGATCGCCGGCTCGCGGCCGCGCGGCGCCCACCCCGAGGAGGACGCCGAGCTCGGCGAGGAGCTCCTGGCCGACCCCAAGGAGCGGGCCGAGCACATCATGCTCGTCGACCTGTCCCGCAACGACATGGTCAAGGTCTGCGAGCCCACCAGCGTCGAGGTGGTCGAGTTCATGAAGGTGCGGCGGTTCAGCCACATCATGCACATGTGCTCCACCGTCGTGGGCCGGCTGCGGCCGGGCTTCGGCGCCCTCGACGCGCTGCGGGCGACGTTCCCGGCCGGCACCCTCTCCGGCGCGCCCAAGCCCCGGGCGATCGCGCTGATCGACGAGCTGGAGCCCGCCTCGCGCGGCATCTACGGCGGGGTGTGCGGCTACTTCGACTTCGGTGGCAACATGGACATGGCGATCGCGATCCGCACCGCGTACATCGCGGACGGCCGCGCCAGCGTGCAGGCCGGCGGCGGCATCGTGGCCGACTCGGTCCCCGCGCTGGAGTACGCGGAGTCGCGCAACAAGGCCGCCGCGGCGGTCCGCGCGATCCAGCTCGCGTCGCGCCTGACGCCGCTGCGCGCGACGCCCCTGCCGACCACGGGAGGCGACCGGTGACCCGCACCCGCACCGTCCTCGCCCTGCTCGTGCTGGGCGCGCTGACGTTCGGCACGGGCTCGCCCACCTGGATCACCACGACGGTGGCCACGGCGCTGCAGCCCGAGGTGGCGGTCGCCGCGTCCGGCACCTCGGCCGCGCCGGGCGTCGGGGCGGGCGCCCTCGTGCTGCTGGCGGCGGGCATCGCCTGCGCGCTCACCGGGCGCGTGGCCCGGTACGTGGCGCTCGTGGTCGCCGCCGCGGCCGGCGTGCTCGTCGTCGGCAGCACGCTCGTCGTCATCCAGGATCCGACCCCCGCCGCCACCGCCGCGGCGTCCGCCTCCAGCGGCGTCACCGAGCTGACGTCGCCCGTCGTGCTGACGGCCTGGCCGTGGGCCGCGGTCGCCACGGGCGTGCTCGCCGTGGCCGTCGCCGTGTGGGGCGCCGTCGCGGCGCGCGGCTGGACGGCGACGTCGGGCCGGCACGAGCGCGCGGACCAGGCCCCGGCCACCGGAACCGCCACCGCATCGGCCACCGGGACTGCCTCGGGAACGGCCCCGGCCGACGACGCCGCGGCCCCGCCCGCGGTCGACGCCGGCCCGGCCCCCGCCCCCGAGGAGTCCCCGGCCGACGACGACGAGATCGACCCCCACGACGCCTGGGACGCCCTGTCCCGCGGCGACGACCCGACGGGCCGCTGACCCGGCCGCTAGCGGTTAGGCTGGGCGCGTACCGCACGACACGAAAGGCATCAAACCTGCGATGACCGAGAACAAGCCTGAGATCGCCTACCTCCCGCCGGGCGTCCCGCCGACCAACCACGGCCACACGGTCGCCGCGTGGGTCACGATGGTCGGGATCACGCTGGGTGTGCTGATCTCCTCGTGGGGCGTCATCGTGGCCCAGTCGTGGTCGGCCTGGCTGGTCCTGTTCGTGCTCGGCTTCGTCGTCATCGGAGCCTCGCTCGTCATCGGCCTGGTCCTGCGCAACCTGGGCCTGGGCCAGAAGACGGTCCAGCGGTAACCGGTGCCATGACCGCCCTGGAGATGGCCGCTCCGTCCGCCGCCTACCCCCGCAACAACCTGGGGGTCTGGTCGCTCGTGCTGGGCATCGCGTCGATCGTGCTCCTCCTGGGTGCCCTCACGGGCATCCCGGCGATCATCGTCGGCAACCAGGGCCGCCGCGCCGTCCGCGCCGGCGACGCGAACAACGAGGGGACGGCGCTGGCCGGCGTCGTGCTGGGCTGGCTGTCCCTCGCCCTCCTCGCCGTCGTGATCGGGCTCGTCGTCGTCCGATTCCTGGCGGGTGGGTCGAATTCCTGAGACGGCCGTCCGGCCGGCGGCGCCCGCACTGCGGGCGCCGGTCCTGGCCGGGGCGGCCGTCGGCGCGGCCACCCTCCTGGTGGCGCTCCGCGACCCGCACGTGGCCGGCTCGTACGGGTTCTGCCCGCTGCTGGAGCTGACCGGCCTGGCCTGCCCGCTGTGCGGCGGGCTGCGCGCCACCCACGACCTGGCGCACCTCGACCTGGCGGACGCCTGGTCCGCCAACGCGCTGTGGACCCTCACCGCCCCGGTGGTCGTGGTCGTCTGGCTGGCCTGGCTCGTGGCCGCGGTCCGCGGACGCCCGTTCCGCGGCCTGTCGAGCACGGCGGGCTGGGTCACGCTCGGGGTCGCGCTCACGTTCTTCGTGGCACGAAACCTGCCGGGGCTGCAGCAGTACCTGACCCCCTGGCTCTGATCCCGGCCCTGATCAGGCGATCTCCAGGGAACGACGCCGACGGCGCCCGCCCGGGATCTGACGGACCGTCGTCTCACGGTCCGGGAGTGGTCAGGACCACACCCTGGATCCGCCTACCATGGCCATGGGGCACACGTCCCAGCAGTCGTAGGGCGTGATCAGGCGTACGAGGCCGCATGCCGAGGGCAGAGCGAGGGCACGGGGAGGCTCATTACATGTCGGTCCTGGAGGACATCGTCGCGGGGGTTCGTGAGGACCTCGCGGAGCGTGAGGCACGCGTGCCTCTCGACGCGCTCAAGGAGCGCGCCAACGCGGTGCCCGGGGCCCTCGAGGGTCTCGGCCGCCTCAAGCAGGCGGACGCCGTCTCGGTCATCGCCGAGGTCAAGCGCTCGAGCCCCAGCAAGGGCTCGCTGGCGCAGATCGACGACCCGGCGGCGCTCGCGGTCGAGTACGAGACCGGCGGGGCCTCGGCGATCTCGGTGCTCACCGAGCAGCGCCGGTTCAACGGCTCGCTGGCGGACCTGGACGCGGTGCGCGGTCGCGTGGACGTGCCGGTGCTGCGCAAGGACTTCGTCGTGACGCCGTACCAGGTGTGGGAGGCGCGCGCGCACGGTGCCGACCTGGTCCTGCTCATCGTGGCGGCCCTGGAGCAGACGGTGCTCGAGTCGCTTGTCGAGCGGGTGCACTCGCTCGGCATGACCGCGCTCG
The DNA here is from genome assembly GCF_042731755.1 of Promicromonospora sp. NPDC059942. NCBI lineage: Bacteria > Bacillati > Actinomycetota > Actinomycetes > Micrococcales > Promicromonosporaceae > Promicromonospora > Promicromonospora sp. NPDC059942. Next base: position 550,136 of record NZ_JBHWLR010000001.1, read on the forward strand.
TGGAGACGCACAACCTCGAGGAGGTGCGCCGGGCCGTCGACGCCGGGGCGCGCGTCGTGGGCGTCAACGCCCGCAACCTGAAGACTCTCGAGCTGGACCGCGGCCTGTTCCGCAGCCTCGCCGAGTACATCCCGGACGACGTGGTCAAGATCGCGGAGTCCGGCATCCGTGGCCCGCACGACGTGATGGAGATGGCCCGGGCCGGGGCCGACTGCGTCCTGGTGGGCGAGGCGCTCGTGACCGACGGCGCCCCGCGCGCCTCGGTCGCCGACCTCGTCGCCGCGGGCTCGCACCCGTCGCTGCGCTCCGTCCGTCCGGCCTGAAGGGATCCGACGTGACCGATGTGAAGCTTGCCGACGTCTCCGGCCCGTACTTCGGCCAGTACGGCGGGCGCTTCGTGCCCGAGGCGCTGATCGCCGCGCTCGAGGAGCTCGACACCGAGTTCCGCAAGGCGGCCGACGACCCCGAGTTCGCGGCCGAGCTGCAGCGCCTGCACCGGGAGTACACCGGCCGGCCGAGCCCGCTGACCGAGGTGCCGCGGTTCGCCGCGCACGCCGGTGGCGAGTCGGGCGGCGTGCGGGTGTTCCTGAAGCGTGAGGACCTCAACCACACCGGTTCGCACAAGATCAACAACGTGCTGGGCCAGGCCCTGCTCGTCAAGCGCATGGGCAAGAAGCGCCTCATCGCCGAGACGGGGGCGGGCCAGCACGGCGTCGCCACCGCCACCGCGGCCGCCCTGATGGACCTCGAGTGCGTGGTCTACATGGGCGAGGAGGACACCCGGCGGCAGGCGCTGAACGTGGCGCGGATGCGCCTGCTCGGCGCCGAGGTGGTGCCGGTGAAGATCGGCTCGCGCACGCTCAAGGACGCGATCAACGAGGCGCTGCGCGACTGGGTCGCCAACGTCGAGAGCACGCACTACCTGCTGGGCACCGTCACGGGCCCGCACCCGTTCCCCGAGATGGTGCGCCAGTTCCACCGCATCATCGGCGAGGAGGCGCGCGAGCAGATCCTGGAGCGCACCGGCCGCCTGCCCGACGTCGTCGCGGCGTGCGTGGGCGGCGGGTCCAACGCGCTGGGCATCTTCAACGCGTTCCTCGACGACAAGGACGTGGAGCTGCGCGGCTTCGAGGCCGGCGGCGAGGGCATCGAGTCCGGCCGGCACGCGGCCCGGTTCAGCGGCGGCGCGCTCGGCGTGCTGCACGGCGCGCGCTCGTACCTGCTGCAGGACGACGACGGCCAGACCCTGCCCAGCCACTCGGTCTCCGCGGGCCTGGACTACCCGAGCGTCGGCCCGGCGCACGCCTGGCTGCACGACCTGGGCCGGGCCACGTACGAGCCCGTGACCGACGACGAGGCCATGGAGGCGTTCCGCCTGCTGTGCCGCACCGAGGGCATCATCCCGGCCATCGAGTCGGCGCACGCCCTCGCGGGCGCGCTCCGCGTGGGCCAGGCCGCGGCCGCCGAGGGCCGCACCGGCCCCGACGGCGAGCCGCTCGTGCTGCTGGTGAACCTGTCCGGTCGCGGCGACAAGGACGTGGCGACGGCGGCCCGCTGGTTCGGGCTGCTGGACGGCGCGGACGACAACGTCGCGGCCGAGGAGCTCGAACGACAGGAGGGCCGGGGATGAGCACGGTGACGCAGCAGGCCACGGGTCCGGACACGCACTCCGGCACCGCCGGCCTGATCGCCCGCCTGCGCGAGCAGGACAACCGGCCCGCCCTGGTGGGCTACCTGCCGGTGGGCTACCCGACGGTCGACCGGTCGATCGAGGCGCTGAAGACCCTCGTGGACCACGGCGTCGACATCATCGAGCTCGGCATCCCGTACACCGACCCCGTTCTCGACGGCCCGGTGATCCAGGCGGCCGCGCAGGGCGCGCTCGACGCGGGCGCGCGCGTGCGCGACGTGTTCCGCGTGGTGCGCGAGCTGACCGAGTACGCGCCGCACGTGCCCGTGCTGGTCATGACGTACTGGAACCCGGTGCTCAAGTACGGCCCGGACGCGTTCGCGCGCGACCTGGCCGCCGCGGGCGGCGCCGGGCTGATCACGCCCGACCTCATCCCGGACGAGGGCGCCGACTGGATCGCGGCGAGCGAGGCGCACGGCCTGGACCGCGTGTTCCTCGTGGCCCCCAGCTCGACGCCGGAGCGGCTGCGGCTGACCGTGGGCCAGTCCCGCGGCTTCGTGTACGCCGCGTCGCTCATGGGCGTCACGGGGGAGCGCAACCAGGTGGGCTCGCGCGCCGAGCAGCTCGTGACCGACACGCGCGCCGCCGGCGCGCCGAACGTCTGCGTGGGCCTGGGCGTCTCCACGGGGGCGCAGGCCGCCGAGGTCGGCCGCTTCGCCGACGGCGTCATCGTCGGCTCGGCGCTGGTCCGCCCGCTCCTGTCGGAGGGCCCGCTGCCGGACGACGAGTGGGCGGTCCGTCTCACGGATCTGGCCGGGGTGACGGAGGACCTCGCCGCCGGGGTACGGTCGGCTCGCGCTACCGCGCCCACCGACCCCCCTGCCGCCACGCCTGGCGGTGCGACCACCTCCGGAGAGGCCCTGTGACGCTGCTGACCGCACTGCCGGCCGCTCTGACCGTCGAGCTGCCTGCCGCGTTGTCCGCCGCGCTCCCCGGAGCTCCCGCCGTCTCCCAGATCCCCAGCCCGGCCCAGCACACCTGGTACCTCGGGATCTTCCCGCTGCGCGCCTACGCGCTGGCCATCCTCGCGGGCATAGTCCTCGCCGTCTGGCTCACCGCCAGGCGGTGGAAGGCGCGCGGGGGCAGCCCGGACGACGTCCTGGAGATCACCTTCTGGGCGGTGCCGTTCGGCATCGTCGGGGGCCGGATCTACCACGTGCTCTCGTCGCCCGACCGCTACTTCGGCGAGAACTTCTCGGGCGGGGGTGACCCCGTCCAGGCGCTCTACGTCTGGGAGGGCGGCCTCGGCATCTGGGGCGCCGTCGCGCTCGGCGCCGTGGGCGCGTGGATCGGCTGCCGCAGGCAGGGCGTGCGGCTGTCGTCGTTCGCCGACGCCGTGGCGCCGGGCCTGCTGATCGCGCAGGCCGTCGGCCGCCTCGGCAACTGGTTCAACCAGGAGCTGTACGGGCGGCCCACCGAGCTGCCCTGGGGCCTGCACATCGACGCCGAGTACCTGGTGTCCAACCCGGCCACGGGCGTGGCGTACCCGGAGGGCACGCTCTTCCACCCGACCTTCCTGTACGAACTCCTGTGGAATCTCCTGATGGCCGGAGTTCTGCTGTTTCTCGACCGTCGGTTCAGGTTGGGTCATGGGCGGGTATTCTGGGCGTACGTCCTGCTCTACACTCTCGGACGGGTCTGGATCGAGATGCTCCGCATCGACGATGCGGAGCAGGTGCTGGGGCTCCGCCTCAACGTCTGGACCTCGATCCTGCTGGGCCTTGCGGCCCTGGTGGTCTCGATCGTGCTGGCTCGAAGGTTCCCCACCAGGGAAGAGTCGGTGCGGCTGCGACCAGAGGACGACGAACCGCCGGCGGGCCCACGGGCCGAGCCGGAGCCTGACCCAGGAGTCGAAGGGACCGGCGAGGCCGCGGCCGAGCCGGAGGAAGTAAAGACAGCTGCACAGGAGGAGTCCGACGCGGACGCCTCCGTGCGCACCTGAGGGGCACGACCGCCGGGACCACCGGACGACGAGCCCCCTGACCGACCGGGCCGCCGTCGTCCCGGACCACCGCAAGGAACTGCGCCCGGCTACGGCCGGGTGCCTGTGAGGACCCATGACCAAGCCGTTGCCGACACAGAGGGTTGGGCTGCCCACGCAGACGTTTGAAGGCGGCCTGTACGACCCCGCAGCCGAGCATGACGCGTGCGGCGTCGCCTTCGTGGCGACCCTGCGTGGCACGCCCGGGCGCGACATCGTCGATGCCGGGCTCACCGCCCTGCTGAACCTCGACCACCGCGGCGCGGTGGGAGCTGAGGAGGACAGCGGCGACGGCGCCGGCATCCTCACCCAGATCCCCGACGCGTTCGTCCGGGACGTCGTGGGGGTCGACCTGCCGCCCGCCGGGATGTACGCGATCGGTACGGCGTTCCTGCCGACCGACGAGGCCGAGCGCGACGCCATGGTGCGCCGCGTCGAGGCCCTGGCCGCCGAGGAGAAGCTCGACGTGCTCGCGTGGCGCGACGTCCCGGTCGACGCCGGGATCGTCGGCCCGACGGCGCGCGCCTCGATGCCGGTGTTCCGCCAGATCGTGGTGGCCGACCCCTCGCGGAGCCTGTCCGGGATCGACCTGGACCGCCGCTGCTACCGCCTGCGCAAGCGGGCGGAGAACGAGGTCGGGCTGTACTTCGCCTCGCTCAGTGCCCGCACCCTGACCTACAAGGGCATGCTGACGACGGCGCAGCTCGAGCCGTTCTTCCCCGACCTGTCGGACCCGCGGTACGCCACCGAGCTCGCGCTGGTCCACTCGCGGTTCTCCACCAACACGTTCCCGTCGTGGCCCCTGGCCCAGCCGTTCCGGCTGCTGGCCCACAACGGCGAGATCAACACCGTGCGCGGCAACCGCAACTGGGTCGCGGCGCGCGAGGGCACCATGGAGTCCGACCTGCTCGGCGACCTCGCGCCGCTCCAGCCGGTCTGCTCGCCCGGTGCGAGCGACTCGGCGAGCTTCGACGAGGTGCTGGAGCTGCTGCACCTGTCGGGGCGGTCCCTGCCGCACTCCGTGCTGATGATGGTGCCGGAGGCCTGGGAGAACAACCCGGGCATGGACCCCGCCCTGCGGTCGTTCTACCAGTACAACGCGAACCTCATCGAGCCGTGGGACGGCCCCGCCTCCCTCACGTTCACCGACGGCACCCTGATCGGCGCGGTGCTCGACCGCAACGGCCTGCGCCCCGGGCGCTGGTGGGTCACCGAGGACGGCCTCGTCGTCCTGGCCTCCGAGGCCGGCGTGCTCGACATCGCCCCCGCCACCGTGGTCCGCAAGGGCCGCCTGGAGCCCGGCAAGATGTTCCTCGTCGACACCGGCTCCGGCCGGATCGTCGAGGACGAGGAGGTCAAGTCCGGCCTCGCCTCGATGCACCCCTACGGGGACTGGATCCGCGAGCACTCGGTCTACCTCGACGAGCTGCCCGACCGCGAGCACGTGGCGCACAGCCCGGCGTCGGTGCGCCGTCGGCAGCGGGCCTTCGGCTACACCGAGGAAGAGCTCAAGATCATCCTGTCGCCGATGGCGACCACCGGCGGCGAGCCGCTGGGCGCCATGGGCTCCGACACGCCCGTCGCGGTGCTCTCGCAGCGGCCGCGGCTGCTGTTCGACTACTTCACGCAGATGTTCGCGCAGGTGACCAACCCGCCGCTGGACGCGATCCGCGAGGAGCTGGTCACCGCCATCGGCAGCGCCATCGGGCCGGAGCCGAACCTCCTGGAGGACCTGCCGGAGCACGCGCGCAAGCTGGTGCTCGGCTTCCCGGTGCTGGACAACGACCAGCTCGCCAAGGTCGTGCACGTCGAGCGCGACCGCGAGCTGGAGGGCCTGTTCCAGGCCGAGACCATCCAGGGCCTGTACGACGTCTCGGGCGGCGGCGGCGCGCTGCTGGCCCGGCTCGAGGCGATCTTCGCCGACGTCGACCGGTACGTGGAGGAGGGCGCGAGCTTCCTCGTGCTCTCGGACCGCGACGCCAACTCCGAGCTGGCCCCGATCCCGTCGCTGCTCCTGACGAGCGCCGTGCACCACCACCTGGTGCGCAAGCACACCCGTAACCGGGTCTCCCTGGTGGTCGAGGCGGGCGACGTGCGCGAGGTGCACCACGTCGCGCTGCTCATCGGCTACGGCGCGGCCGCCGTGAACCCCTACCTCGCGATGGAGACGGTCGAGGACCTCGCCCGCCGCGGGTACCTGGACGTCACGCCGGAGCAGGCCGTCGCCAACCTCATCAAGGCGCTCGGCAAGGGCGTGCTCAAGGTGATGTCCAAGATGGGCATCTCGACGATCATGTCCTACCGCGGCGCCCAGATCTTCGAGGCCGTGGGCCTGTCCCACGACCTGGTCGAGGACTACTTCACCGGCACCACCTCGCGGCTCGGCGGCATCGGCCTGGACGTCATCGCGGCCGAGGTCGCGGCGCGGCACGCCGAGGCATACCCGCCGTCGGGCAACAAGAAGCCGGGCGAGCGCCTCACCACGGGCGGCGAGTACCAGTGGCGCCGCGACGGCGAGGACCACCTGTTCGACCCGGAGACGGTGTTCCGGCTGCAGCACGCCACGCGGTCCGGCCGGATGGACATCTTCCGGCAGTACACGCGGCGCGTGGACGAGCAGTCGAACCGCCTCATGACGCTGCGCGGCCTGCTGCGCTTCAGCCCCGACCGCGAGCCGGTGCCGATCGACGAGGTCCAGCCGGTCTCCGAGATCGTCAAGCTGTTCAACACGGGCGCCATGTCCTACGGCTCCATCTCGGCCGAGGCGCACGAGACCCTCGCGATCGCGATGAACCGCCTCGGCGGCCGCTCCAACACGGGCGAGGGCGGCGAGGACCCGGAGCGCCTGTACGACGACGAGCGCCGCTCGCGCGTCAAGCAGATCGCCTCGGGCCGGTTCGGCGTGACGTCGGAGTACCTCACGCAGGCCACCGACATCCAGCTCAAGCTCGCCCAGGGCGCCAAGCCCGGCGAGGGCGGCCAGCTCCCCGGGAACAAGGTGTACCCGTGGGTCGCCGCCACCCGGCACTCGACCCCCGGCGTCGGCCTCATCTCGCCGCCGCCGCACCACGACATCTACTCGATCGAGGACCTGGCCCAGCTCATCCACGACGCGAAGAACGCCAACCCGTCGGCGCGCGTGCACGTGAAGCTGGTCAGCGAGTTCGGCGTGGGCACCGTGGCCACGGGCGTGTCCAAGGCGCACGCCGACGTCGTCCTCATCTCGGGGCACGACGGCGGTACGGGCGCCTCGCCGCTCACGTCGCTCAAGCACGCCGGCACGCCCTGGGAGATCGGCCTGGCCGAGACCCAGCAGACGCTCGTGCTCAACGACCTGCGCGACCGCATCGTGGTGCAGGTCGACGGCCAGATGAAGACCGGTCGCGACGTCATCGTCGCGGCGCTGCTCGGCGCCGAGGAGTTCGGCTTCGCCACGGCGCCGATGGTGGTCTCGGGCTGCGTCATGATGCGCGTCTGTCACCTGGATACGTGTCCTGTCGGCGTCGCCACGCAGAACCCCGAGCTGCGCAGCCGGTTCACCGGCAAGCCGGAGTTCGTCGTGAACTTCTTCGAGTTCATCGCCCAGGAGGTGCGCGAGCACCTCGCGGCCCTCGGGTTCCGCAGCCTCGAGGAGGCCGTGGGCCAGGTGCAGGTGCTCGACACCCGCAAGGCGGTCGACCACTGGAAGGCGGAGGGTCTCGACCTGACGCCGGTGCTCGCCCGGCCGCAGCTCAAGGAGGGCTCGTCCCTGCGCCACACCAAGGTGCAGGACCACGGCCTGGCCCGCGCGCTGGACAACCAGCTCATCGCGGCGGCCGCGCCGGCGCTGGAGCGCGGGGAGGCCGTCAAGATCGAGCTGCCGGTGCGCAATGTCAACCGCACGGTCGGCACCATGCTCGGCCACGAGGTGACCAAGCGGTACCGGGGCGCGGGCCTGCCCGACGACACGATCGAGGTGACCCTGACCGGGTCCGCCGGCCAGTCGCTCGGCGCGTTCCTGCCGCGCGGCATCACGCTGCGCCTGTTCGGCGACGCCAACGACTACGTCGGCAAGGGTCTGTCGGGCGGCCGCGTGGCGGTCCGGCCCGACCGGGCCTCCGTGCTCGACGGCGCCAACGTCATCGCGGGCAACGTCATCGGCTACGGCGCCACCTCCGGCGAGGTCTTCCTGCGCGGACGCGTGGGGGAGCGGTTCGGTGTGCGCAACTCCGGGGCGACCCTGATCGCCGAGGGCGTGGGCGACCACGCCTGCGAGTACATGACCGGCGGCACCGTGCTGGTGCTCGGCCCCACGGGCCGCAACGTCGGCGCGGGCATGTCCGGCGGCACCGCGTTCTTCCTGGACCTGCGGGTCTCCCGCGTCAACCAGGCGGCGCTGGAGGCGGGCGAGCTCGCCGTCGGCGTCCTTACCGACGCCGACTGGGAGACCGTGCGCGGACTCCTGGAGCGGCACCTGGCCGAGACCGGCTCGACCGTCGCGGCCGAGCTGCTCGCCGACCCCGCCGCCGCGCGGGGCCGGTTCAGCCGGCTGCTGCCCCCGGGCTGGGCGCGCGTGCGCCTCGCCCTCGCCGAGGCCGAGGCCGACGGCACCGACATCTCGGGCAAGACCCAGTGGGACCCGTCCGTGTGGAACCAGATCATGGAGGTGGCACGTGGCTGACCCCCGAGGATTTCTGAAGGTCCGGGAGCGGGAGCTCCCGCCGAACCGTCCCGTCGAGGTGCGGCTGCGTGACTGGAAGGACACGCACGCCCACCGCGAAGAGGGTCAGGCGTTCCTGAAGGAGCAGGCCGGCCGCTGCATGGACTGCGGCGTGCCGTTCTGCCACCAGGGCTGCCCGCTCGGCAACCTGATCCCCGACTGGAACGACCTGGTCTGGCGCGGCCAGTGGGCCGACGCGATCGACCGCCTGCACGCCACGAACAACTTCCCGGAGTTCACCGGGCGGGTGTGCCCGGCGCCGTGCGAGTCGTCCTGCGTGCTGAGCATCAACCAGCCCGCGGTGACCATCAAGAACGTCGAGGTCTCGATCATCGACGAGGCGTTCGCGCGTGGCCTGGTCACGCCGCACGTCCCGGAGCGGCTCACCGGTTCCACGGTGGCCGTCGTCGGCTCGGGCCCCGCGGGCCTGGCCGCCGCGCAGCAGCTCACGCGCGCCGGCCACACCGTGGTCGTCTACGAGCGCGACGACGCCATCGGCGGCCTGCTGCGCTACGGCATCCCGGACTTCAAGCTCGAGAAGCTGCACATCGACCGCCGCCTGGCGCAGATGGAGGCCGAGGGCACCCGCTTCCGCGCCGGCGTGACGATCGGCGAGGACATCAGCTGGGACGCCCTGCGCCGCCGGTTCGACGCCGTCGTGGTCGCCACGGGCGCCACCGTGCCGCGGGAGCTGCCCCTGCCGGGGCGGGACCTGGCCGGCATCCACTACGCCATGGACTTCCTGGCGCCCGCCAACAAGGCGGTCGCGGCCGGTACGCCCGACGACCTGCCCGAGGGCGCGCCGACGGCGGCCGGGAAGCACGTGGTCATCATCGGCGGCGGCGACACCGGCTCGGACTGCCTCGGCACCGCGCTGCGCCAGGGCGCCGCCAGCGTCACCACGCTCGCCATCGGCAAGAAGCCGCCGGTCGAGCGCCCGGCGAACCAGCCGTGGCCGACCGACCCGATCCTCTTCGAGGTCTCGACCTCGCACGAGGAGGGCGGCGAGCGCACCTACCTGGCCTCCACGGTCGAGTTCGTGGCCGACGAGGGCGGCAACGTCCGCGCCCTCAAGGTCGCCGAGACCGAGTACCTGCCGGACGGCCGCCGGGCGCCGCGCGCGGGCACCGAGCACGAGATCCCCGCGGACCTCGTGCTGGTGGCCATGGGCTTCACCGGTCCCGAGGTCGGCGTGCTCGAGGAGCAGACCGGCATCGAGGTCACCGAGCGTGGCCTCGTGGCCCGCGGCGACGACTACGCCGCGAGCCTGCCGGGCGTGTTCGTCGCCGGTGACGCCGGCCGCGGGCAGTCCCTCATCGTGTGGGCGATCGCCGAGGGCCGCGCCGCGGCCGCTGCGGCTGACACCTACCTCCAGGGCAGCACCGAGCTGCCCGCCCCGGTGCGCCCGCGCACGCTCGCTCTGCGATCGTGACCCGAGAACTTCACCGGGAGTTGTACACCCCCACAGGGCGCACTGGCGCCCACCATGCCTAGGCTGGAGACATGCGCAGAGCCAAGATCGTGTGCACCATCGGACCCGCCACGGAGAGCCCGGAAAAACTCCGGGAACTCGTTGACGCCGGCATGAACGTGGCGCGGATCAACCGCAGCCACGGCGAGCAGGAGGCTCATGCGGCGGTATACCGCAACGTGCGAGAGGCCGCGAAGGCGGCAGGAAAGTCGGTCGCCGTACTGGTCGACCTGCAGGGACCCAAGATCCGGCTCGGCCGGTTCGCGGGAGACGAAAAGCATTTCTTGAACAAGGGCGACACGTTCACCATCACGACCGAGGACATCCTCGGCAACCGTGAGATCGTCTCGACCACCCACAAGGGTCTGGCCCAGGACGCCCAGGTGGGCGACCCGCTGCTGATCGACGACGGCAAGGTGCGCGTGCGCGTCACCGCCGTCGACGGCCCGCGCGTCGTCACCGAGGTCGAGGTCCCCGGACCGGTCTCGAACAACAAGGGCATCAACCTGCCCGGCGTCGCCGTGTCCGTGCCGGCCCTGTCCGACAAGGACGAGTCGGACCTGCGCTGGGCGCTCGCCCTGGGTGCCGACTTCATCGCGCTGTCGTTCGTGCGGTCCGCCAAGGACTACGAGGACGTCCGCCGGGTGATGGAGGAGGAGGGCCGCACGGTCCCCGTCATCGCCAAGATCGAGAAGCCGCAGGCCGTGGAGAACCTCGCCGAGGTCATCGCCGCGTTCGACGGCGTCATGGTGGCGCGTGGTGACCTCGCGGTCGAGATGCCGCTGGAGCAGGTGCCGCTCGTGCAGAAGCGCATCGTCGAGATGGCGCGGCGCAACGCCAAGCCGGTCATCGTCGCCACGCAGGTGCTGGAGTCGATGACCACGTCGCCGACCCCGACCCGCGCGGAGGCCTCGGACTGCGCCAACGCGGTGCTCGACGGCGCCGACGCGGTCATGCTCTCGGGCGAGACCTCGGTGGGCGACTACCCGATCATCACGGTCCAGACCATGGCCCGGATCATCGAGGCCACGGAGGAGGCCGGCCGGGAGCGCATCGCGCCCCTCGGCTCCACGCCGCACACCCGTGGTGGCGCCATCACGCGTGCCGCCGCCGAGATCGGCGAGACGCTCGGGGTCAAGTACCTCGTGACGTTCACGCAGTCGGGCGACTCCGCGCGCCGGATGTCCCGCCTGCGCTCGTCCATCCCGCTGCTCGCGTTCACCCCGGAGCAGGACGTCGCCAACACCCTCGCCCTGACGTGGGGTACCTCCGAGTACCTCGTGCCCAAGGTCGACACGGTGGACGCCATGGTGGCCCAGGTGGACCTGACCCTGCAGGACCAGGGCCTGGCCGAGAAGGGCGACACGGTCGTGGTGGTCTCGGGTGCGCCGGTCGGCGTCCCCGGTACGACCAACTCGATCCTGGTGCACCGCATCGGCTCGCACACGGACGGCCGCAGCAAGGCCTGACGCGGACGTAGGACGACGACGCGAAGTCGACGACGACGCCGAGTCAGCATGTTGGTCCGCCTCGTCCCCGGGGAATTCCCGGGGCCGGGCGGACCAACATGCTGACTCGGCGTCGTCGTTGTCACCCTGGCAGTCGGGTGGCGGAGATGTCGCTATTGTTCCCGGCGTGAACCGCGCCTCCCTGCCCTGGTCCCGGATCGGCTTCGCCGTCCTCGTGGTGGTCTCGCTCAGCCTCGGCTGGTGGGGCCTGATGCTCGACACCACGCACGTGCCCGGCCGCACCTGGTACGACGTCGTCTACCACGACCTGCAGCTCTTCGTGCTGGGCGCCGACCCCGCCAGCGACGGCGGGCCGCTGTCCTGGCAGCTCCAGGTCGCGCGGTTCCTCGCCCCCGGAACCGCCGTCTACGCCCTGTTCGAGGCGGCGCGCGCCCTGTTCACCGGTGAGATCCGGCGGTTCAACCAGCGCCGTGCCCGCGGCCACGCGATCGTCGTCGGGGAGACCGACGCCGCCGACACGGTCACCGCCGCGCTGGTCGCGGCCGGGCACCGGGTGCTGCGCACCCCGGACGCAGCGGGGCTGCCCGGCGTCGGCCTCACGGGCGCCACCGTCCTGTACGCGTGCGTCGACGACACCACCGACGCGACGGCGAACGTGCTGACCGTCGCCGAGGCGGAGGCCGCGGTCCGCCGCGCGGGCAGCGGCCCCGACCGGCTGTACGCGCACGTCAGCGACCCCGACCTCGGTGTGGCGCTCCAGGCGCGGCACCTGAGCTGCGCCGAGCCCGGCGTGGACTTCTTCACGCTCGATGTGATCGCCGCGCAGGCCCTCGCCGTCCGCGAGGTGCGGCGCATCCTGGACGCCCCGGGCGGGCCGGCCCCGGTGACCCACCTGGTGGTGGTCGGCTCGGGCGAGTTCGCCAAGGCCCTCGTGGTGGGGCTGGCCCGGGAGTGGGAGCTCGCGGGGGACGGGCTGCGCCTGGTCGTCGACCTGAGCGCGGACGACGCCGACCACGTGGCCGGCGAGCTGCGGGCCCGCTGGTCGCCCGTGGCCCAGCGGATCGAGCTGCGTGCGGTGCCGGTGCTCGGCGCGGGCGGCGGCGCACCGGACACCGTGTACGTGTGCCACGCGTCGGACGGCGTGTCCCTGCGGGTGGCGCTGACGGCGACCCGGCTGTGGCACGGCGGCCCCGGGTCGCTGGTGCTCCTGCTCGACGGCCTGGCGGGCCTGACGAGCGCCTTCGGCACCGAGGCGTCGCGCGTGCTCGACAACCTGGACGGCCGGCTGCGGACCGTGACCACGCGCGACCTGCTCGCCGACGTCGAGCGTGTCGAGGCCCGGGCGCACGCCGACATGTACGAGCGGATCGCGCGCTCCGTGCACCACGTCTACCTGCGCAACCAGCTCGAGCGCGGCGTCGGCTGGGGCGAGGTCCCCGCGATGGTGCGCTGGGAGGACCTGCCGGACGACCTGCGGGCCTCCAACCGCGGCTGGGTGGTCGGGCTGCCCGCGCGCCTGTCGCGCATGGGCGCGACGATCGCGCCGCGCGACGGCGCCCCGGACGTGGTGTTCGACGGCGCCGAGCTCGACCGGCTCGCGGAGGCCGAGCACGAGCTGTGGGAGTCCGTGCGGGTCGCCGCGGGCTGGCGCAGCGGCCCGGTGCGGGACGACGCCGCCCGGATCCACCCGATGATCGGCGTGCCGTGGTCGGAGCTGTCCGAGTCGAACCGGGAGAAGGATCGCGACGTGGTGCGGCTGCTGCCCGAGATCCTGGCGGAGTTCGGCCTGGAGGTCGTCCGGTACGAGATGAGCCCGGTCGCCGTCGGCTGACGCAGGATGACCATGCACCTGCTGCCAGGACGACCGTCCCGCTGGCAGCAGGTGCATGCTGAACCGCGGTCAGCCGGTGATGACGAGTGGTGCCCCCGGTGGGATTCGAACCCACACTGGATCGGGTTTGAGCCGATTGCCTCTGCCGGTTGGGCTACGGGGGCACGCCGCGTGGTGCAGCAGACATCGAACCACACCGCCGGGCTGGGTCCCAAGCCCAGGTGCGCAACGTAGGATGTCCTTCGTGACCGACGAGAACACCGAGAAGCTTTCCCTGGATCTGCCCCCGCTGGTCGACGCCGAGCCCGAGGCAGCTCCCGCCAACCCCTCCCGTCGCGCCGTCGTGGCGGAGGACGAGGCACTCATCCGCATGGACGTGGTCGAGACCCTGCGCGAGGCGGGTTTCGACGTCGTGGGTGAGGCGGGTGACGGCGAGACCGCCGTCAACCTGGCCATCGAGCTCAAGCCCGACGTCGTCGTGATGGACGTCAAGATGCCCGAGCTGGACGGCATCTCCGCGGCCGAGCGCATCGGCAAGGCCCACGCCGCGCCCGTCGTGCTGCTCACGGCGTTCTCGCAGACGGAGCTCGTCGAGCGCGCCCGCGACGCCGGCGCCATGGCCTACGTGGTCAAGCCCTTCACCCCGGCCGACCTGCTGCCCGCCGTCGAGATCGCGATCTCGCGGTACTCGCAGATCGGCGCGCTGGAGGCCGAGGTCGCCGACCTGACCGAGCGCTTCGAGACCCGGAAGCGCGTGGACCGCGCCAAGGGTCTGCTCATGACCAAGATGGGCCTGTCGGAGCCGGAGTCGTTCCGCTGGATCCAGAAGACGTCGATGGACCGCCGCCTCACCATGCGCGAGGTCGCCGACGCCGTCATCGAGCAGGTCGGGGCCTGAGCGACCGGTGAGACGCGCCATCCGGAACCGTCGTCCCGGAGCGGGTGAAATTCAGCACTGCCTGTTTTCTGCCGGCCCGCTCGGGACTAGTGTCTGCGCGGAGCCGGGCGTGACGCCCGGCCCGCGGACACCCGGGAGGAGATGAGCGTGCGCACCGTGCTGGACATCCACCCCGCGCGCGAGGCCGACCTGCCCGCCGTCGCGGCGCTGGCCGTTGCCGCCCGCGACGACTCGCCCACCGGGGCTCAGCTCGGCGCCCAGGAGGCCGACCGGCTGCTGGAGCACCTCAGCGTGCTCCTGGCCGCGGGCGGTCACGTGCTGGTCGCGGAGCAGGACGGCCAGGTCGTCGGTGTCGTCCTCGGCCGGGTCGTGGCGGCCTACCTCTTCGCGGAGCGCGCCAGCCTGTACCTGGACATGCTGTTCGTGTCGCCGCAGGCCCGCCGACACGGCGTCGGGCACGCCCTGCTGCGGGCGGCCACCGACCTCGCGGCCGAGCACGACTGCCACGACATCTACTCCGCGCCCGTACCCGGCAACCGGGGCGTGCAGCGCTTCCTCGCCCGGCTCGGGTTCGCCCCCGCCGCGGGCCACCGCGTGGCGTCCGTCGCCGCGCTGCAGCGCCGCCTCGCGGCCGAGGCCACCGCCCGCGACGGCGCCGCGCACGGCCGCCGGTCCGCCCGCAGTGGCATCGAGGATCTCATCGCCCGCCGGCGCCGGGCCCGCTCCGTCATGGAGTCCGGGCCCATCGACATGCGCGCGGTGGGCGGCGGCGCACCGTCGCGCCGCCACCCGGCGAAGGCCGGCTAGCACGGCGACGGCCGCCGCAGCAGACCAGGGCCGGGGAAATGCCTTCGCAGCGGGGAGGGTAACGAGCACGTAGCAGTGCTACCTCTCCGTTACCTCCCCGGCTGCGTAAGCCTTTCCCTGGGGCGGCGATGCCGTCGGTCACTGTGGTGCTTGTCGGCGGCGCCGGTGCACGTCGTGCGGGTGCCTCGGCTCAGCCGAGGATCATGCAGGTCAGGCGCGCCGTGCACACCCGCTTGCCTGCGTCGTCGGTGATCACGATCTCGTAGGACGCCGTCGACCGGCCCAGGTGGATCGCCGTCGCCGTGCCCGTGACGTGGCCGTCGCGCGCGCCCCGGTGGTGCGTGGCGCTCACCTCGATGCCCACGGTCTTCTTGCCCGGCCCGGCGTGCGCCTGCGCGGCCAGCGAGCCGAGGGTCTCCGCGAGCACCACGGAGGCGCCCCCGTGCAGCAGGCCCGCGGGCTGCGTGTTGCCCTTCACCGGGATCCGCCCGACGGCGCGGTCCGGGGCGAGCTCCAGGAGCTCCATCTCCATGCGCTCGAAGAGCGTGCCCGCGGTCTCCGCGCCGGCGTACATGGCCTTCCAGTCGATCTCGGCCCCGGAACCGGCCCCGGAGCCGGTGCCGGAGCCGGTGCCGGAACCGGCGTCGGAAGGCGTCGCGGAAGCGCTCGTGTCAGTCATGCGAGCTATGTTGTCAGGCGTGACCTCCACCGCGCCAAGCCGTACTCCGGGTACGCCGTCCTCAGGCCGCCCCCGTCTCCTGCTGATCGACGGCCATTCCATGGCCTATCGGGCGTTCTACGCGCTGCCCGACACCCTCGCGACCAGCTCAGGACAGATCACCAACGCCGTCTACGGCTTCACGTCGATGCTGACGAACCTGCTGCGTGACGAGCAGCCCACCCACATGGCGGTGGCGTTCGACGCGGGCCGGGTCACGTTCCGCACGGAGCGCTTCCCCGCCTACAAGGGCACGCGCGACGCCACACCGGACGCGTTCAAGGGGCAGGTGCCCCTGATCAAGGAGGTGCTCGACACCCTCCGGATCAGCTCGATCGAGCTCGCCGGCATCGAGGCCGACGACATCCTGGCGACCCTGTCCACGCAGGCCAGCGCCGCGGGCATGGAGGTGCTGGTCTGCTCGGGCGACCGCGACACGCTGCAGCTCGTCAACGGCGACGTCACCGTCCTGTACCCCAAGAAGGGCGTCTCCGAGCTGGCCCGCATGGACCCCGAGGCGGTCGAGGCCAAGTACGGCGTGCCGCCCGAGCGGTACCCGGACCTCGCGGCGCTCGTCGGCGAGACCAGCGACAACCTGCCGGGCGTGCCCGGCGTCGGGCCCAAGACCGCCGCCAAGTGGATCACCGCGCACGGCGGCCTCGCCGCGCTGCTGGACGCCGCCGACGAGGTCAAGGGCAAGGCGGGGGAGAGCCTGCGCGCCCACCTCGACCAGGTGCGGGTCAACCGCGAGCTGAACGCCCTGCTGACCGACGTCGAGCTACCGCTCGCCGTGACCGACCTCGCCCTGGAGGGCTTCGACCGCGCGGCCGTGCACCTCGTCTCGGACACGCTGCAGTTCGGCCAGCTCCGCGACCGCCTGCTCGCCGTGGACCCCGCGGGCGTGGCCGAGGAGGAGGCGCCCGCCGGCGCGTCCGTCGAGCTCGACCTGGCCGACCTCGACCCGGGCACCCTCGGCGCCTGGCTCGCCGCCCGCACCGGGCGCGTGGGCGTCGAGGTGTCCGGCAAGACCACGCCCGGCGGCGGCGACGCCTGGGCCGTCGCCGTGGCACAGCCCGGCGGCGAGGCCGCCTACCTCGACCTCACGCAGCTCGGGCCCGACGACGAGAAGGCGCTCGCGGCCTGGCTAGCCGACGCCGACGCGCCCAAGGTGCTGCACGGGGCCAAGGCCGCCGCGCACATGCTCGCGGCGCGCGGCATGGAGCTCGACGGCGTCGTGTTCGACACCGAGCTCGCGGCCTACCTGTGCTACCCGGACCAGCGCGGCTACGACCTGGGCGACCTCGCCGTGCGGCACCTGGGCCGGGAGCTCAAGGTCGTCGAGCCGGAGGGCGCGCAGGGTGCGCTGGACCTGTCGCTGGAGGGCGACACCGAGGGGCAGGCGGAGGCGGTGCGCGCCCAGGGCGTCGCCGACCTGGCGACCGCGCTGGAGGGCGAGCTCGCCGACCGCGACGCCACGCACCTGCTGGACGACGTCGAGCTGCCGCTGTCGGGCGTGCTCGCGCGCATGGAGCGCATCGGCATCGCCGCGGACACCGAGTACCTCACGGGTCTGGAGAAGCAATTCGCCCAGGGGGTGGCCGACGCCGCGGCCGACGCCTACGCCGTGATCGACCGCGAGGTGAACCTCGGCAGCCCCAAGCAGCTGCAGGAGGTCCTGTTCGACCAGCTCGGCATGCCCAAGACCAAGAAGATCAAGACCGGCTACACCACCGACGCGGCGAGCCTGCAGGACCTGTTCGTCAAGACGGAGCACCCGTTCCTGGCGCACCTGCTGGCGCACCGCGACGTCTCGCGCCTGCGGGTCACGGTCGAGGGGCTGCTGAAGTCGGTGGCCCCGGACGGCCGCATCCACACGACGTTCCAGCAGACGATCGCCGCCACGGGCCGCCTGAGCTCGACCGACCCCAACCTGCAGAACATCCCGATCCGCACCGAGGCGGGCCGGCAGATCCGCCGGGCGTTCCGGGTGGGCGAGGGCTACGAGTCCCTCCTGACGGCCGACTACAGCCAGATCGAGATGCGCATCATGGCGCACCTGTCGGGCGACGAGGGCCTGATCGCGGCGTTCAACTCGGGGGAGGACCTGCACCGCTACGTGGGTTCGCGCGTGTTCGAGGTCGACCCCGCCGACGTGACCCCCGAGATGCGCTCCAAGATCAAGGCCATGTCGTACGGCCTGGCCTACGGCCTGAGCGCCTTCGGCCTGTCGCAGCAGCTCAACATCGCCACGGGCGAGGCGCAGACGCTGATGGACGACTACTTCGAGCGGTTCGGCGGCGTGCGCGACTACCTGTCGGGCGTGGTCGAGGAGGCGCGTGCCACGGGGTACACCGCCACGATCCTGGGCCGGCGCCGCTACCTGCCCGACCTCACGAGCGACAACCGGCAGCGCCGGCAGATGGCGGAGCGGATGGCGCTCAACGCGCCCATCCAGGGCAGCGCCGCCGACATCATCAAGCTCGCGATGCTCCGTGTGCAGCGCGCGCTCGACGAGCGCGGCCTCGCCTCGCGCCTGCTGCTGCAGGTGCACGACGAGCTCGTGCTCGAGGTGTCGCCCGGCGAGCGGGACGCGGCCGAGGAGGTGCTGCGCACCGAGATGGGCGCGGCGTTCGAGCTCAACGTGCCGCTGGACGTCTCGGTCGGCACGGGCGCCACCTGGCACGAGGCGGGCCACTAACCGCGGTCAGGGGCGGGTCGTCACGAAGACCGCAGTGCCCGGCAGGTAGCGGCCGCGTTCCGGGCCCCAGCCACCCCAGACCTGGTCGTTCCAGTCCGGCCACTCGGGCTCGACCAGGTCGACCAGGCGCAGCCCGGCGGCGACCACGTCACGCACGTGGTCGCCGACGGTGCGGTGGTACTCCGCGTAGACGACCCGCCCGGCGGCGTCGGCCTCCACGTAGGGGCGGCGGTCGAAGTACGACCGGTTGGCCGTGAGGCCGTGCAGGCTCGGGTCGTCCGGGAACGCCCACCGCAGCGGGTGGGTCACCGAGAACACCCAGCGGCCGCCGGGCCGCAGCACGCGGGCGGCCTCGCGGTGCACACGGACGGGGTCGGGCACGAAGGGCAGGGCGCCGAACGACGTGAAGACGACGTCGAAGCTGCCGTCCGCGAACGGCAGCGCCCGCGCGTCGGCCTGCACCCGCGGCACGACGACGCCGGTCGCGGCGTCCAGCCGGGAGGCACCGGCCAGCATGCCCGCCGAGAAGTCCGTGGCGACCGCCCGCGCGCCGCGGGACGCGAGCCAGCGCGAGCAGTGCGCGGCCCCGGCCCCGACCTCCAGCACGTCGCGCCCGGCGACGTCGCCCAGCAGGCCCGCCTCCGCCTCGGTCAGACCCTCCGGGCCCCAGCGGAACCCGGCGTCGCCGAGGAAGTCACGGTGCTCGTCGAGGTACTCGCCGGCGTTGGCGTCCCACCAGCTCCGGGCGACGCCGCGGTCGTCGGGCAGGTCGCGGTAGCCGAAGGACACCGGTTCGTCAGAGGTCACGGTGCCATCATCCCCGTTCGGCCCGCGCCCGCACGCACCGGTGAAGCCCGGGCCAACTACCACATTCATAGCGGTAACAAAAGGGTCACGATTGGATTGCGAGTGCCGTAGCGAAATACGGAAGCAACGAAAGGGCTCCTAAGGTCAGGCGCAAACGTCTGCGCGTCGTCGTGCCCGAACCCGGGCCTGCCGATGCGCTCGAGGAAGGAGAGTGCCATGCGTCGACGCGCTACGCGCCTTGCGGGCGGCGTCACCCTGGTGACCGCGCTCGCGGTGGCTCTGAGCGGTTGTGTCGCCAGCGAGCGGGACGCCGACGGCGGTGAGGGCGGGGGCAGTGACGGCACGTTCGTCTTCGCCGGATCGGCCGAGCCCAGCTCGCTCGACCCCGCGTTCGCCAGCGACGGCGAAACGTTCCGGGTCGCCCGCCAGATCTTCGAGGGCCTGGTCGGTGTCGAGCCCGGCACCGCCGACCCCGCCCCCCTGCTCGCCGAGAGCTGGGACATCAGCGACAACGGCCTGGAGTACACGTTCCACCTCAAGGAGGGCGTGAAGTTCCAGGACGACACGGACTTCGACGCCGAGGCCGTGTGCGCCAACTTCGACCGCTGGCACGACTGGACCGGTCTGGCCGCCCACGAGAACCTCTCGTACTACTACAAGGCGGTCTTCGGTGGTGCGGGCGAGGACAGCCTGTACGACTCGTGCGCGGCGTCCGACGCGGCCACCGCCGTCATCACGCTGAACACGCCGATCCCCGAGCTGGTCCCGGCGCTGTCGCTGCCGTCGTTCTCCATGCAGTCGCCCACGGCGATGGAGGAGTTCGGCGCGGACGACGTCGAGGGCACGGCCGACGCGCCGAAGCTCACCGAGTACGGCCGGGAGCACCCGGTCGGCACGGGCCCGTACACGTTCAAGGAGTGGAAGAGCGGCGAGAGCGTCACTCTGACCGCCAACGAGAACTACTGGGGCGAGATCGGCGACGTCAAGACCATCGTCTTCACGGTGATCGCCGACGGCACCGCGCGTCGTCAGGCGCTCGAGGCCGGTGACATCGACGGCTACGACCTGGTCGCGCCGGCCGACGTCGACGCGCTCAAGGAGGCCGGCTACACGCTCCTGGACCGCGACGCGTTCAACATCCTGTACCTGGGCATGAACCAGGCGCAGAAGCCGCTGGACGACATCAAGGTCCGCCAGGCGATCGCGTACGCGATCGACAAGGAGGGCCTGGTCCAGGCGACGCTCCCGGAGGGCACCGTGCCCGCCACGCAGTTCGTGCCGGAGATCGTCACGGGCTACAGCGACGACGTCACGACCTACGACTACGACCCCGAGAAGGCCAAGGAGCTCCTCAAGGAGGCCGGCCAGGAGAACCTCGAGCTCGAGTTCAACTACCCGACCGAGGTCTCGCGTCCGTACATGCCGGACCCCGCCGCGATCTACGAGGCCGTCTCCGCGGACCTCGAGGAGGTCGGCATCACGGTGACGGCGACGCCGGAGCCGTGGAGCCCGACGTACATCGACACCATCCAGGGCGGCGAGAAGCACGGTCTGCACCTGCTGGGCTGGACGGGTGACTACAACGACACCTACAACTTCATCGGCACGTTCTTCGGGGCGCCGTCGCTGGAGTGGGGCTTCGACGACCAGGAGGTCTTCGACGCGATCAAGGACGCCCGCAACGCTCCGCTGGACGAGCAGGAGGACGCCTACAAGAACGCCAACGAGGTGATCATGGACGCCCTCCCCGGTGTCCCGCTGGCCAGCCCGGTGCCGTCGCTCGTCGTCGCACCCGGGGTCGAGGGCTACCCGATCTCCCCGGTGCAGGACGAGGTGTACAGCGTCATCACCCTCGGCGGTGACGAGTAGTCGAGAGGGGTAAGGTTCCCTCTCGAACTGCCTGGGGCGCCCACGCCCTAGGGTGAAATACCTCAGGTCGGGGGGGGGGGGGGGGGGGGCGCGAAACCCCCCCCCCCCCCCCTCCACTGTGCGGAGCCAGAACACCGGGTGATGTCCGGGAGAATGTTCCGCAG
>NZ_JBHWLR010000001.1:571247-592971 GCF_042731755.1 Promicromonospora sp. NPDC059942
GGGCGTCCCCTTTCCGAGGTTGCGGGTATCCCCCCGCTCGGGGGGGAAACCCTTTGCTGTGGCTCCCCCCCCCCCCCCCCCCCCCGACCGCTGTCCGGAGTCGCCCGGGCCGGCCACGAGCCGGTTGCCCGGGCGACCGATGAACGCATGTCTGTCGAGGAACGATGCTCAGACTGATCGTGCAGCGCCTGCTGCTCCTGATACCCATCCTGCTGGGCCTGTCGATCCTGCTGTTCGGCTGGGTTCGCGCCCTGCCCGGCGGGCCCGTGCAGGCCATGCTCGGTGAGCGGTACACCCCCGAGGCCGCCGCCGAGATCGAGGCCCAGCTCGGCCTCGACCAGCCCGTGATCGTGCAGTACGGCAAGTACCTCGGGCGGTTGCTGCAGGGCGACTTCGGCACCTCGCTGCAGAGCGGCCGGCCCGTGATCGACGAGTTCCTCACGCGGTTCCCCGCGACGATCGAGCTCACCGTGGTGGCGCTGGTCTTCGCGATCGGCATCGGCATCCCGCTCGGCTACGTGGCGGCCCGCCGGGCCGGCTCGGTCGTCGACCACTCGGCGGTCGTGGTCTCGCTGATCGGCGTCACGGTGCCCGTGTTCTTCCTGGCCTTCATCCTGAAGTACGTGTTCGCCGTCGAGCTCGGCTGGTTCCCGACGACGGGGCGGCAGAGCGCCACGATGGTCGCGACGCACCCGACGAACTTCTACGTGCTGGACGGCCTGCTCACCGGTGAGTGGGACGCGGCCTGGGACGCGCTGGTGCACCTGATCCTGCCGGGCATCGCGCTCGGCACCATCCCGCTCGCGATCGTGGCCCGCATGACGCGGGCCGCCGTCTCCGAGGTGCAGAACGCCGACTACGTCCGCACGGCGCGGGCCAAGGGCATCAAGCCCGCCCGCCTGCGTGGGGACCACGTCCTGAAGAACGCCATGCTCCCCGTGGTGACCACCATCGGCCTGCAGGTCGGCCTGCTGCTGTCCGGAGCGGTGCTCACCGAGACCGTCTTCGCGTTCAGCGGCATCGGCAGCTTCCTCGCGGACTCCGTCTTCAACGCGGACTACCCGGTCATGCAGGGCTTCGTGCTCATGATCGCCGTGGTCTACGCCCTCGTAAACCTGCTCGTCGACGTGTCGTACGGGCTGATCGACCCCCGGTTGAGGAGGCAGCAGTGAGCGCCAACGAGCTTCCTGTGACCGACGGCGTGGCCGCCGAGCCGCTCCGTACCAGCATCCACGGCGACGGACCCGGCGGGGAGGACCACGCCGGCGAGGGCGTCTGGGCGCGTGCCTGGCGCACCCTGCGCCGCAACCCCGTCGCGATCATCGGCTTCGTCATCGTCGCCGTGTTCGTCCTCGTGGCGGTGCTCGCTCCGCTGCTGGCCCCGTACGGCCCCACCGAGCTGCCGGGCCGCGCCGACGTGCGGCCCACCATGATCCCCGGGCCGTCGGCCGAGTACCCGCTCGGCCTGGACCGCTACGGCGGCGACGTGCTGAGCAAGCTGATCTGGGGCGCGCAGGCCTCGCTCCTGGTCGGCGTGCTGTCCACGCTGTTCGGCCTCGTCGGCGGCATGCTGCTGGGCCTGCTCGCCGGCTGGCTGGGCAGGTGGGTCGACTTCGGCGTCATGCGCCTGGTGGACCTGATGCTGTCGGTGCCCTCCCTGCTCCTGGCGGTCTCGATCGCGGCGATCGCCGGCCAGTCCTCGATGTCGGTGATCATCGCCATCGGTGTGGTGCAGATCCCGATCTTCGCCCGCCTGCTGCGCGGCTCGATGCTCGCGCAGCGCGGCCAGGACTACGTGCTGGCCGCGTCCGCGCTGGGCCTCAGCCGCCGGTCGGTGACCATGAGCCACGTGCTGCCCAACAGCATCGGCCCCGTCATCGTGCAGGCGACGCTGACCCTGGCCACGGCAGTGATCGAGGCCGCGGCGCTCTCCTTCCTCGGCCTGGGCGGCGGCGAGCCGTCCACCGCGGAGTGGGGGCGCATGCTGACGGCCGCGCAGCAGGAGCTCGCGGTCGCACCGCGCCTGGCGATCCTGCCGGGTCTCTGCATCGCGATCACGGCCCTCGGCTTCACCCTCGTGGGCGAGAGCCTGCGCGAGGCCCTCGACCCCCGGAACAGGACCCGACGATGACCGACATCGCTGACAACACGGCCGACGTCCCCGTGGACGCACCCGTCGACGCCCCTGCCGACGCGCCCGTCGACGCCCCGGTGGACGTCCCCGCGGAGGACGTCGTCCTGCGGGTCGAGAACCTGAGCGTCGACTTCCGGACCGAGGGCGGCCCCGCCCGCGCCGTGGCGAACGCCAACCTGACCGTCCGGCGCGGCCAGACCGTCGCGATCGTGGGGGAGTCCGGCTCGGGCAAGACCACGCTCGCCATGGCGGTGCTGGGGCTGCTGGCCAGCAACGGGTCCGTGGCCGAGGGCCACATCTGGTTCAAGGACGAGGACCTGGGCCACATCAGCGCGCAGCGCATGGCGCAGCTGCGGGGCACCGAGCTCGGCCTGGTGCCCCAGGACCCGATGACCAACCTCAACCCGATCCTGCGGATCGGGCAGCAGATCGACGAGGGCCTGATCGACAACGGCCTGCGGACGCGCCGCGACGCGCGCGCCCGCACCGTCGAGCTGCTCGACGAGGTGGGCCTGCCCGACGCCGCGCGCCGGGCCGGCCAGTACCCCCACGAGTTCTCCGGCGGCATGCGCCAGCGGGCGCTCATCGCCATGGGCCTGTCCGGCCGCCCGGCCCTGCTCGTCGCGGACGAGCCGACGTCGGCCCTGGACGTGACCGTGCAGCGCGGCATCCTGGACCAGCTCTCCGGCCTGACCGAGGAGCTCGGCACCGCGGTGCTGCTCATCACGCACGACCTCGGCCTCGCGGCCGAGCGCGCCGACATCGTGGTGGTCATGTACCACGGCGAGATCGTGGAGCAGGGCCCGGCCCGCCAGGTCCTCACCGCGCCGCAGCACGACTACACCAAGCGCCTCATGGCTGCGGCCCCGTCGCTCGCCTCGCGTCGCATCGAGATCGCGCGCGAGCGCGGCCTGGAGGACGTGCTGGACGACGCGCTGCTGGCCCCGGGCGAGGAGACGGCCGCCGACGGCGCGACCGACGCCGACGTGCTCGTGTCCGTCAAGGACGTGAGCAAGGTCTTCTCGATCCGCGGCGGCGGGCTGCTGTCCCGCAGCAAGGACTTCACCGCCGTCGACGGCGTGAGCCTCGACATCCCGCGCGGCTCCACCGTGGCCGTGGTGGGGGAGTCCGGCTCGGGCAAGTCGACCCTGGCCCGGATGATCCTCGACATCGAGAAGCCCACCACGGGTTCCATCACGTTCGACGGCGGCCTCGTGGGCGCCGGCAAGCACAAGGAGCAGATCGCCTACCGGCGTCGGGTGCAGCCCGTGTTCCAGGACCCGTACTCCTCGCTGGACCCGCTCTACTCGGTGTTCCGGGCGATCGAGGAGCCGCTGCGCGCGCACGACTACGGCGACGCCGCGGCCCGCCGTGCCCGCGTGGAGGAGCTCGCGGAGCAGGTGGCGCTCAGCAAGGGCCAGCTGCGGCGGTTCCCGTCCGAGCTGTCCGGGGGCCAGCGGCAGCGCGTGGCGATCGCCCGCGCGCTGGCGCTGTCGCCCGAGCTCGTGGTGTGCGACGAGGCGGTCTCGGCGCTCGACGTCGTGGTCCAGGCCCAGATCCTGCAGCTGCTCGCCGGCCTGCAGGAGGAGCTGGGGCTGACCTACCTCTTCATCACGCACGACCTCGCCGTCGTGCGGCAGATCGCCGACCGCGTGCTCGTCATGCAGCAGGGCCGCGTGGTCGAGGAGGGCACCGTCGACTCGGTCTTCGACTCGCCGGCCACCGACTACACCCGGGCGCTGCTGGACGCCATCCCGGGCAAGGATCTGGAGCTCGCGCTCTGAGCGTCGAGCACCGGATCCGTGCGGCTCGCGCCACCCTGGCTCGCGTTGACCAGGGTGCTGCCGCGCCACTAGGATGGCTGGCGGTGCCGTGCGCCTTCCGGCGACCTACCGGCACCTCACGAGCACCGCACAAGCAGAGCTCAAACAGACCCTGTCCGTACTACGCCATGTCCGCATCGGAGCATCGAACTCAATGACCATCTCCACCCCTGCGAAGTCCGCACCCCAGGTTGCCGTCAACGACATCGGCACCGAGGAGGACTTCCTTGCTGCCATCGACGCCACCATCAAGTACTTCAACGATGGTGACATCGTCGAAGGCACGATCGTCAAGGTGGACCGTGACGAGGTCCTTCTCGACATCGGCTACAAGACCGAGGGTGTCATCCCGTCCCGGGAGCTCTCGATCAAGCACGACGTCGACCCTGGCGAGGTTGTCGCCGTCGGCGACGCCGTCGAGGCCCTGGTCCTCCAGAAGGAGGACAAGGAAGGCCGCCTGATCCTGTCCAAGAAGCGCGCACAGTACGAGCGCGCCTGGGGCACGATCGAGAAGATCAAGGAGGAGGACGGCGTCGTCACCGGCACCGTCATCGAGGTCGTCAAGGGTGGCCTCATCCTCGACATCGGCCTGCGCGGCTTCCTCCCCGCCTCCCTCGTGGAGATGCGTCGTGTCCGCGACCTCCAGCCGTACGTCGGCAAGGAGATCGAGGCCAAGATCATCGAGCTCGACAAGAACCGCAACAACGTCGTGCTCTCGCGCCGTGCCTGGCTCGAGCAGACGCAGTCCGAGGTTCGCTCGACCTTCCTGCAGACGCTGCAGAAGGGCCAGGTGCGCCCGGGTGTCGTCTCCTCGATCGTCAACTTCGGTGCGTTCGTGGACCTCGGCGGCGTCGACGGTCTGGTGCACGTCTCCGAGCTGTCCTGGAAGCACATCGACCACCCGTCCGAGGTCGTCGAGGTGGGCCAGGAGGTCACCGTCGAGGTGCTCGACGTCGACTTCGACCGCGAGCGTGTCTCCCTGTCGCTGAAGGCGACGCAGGAGGACCCGTGGCAGACCTTCGCCCGTACGCACGCCATCGGTCAGGTCGTGCCGGGTAAGGTCACCAAGCTGGTTCCGTTCGGTGCGTTCGTGCGCGTCGAGGACGGCATCGAGGGCCTGGTCCACATCTCGGAGCTGGCCGTGCGCCACGTCGAGCTGCCGGAGCAGGTCGTCACCGTCGGTGCCGAGGTGTTCGTCAAGGTCATCGACATCGACCTGGAGCGCCGCCGCATCTCGCTGTCGCTCAAGCAGGCCAACGAGGGCGTGGACCCGGAGTCCGAGGACTTCGACCCCGCGCTGTACGGCATGGCCGCCGAGTACGACGAGGCCGGGAACTACAAGTACCCGGAGGGCTTCGACCCGGAGACCAACGAGTGGCTCGAGGGCTTCGAGACCCAGCGCGAGTCGTGGGAGGCGGAGTACGCCAAGGCGCACGAGCGCTGGACCGCGCACCGCAAGCAGGTCGCCGAGGCGCTCACCGCGGACACCGAGGCGTCGTCCGAGGCCCCGGCCGCGCCGGCCGGTGGCGGCAGCACCAGCTACTCCTCGGCTCCGGTCGAGGAGGCCGGTGGCACGCTGGCTTCGGACGAGGCGCTCGCCGCGCTTCGCGAGAAGCTCACGGGCAACTGACCTGAGCTGATCACCGACGGCCCGTCGCCCCTCCGGGGGCGGCGGGCCGTCGCTGCTTCTCGGGTCACGACTGGGCCACGGTCTTTTCGGGATGCGGTGGCCGAGGCCGACACCTGTCGCCGTCCAACGCTGTGACCTGCGACGACGCAGTCCGCTGCCGCCCCGCGGAGTATCACAGCGCGCGCTGGTCAGGAACGCGGGAGTGCTGTTGGATGGCTGCTCATGAGCCGACCCGGACCCGACGAGGTGCGGAGCCCGGTGGCGCGCGAGACGAGTCCGGCGGCCCTCCTCGCTCCTGAGCGGGAGGTCGTGCCGTTCACCGGCCGCGGGCGGGAGCTCGCCGACCTGCGCGCCTGGGTGCGCTCCCGGGAGCCCGTGGCGCTCCGCCTGATGTGCGGGCTCGGCGGCGTCGGCAAGACCCGGCTCGCGCTCGAGCTCGGCCGGCGGATGCGGCGCACGGGCTGGACCGTGGTCCACGTGCCGCCCGGCGGGGAGGTGGCGGCAGTGGTCGCGGTCGCCGAGGCGCGCCGGGTCCTGCTGGTGGTGGACGACGCCGGGCACCGCCTCGACCTGCCCGCGATGCTCGACGCCGTCGCGGAGACCCGGACCCGCGGCCGCCTGCGGATCCTGTGCACCGCGCGCACCGGCGGCCAGTGGTGGCGGCGGCAGCGGTGGACCAGCACGCTGTGGGCGGGGCGGACGCCGTCGGTCACGCAGATGGCGCTGGCGCCCGCGTTCGACCGGACGGTGGAGGTGGGGCCGGGCCCCGCGCCCGGCCTGGAGGTGGACCGCTCGGAGGACGACCGGGTGCTGCTGGGCACGGCCGTGTCGCGCTTCGCGCGGGCGCTGGACCGGCCGGTGCCCGAGGTCTCGTTCGAGCTCACGCCGGACCACCGGCCGCGCGCCCTGGACCTGCAGGCGGCCGCCCTGGCGGCGGTGCTCGGTCCGGCGGCGGCCGGTCCCGGAGCTGTGGGGCAGAGTGCGGCCGGACAGGCGGTGCTCGGGCCGCAGGCTCCGGACGCCGGCGAGCCGGGACCGGTCGCCGTCGACCCCGCCTGCGGGCTCGAGGCCGTGCTGGACCACGAGCGGGCCGGCTGGGCGGCGTCGGCCCCCGCGGCCGGGCTCGTCGCGGGGCCGGGCGGGACGGCGGAGGCGGCCCTGGCCACCACCCTGCTGGTGGGGGACGCGTCGGAGGCCGGGGTGCGCGCCGCCCTGCGGCGCGCGGGCGTGGAGCTGGACGACGGGCAGACCGACCAGGCCGTCGCCTGGGTCCGTGCGCACCTGCTCGAGGTGCCGCGCCTGGCGGAGCTGCTCGTCTCCCGGGTGCTGGCCGGGCAGGAACGGCTGATCGAGGCGTGCACGCGGGACCTGGCGCGGCAGGAGGCCTTCGGGGTGCTGGCGTTCGCCACGGCCATGAGCCTGGACCGGCCCCCGACGGGCCGGGACGTCCCCGGGGAACTGATCGCGGCCGCGGCGTCCGCCCTGCCGGACCACGGGCCGGCGGACCTGGCGGGCCTGATGCGGGTGACGCGCCGGCTGCCGCGCTCGTCGGGCCCGCTGGCGGTGCCCGTGCTGGACCGCCTCACGCACCGCGTCGCGGAGCTCGCCCGGCTGGTGGGCGACGAGGCCACGCAGGGCGAGGCGCTGACCGACCTCGGCGTCGTGCTCATCGCCGAGGGCGAGCCCGCCGCCGCGGTGCCGGTGCTGCAGGAGGCGGTGGGGCTCTGGCGCGGCCTGGCCCGGACGGACGAGCCGCGGTACCGCCCGCCGCTGTGCACCGCGCTGAACAACCTCGGCATGGGCTACTGGGCGGTGGGCCGGCACGCCGACGCCCTCACGGTCCAGGAGGAGGTCATCAGCCTGTGCGCCCGGCTCGGGCCGGGGGACGCCCCCTGGGCCGACGCCGAGCACGCGCGGGCCCTGCAGAACGCCGGCGTGTCCTACACGGAGCTGGGCCGGACCGGCGAGATCGAGGCCACGCAGCGCGCGTCGCTCGACATCTACCGCCGGCTCGCCGAGGGCGACCCCGTGCAGTACGAGCCCCGCGTCGCCGCGGTGCTGGGCAACTTCGAGGCCCTCACCGAGAGCGGCCGCCCCGAGGACGCCCTGCCCGCGAACGCGGAGGCCGTGGCGATCCGGCGGCGGCTGGCCGCGGGCCGGCCCGAGCACCTGGGGGAGCTGGCGTGGTCGCTCGGCCAGCTCGGCACCACCCTGGAGGCGCTCGGGCGGTACGAGGAGGCCGGGTCCGTGCTGGTCGAGGCGCTGCAGATCCAGCGGCGCCTGGCCGACGAGAACGCCCGGGGCACGCGCGCCGACCTGTCGGGCGCCCTGTCCGCGCTCGGCGCCCTGTACTCGACCACGGGCCGCGCCGACGAGGCGCTCCGGCTGGAGCGGGACGCGCTGGAGATCCGGCGCGAGCTCGCCCGCGAGCACCCCGCGCGGTACCTGCACTACCTGGCGCACTCGCTGTCCAACCTGGGTGTCACCTACGCCCGGCGCGGCCGGTTCGACGAGGCCGTGCTGCTGGAGGAGGAGGCGGTGGGCATCCGCCGGGGGCTCGCCCGCCGGAACGCCCGGTCGCTGAAGTACCTCGCGCAGTCGCTGTCCAACCTGGGGGTGCGGTACGCCGACCTGGGCCGGTTCGAGGAGGCGCTGCGGCCCACGCAGGAGGCGGTGGACATGCTGCGCCGGCTCGTGCGGGACCAGCCGGAGAAGTACCGCACCGGCCTCGCGGAGGCGCTCGCGAACCTGGGGGCCACGCAGCTCGACCTGGACAAGCCGACCGAGGCGCTGGGGCCCATGCGGGAGGCGGTCGCGATGCGGCGTCAGCTCACCGTGGAGAACCCCGACAAGCACCGGCCGGACCTGGCGCTCACGCTCTCCAACCTCGCCAGCGCGCTGAGCGCCGCGGGGGACAACGTGGCGGCCCTCGGGCTGGCACGGGAGGCCGTGGAGATGCGCCGCCGGCTCGCCGCCGACCTGCCGGAGCGCTACCGGGCCGAGCTGGACCGGTCCCGGGCGGTCCTCGCGCGGATCGAGGCGGCGATCCGGAACCCGACGTCGGTCCGGTAGGCGCGTCCGGAAGACGCTTCCGGCGGGTTGGCGGTCCGTCCGGCGGGCGCCGCCGTCGGACGGGCCCTCAGGCGTGCTGCGGGTGCTCGTGCGCGACGTGCGTGTGCGGCTCGACCTGGAACGTGGAGTGCTCCACGGCGATGTCGAAGTGCTGCGCCACGCACTCCTGGAGCTGGTCCAGGATGCGGGCGGCGTGCCCGTCGGTGAAGCAGTCGGTGCGGACCACCACGTGGGCGCTGAGCACCGGCAGGCCGGTGGCGATCAGCGACGCGTGCATGTCGTGCACGTCCTCCACGTGGTCGAGGTCCAGCAGGTGGGCGCGCACCTCGTCGAGGTCCAGCCCGGGCGGGGACGACTCCAGGAGCACCGAGACGGTCTCGCGCAGCAGGCGCAGGGCTCGCGGCAGGATCAGCGCGCCGATCAGCAGCCCCGCCACGACGTCGGCCCGCTGCCAGCCCGTGAACGTGATGACCAGTGCCGCGAGCACGACCGCGAGCGAGCCCAGCGCGTCGTTGACCACCTCCAGGAACGCGGCGCGCAGGTTCAGGTTCGCCGTCCGGCGCCCGGCCAGCACGGCCATCGCGGCGAGGTTGCCCGCCAGGCCGACCACGCCGAAGACGACGAGCTCGGGGCCGGGCACCTCGGGCGGCGCCACGAGCCGCAGCACGCCCTCCACCAGGACGTACACGCCGACGACCAGCAGCACGCCCGCCTGGGCGAGCGCGGCGATCACCTCCGCGCGGCGGTAGCCCCAGGTGCGGCGGGCCGACGGCGGACGCAGCGCGAGGCGCGCCGCGAACAGGGCCATCGCGAGCCCGGCGGCGTCGGTCAGCAGGTGCACCGTGTCGACGAGCAGCGCGAGGCTGCCGGTCAGCAGCGCCCCGGCGACCTGCGCGACCAGGACCGCCGCGGTGATGCCGAACGCGGCGGTCAGGCGGCCGCGGCCGCCGTCGGGCAGGTGCTGGTGGTCGTGCGTCCCCACCCGGTCCATCCTTCCAGCCGCGCGTGCGGTGCGCGCGGTCCGGGAGCGGTACGGCGAGGCCCGGAGGCGCGCCCGGGAGCGCGCCCGGCACGAGGGCTCAGGAGGCCTCGGCGAACTGCGTCCGGTACAGGTCGGCGTACAGGCCGCCCGTCGCGAGCAGCTCGGCGTGCGTCCCGGACTGGACCACCCGCCCGTCGTCGAGCACGACGATGCGGTCCGCGGCGCGCACCGTGGACAGGCGGTGCGCGATGACCAGGGACGTCCGCCCGGCCAGCGCCTGGTCGAGCGCGACCTGCACGGCCGCCTCGGACTCGGAGTCGAGGTGCGCCGTGGCCTCGTCGAGCACCACGATGTCCGGCGCCCGCAGCAGCAGCCGCGCGATCGCCAGGCGCTGCCGCTCGCCGCCCGACAGCCGGTACCCACGGTCGCCCACGACGGTCTCCAGGCCCTCCGGCAGCCGGTCGACCAGGTCCCAGATGCGCGCCTGGCGCAGCACCCGCTCCAGGTCGGCGTCGGTGGCCTCGGCGCGGACGAACCGCAGGTTCGCCGCGACCGTGTCGTGGAACAGGTGCGCGTCCTGCGAGACGACGCCGACGGTGGCCCGCAGCGACGCGAACGTCACGTCCCGCAGGTCCTCGCCGGCGATGCGGACGGTCCCCGCGGTCGGGTCGTACATGCGGCTGACGAGCTGCGAGACCGTCGTCTTGCCGGCGCCCGACGGGCCCACCAGCGCGACCATCGAGCCGGCGGGCACCTCGAACGCGACGTCGCGCAGCGTGTCCGTCGTCGGGTCCTTGCGCGGCCCGGCCACCGACTCCAGGGACGCGAGCGACACGTCCTCGGCCCGCGGGTACCGGAACGTCACGCCCGCGAGCGACAGCGAGGCGCCCCGGGCGGCGACGGCGGCCCGCAGGTCGACGGCGTCCGGCCGCTCGGCCACCGACGGCTCCAGGTCCAGCACCTCCAGCACCCGCTCGAACGAGACGAGCGCCGTCATCACGTCCACCTGGACGTTCGCCATCGCCGTCAGCGGACCGTACAGGCGCGTCAGGTACGTGGCCAGCGCCACGACGGTCCCGACGGTGAGCTCGCCCGCGATGGCCTGCAGACCGCCGAACCCGTAGACGCCCGCCACGGCCAGGGACGCGATGGTGGACAGGCCCACCCGGAACCACGTGCCGATCAGCGCCGTGCGCACCCCGAGGTCGCGGCGCTCGCGGGCGGGCCCGGCGAACCGCTCGGACTCGGCGTCGGGGTCGCCGAAGACCTTGACGAGGTGGGCGCCCGACACGTTGAACCGCTCGTTCATCACCTGGCCCAGGTCGGCGTCGACCTCCATGCCCCGGCGGGTCAGGCCGGCGAGCCGCCGGCCGAACCAGCGGGCCGGGAACACGAACACCGGCACCAGCACGAGCGCCCCGAGGGTGAGCTCCCACGACATGGTGAACATCGCCGCGAGCGTGAACGTGATGGTCAGCGTGTTGGACACCACGGTCTGCAGGGTCGAGGTGAAGGCGCGCTGCGCGCCCAGCACGTCGCCGTTGAGCCGCTGCACGAGCGCCCCGGTGCGGGCCCGGGAGAAGAACGCGAGCGGCATGCGCTGGACGTGGTCGAACACCGCCACCCGCAGGTCCAGGATGAGCCCCTCGCCCACCTGGGACGAGACGAGCCGGTCCGCCACGGACAGCCCCGCGGCCAGGATCGCGAGCGCGCCGGCGGCGGCCGCCAGCAGCACGACCAGCCGGGTGTCGCCGGCCGTGATCCCGTGGTCGATGAGCCGCTGGAACAGCAGCGGCGTGGCCGCCCCCGCGGCGGCCTCCAGGGCCAGGATCAGCACGAACAGGGTGAGCCGGCCCCGGTAGGGCCGCGCGAACGAGACGATGCGGCGCAGGGTGGCCCAGCCGAGGCGCTGCCGGGTGACGGACTCGTCCTGCGTGAACGAGCGCAACGAGCGGCCTCCGCCCAGGCTCCCGCCGCCTCCGTGCATGCTCACCGTCGAATCGTCCTCACCGTCGAATAATCCCACGGGGACGGGCCGGCGGCCGCCACGGAGACCCCGCAGGGGCCTCGCGCGCACAGCCGTCCCGACGGTAGCGGGCCCCCGGGGGTGATCCGGACCACACGCGTGTTACGCGTTCCTGGTCGGCCGTGATAGAAACCCTCGATCGGGCGTCTACGCAGGTCGCCCCATGAATCAATGGATGAGTCCATGAATATCGACGGGTGGAGTGCCATGTCTGAGCTCGAGCCGCAGAGCAGCGGGGGCCGGCTGGCGCTGGTGGAGCTGACCGGTGCCGAGGACATGACGGCGGCGCTGCGCGAGCTGCAGGACCAGTGGGGCCCCGTGGCCCCTGTGGACCTGGAGCCGGGTGTCCCCGGCTGGCTCGTGCTCGGGCACGCCGAGGTCATGGAGGTGATGCGTACGGAGAGCGTCTTCGCCAGGGACCCGCGGCACTGGAGCGAGCGGCTGCCGCTGAACTCCTCGCTGCACGCGATCCTCTCCCCGGCCGGACGGCGCGCGCTGTACTACGCCGACGGCGCGGAGCACCGGCGGCTGCGGCTGCCGGTGGACGAGGCGTTCGCCTCCATCGACGAGGCGCAGACCGCCGCCATGGTGCGCGGCGTCTGCGGCCGGCTCATCGACTCCTTCGCGGACCGGGGCGACGCGGACCTGATCGGCGAGTACGCGGCCGCGGTGTCGTTCCTGGCCGTCTCGGGCATGTTCGGCTTCAGCGAGCCGCAGGGGATCGCCCTGCTGCGCTGCGCGCACGGCGTGTTCGGGCACGGCGGCGACGCGGTGGCGGCGCTGACCACGATGGACCAGATCGTGCTGGACCACGTGCAGGCCACCCGGCAGAACCCGGGGCCCAACCTGACCGCCAAGTTCGTCGCGCACCCCAACTTCGAGGACGACACCGAGATCGTGCACTCGATGGTGGTGGCGATCTGCGCGGCCAACGAGATGCTGGTGACCTGGATCGCGGCCACGCTGCGCCGCATGCTGACCGACCCGCGGTACACGGGTCGCGTCACGGGGGTGCGCCGCGGGCTGGACGACGCGATGGACGAGACGCTGTGGGGCGAGCCGCCCGTCGCCAACCTGCCGGCCCGGTACGCCGTCACCGACTGCACGCTGGGCCGGGCGCAGATCCGGGCCGGCGACGCGATCGTGATGGGCCTGGCCGCGGCGAACAACGACCCGCGGGTGCGCACCGAGGACGACCTGTTCGAGGCCGGCAACCGGTCGCACCTGTCGTTCGGCGTCGGGCCGCACGCGTGCCCCGCCCGCCGTCCGGGCCGGCTCGTGGTGAAGATCGCCGTGGAGAGCCTGATGGAGCGGCTGGACCTGCGGCTGACCGACCCGCAGGTCACCTGGGCGCCGTCGCCGTGGTCGCGCTACCCGGCCGTGCTGCCGGTGGCGTTCACGCCCGAGCGCAAGCCCACGCGGACGCCGGCCCGGGTCTGACGACCCGGGGGCGTGCCCCGGCGGCGGCTAGGACGGGTCCGGCACCCGGTCCCGGCCGGCCGCCAGCCGGGTCACGTCGAGCACCGCCTGGACGAACGCGTCCGGCGCCTCCTGGGGGAGGTTGTGCCCGGCGTCCGGCACCCGGCGGTGCAGGCGGGGGCCCGTGAACCGGCCGGTGTCGGGGACCCCGTCGGTCACGGGGAAGTTGCCGTCGGCGAGGCCGGCCAGGGTCACCGTCGGGACCCCGACCGGGGGCAGCGGTGCGAGGGCGCGCTCGAGGGCGTCGTACTGAGGTGCGCCGGGTGCCGCGCCCAGCCGGTGCCGGTAGGAGTGCAGCACGACGTCGACGTAGTCAGGGTTGTCGAACGCGGCCGCCGCCCGGTCGAGCGTCGCGCGGTCGAAGTCCCACGCCGGCGAGTTGCGGCGCCAGATCACCTCGGCGATCTCCCGGCGGTTGGCCGTCAGGCCGGCCCGTCCGCGCTCGGTGAGGAAGTAGTAGAAGTACCAGAAGCCGGCCTCGAGGTCAGGACGGATGGGTCGCGCCGCCGCCGCGACGTCCTGGATCAGGTAGCCGTTGACGCTGACGAGGCCCGTGACCCGCTCGGGGCGCAGCGCCGCGACCACGCACGCGGCGCGGCCGCCCCAGTCGTAGCCCGCGAGCACGGCCTCGGGGATGTCGAGGGCGTCGAGCAGGCCGAGGACGTCCGCGCCGAGCGCCGCCTGCTGGCCGGAGCGCGGCGTCCGGTCGTCGCGGAACCGCGTCGGGCCGTGGCCGCGGAGGTAGGGCACGACGACCCGGTGGCCGAGCGCCGCCAGCCGGGGTGCGACGTCCACGTAGCTGTGGACGTCGTAGGGATATCCGTGGAGCAGCACCACGGGCGGGCCGCCGGCCGGCCCGTCCTCGACGTACGCGATGTCGAGGACGTCGGTGCGGGCATGCTTGATGGGGGTCATCGAGGTTCCTCTCGTCTCACGCGCCGCGGCACGGCACGCTCACGACGACCGACCGGGCAGGGGTCCGGTTCTGTGACACGACAGCCCGGTGACCCGGCCCTGGTCCGACCCCGGGCTGCCCGGCCCTACCGCCCCGCCGCGTCGACGAACCGCGTGCTCGCGTCCGAGATCCGGGACCGGGCCTCGTCGTGGGTGATCGTCGCGGTGCCGTCGCCGGGCTGCGGCCCGTAGTCGCCGAAGAAGGCGTGGACCGCGCCGTCCACCACGGTGTACGTGGTGGACGGCGGCAGGGTCGCGCGCGCGGCCTCGATCTTGGCCGGCGTGGCGAGGCCGTCCCGCGAGGCGGAGACGGACTCGACCGCCACCGGCAGCGAGCTCAGGTCCTCGGCGGGGTAGGACGCGTACAGCAGGAGGCCGACGGCGGGCGCGTCGGTGTCGTCCGCCGCGCCGGCGGCGTCCGTGGACGCGACGACGCCGCCGAGCGAGTGCCCGCCCACGACCCAGCGCTCCGCCGCCGGGACCGCCTCCCGGGCGGCGTCGAAGGCTCCGCCGGCGAGGAACGCGACGGCGAGCGGCTGCTTGGCGATCACCACCGTGTGCCCCGCCTCGGCGAGCGGGCGCAGCACCGCGGCGTAGGCGCGGGCCTCGACCTTCGCGCCGGGCTGGAAGAAGACGGCGGTCCCGGAAGCGTCGTCCGCGGCGTCTCCGGCGGTCTCCCCGGCGGGAGCGAGCACGACCCGCGTCGCGGACTCGGTCACCGTGACGGAGTCGTCCGAGAACATCGCGGTCAGCGCCGGCTCCACGGCCGTGAACGGGCGCAGCCAGGCCGTCGCGGCGATCCAGACGATCGCCCCGACGACCAGAGCCACGTCGAGGACGCGGCGCCCGCCCGTGCGGGCCGGTCGGGGCCGGCGGTTGCGCCACAGGGCCCACGCGCAGCCCAGGACGGTCAGGACCAGCAGCACCGCGTAGGCGGGATGCCCGTGCACCACCGCCCCCCACGCCGTCAGGCAGGCCCACAGCACGACGACCAGCCCGGCGGCCGCGACCGCCCGGACGGTCCAGGTGAGCCAGGCCGGCCGGCCCCGTTCGACGATCATCGTGCTCCTTCGTGCTGGCGTACTGTGGTCCCGTGCCCGTCCAGGTCGCGGGACGTGCGGTCACACCGTACGTGCCGCCCGGGACCACGGCAGAACTCCAACGATCCCGGCACTGAGGACCACATGTTCCGCATCGGACTGACCGGAGGGATCGCGGCCGGCAAGTCGGTCGCGACCGCGCGCCTGGCGGAGCTCGGCGCCGTCGTTGTCGACCACGACCTGCTGGCCCGGGAGGCCGTCGCGCCCGGCTCGGTCGGCCTCGCCGAGATCGTCGAGGCGTTCGGCCCGGGCGTCCTGACGGCGGACGGCGGCCTCGACCGACCGGCCCTCGGGGCCCTGGTGTTCGCCGACGCCGCCTCGCGCGGCCGCCTGAACGGGATCGTCCACCCCGAGGTGCGCCGGCTCTCGGCGGAGCGCGAGGCCATGGCCGGCGCCGCCGACCCCGCCGCCGTCGTCGTGCACGACATCCCCCTGCTGGTCGAGACCGGGCAGGCCGAGCACTTCCACCTCGTCGTCGTGGTGCACACCCCCGCGGAGCAGCGCGTGCGCCGCCTCGTGGAGGGCCGGGGCCTGACCGAGGACGCCGCCCGGGCCCGCATCGCGGCGCAGGCCGGCGACGACGAGCGGCTCGCCGCCGCCGACGTCACCCTCGACGGTTCCGGCAGCGAGGACGACCTGCGCTCCCAGGTCGATACGCTGTGGCAGCGCGTGGCCGGCGAGGTCGCGCAGGAGGCGGAGGCGGACACCGTCTGAACCGGGCCGCCCCGGGGGAGGAGCAGGCACGATGAAGGTTCTGGTCACGGGGTTCGAGCCGTTCGGCGGGGACGCCGTCAACGCCTCCGCCGAGGCGGTCGCCGCGCTCGCGGAGCGCTGGGCGGGACCCGAGGAGCTGGTCACCGCGGTCCTCCCGGTCGAGTTCGACCAGGTCCGCGGGCAGGACGGCCCGCTGCTGCGCCTGCTCGACGAGCACCGGCCCGACGTCGTCGTGTCCGTGGGCCTGGCCGCCGGCGTCACCCAGGTGCGGGTCGAGCGCGTGGCGATCAACCTGATGGACGCGCGCATCCCCGACAACGGCGGCGCCCAGCCGGTCGACGCCCCGGTGGTCGACGGCGGCCCCGCCGCCCGGTTCGCCACCCTCCCCGTCAAGGCGGCGGTCGACGCCGTCCGTGACGCCGGGATCCCCGCCGGCGTCACGTACAGCGCCGGCACGTACG
The DNA here is from genome assembly GCF_042731755.1 of Promicromonospora sp. NPDC059942. NCBI lineage: Bacteria > Bacillati > Actinomycetota > Actinomycetes > Micrococcales > Promicromonosporaceae > Promicromonospora > Promicromonospora sp. NPDC059942. Next base: position 587,623 of record NZ_JBHWLR010000001.1, read on the forward strand.
TCTGCAACGCCACCTTCTACGCCCTCCAGCACGCGCTCGCCGCGCGGCCCGGCGTGCTCTCCGGCTTCGTGCACGTGCCGCGCACCACGGAGGAGGTCGGGGCCGAGGCGTCGGCGTCCGCCCTCGTGGACGGCGGCGAGGCGCACCTCCCGGTGCGCGAGCTCGCCCGCGCCCTGGAGATCGTGGTGCGGACGGCGCTCGCGGCGGCCCGCGGCGAGGTCGCGGAACCGGCCGTGGCGGGCGGCACACTGCACTGAGGACCGGAGTGTCAGTGGTCCGCCGTACGGTAGTGACATGCGACCCGTGACCGATCTGCAGCGCACGGTGGCCCCGTTCGAGGTCATCTCCGAGTATCAGCCCGCCGGCGACCAGCCGACGGCCATCGCCGAGCTGACCGAACGTGTCCAGGCGGGCGAGAAGGACGTGGTGCTGCTCGGCGCCACGGGTACGGGCAAGTCCGCGACCACGGCCTGGCTCGTCGAGAAGCTCCAGCGCCCCACCCTGGTCATGGCGCCCAACAAGACGCTCGCCGCGCAGCTCGCCACGGAGTTCCGCGAGCTGCTGCCCAACAACGCGGTCGAGTACTTCGTCTCGTACTACGACTACTACCAGCCCGAGGCGTACATCGCGCAGACGGACACCTACATCGAGAAGGACTCCTCGATCAACGACGAGGTGGAGCGCCTGCGGCACTCGGCCACCTCGTCGCTGCTGACGCGGCGTGACGTCGTCGTGGTCGCCTCGGTGTCCTGCATCTACGGCCTCGGCACGCCGCAGGAGTACGTCGACCGCATGGTCCGGCTCGACGTCGGGGACGTCGTGGACCGCGACGACCTGCTGCGCCAGTTCGTCACCATGCAGTACACGCGCAACGACATGTCGTTCACGCGCGGCACGTTCCGGGTGCGCGGCGACACCGTGGAGATCATCCCGGTATACGAGGAGCTCGCGATCCGGATCGAGATGTTCGGCGACGAGATCGAGTCCATCCAGACGCTGCACCCGCTCACGGGCGACGTGGTCCGCAACGAGCAGTCGATCTACGTGTTCCCGGCCACGCACTACGTGGCGGGCCCGGAGCGCATGGAGCGCGCCATCGGCGGCATCGAGAAGGAGCTCGAGGAGCGGCTCGCCGAGCTGGAGAAGCAGGGCAAGCTGCTGGAGGCGCAGCGGCTGCGCATGCGCACCACCTACGACATCGAGATGATGCGCTCGATCGGCACCTGCGCCGGCATCGAGAACTACTCGATGCACATCGACGGCCGCGAGCCGGGCACCGCGCCCAACACGCTGCTCGACTACTTCCCCGAGGACTTCCTGCTCGTCATCGACGAGTCGCACCAGACGGTGCCGCAGATCGGGGCGATGTTCGAGGGCGACGCGTCCCGCAAGCGCGCGCTGGTGGACCACGGCTTCCGCCTGCCGAGCGCGATGGACAACCGCCCCCTGAAGTGGGAGGAGTTCACCGAGCGCATCGGGCAGACCGTGTACCTCTCGGCCACGCCCGGCGACTACGAGCGCTCGCTGTCGGACGGCGTCGTCGAGCAGGTCATCCGCCCCACCGGGCTGGTCGACCCCGAGGTCGTCGTCAAGCCGACGACCGGCCAGATCGACGACCTGCTGGGCGAGATCCGCGACCGCGTGGACCGCGACGAGCGCGTCCTGGTGACCACGCTGACCAAGAAGATGGCCGAGGACCTCACGGACTACTTCCTGGAGCGCAACGTCCGGGTGCGCTACCTGCACTCCGACGTGGACACGCTGCGCCGCGTCGAGCTGCTGCGCGAGCTGCGGCTCGGCGAGTACGACGTGCTCGTGGGCATCAACCTGCTGCGCGAGGGCCTCGACCTGCCCGAGGTGTCGCTGGTCGCGATCCTCGACGCCGACAAGGAGGGCTTCCTGCGGTCCGGGCGGTCGCTGATCCAGACGATCGGCCGCGCGGCCCGTAACGTGTCGGGCCAGGTGCACATGTACGCCGACAAGATCACGCCGGCCATGCAGATGGCGCTGGACGAGACCGACCGGCGCCGCGAGAAGCAGATCGCGTACAACACCGAGCGGGGCCTGGACCCCCAGCCGCTGCGCAAGAAGATCGCCGACGTGACCGACATGCTCGCGCGCGAGGACCTCGACACCGCGGAGCTGCTGGCCGGCGGGTACCGCAACAGCCGCAAGTCGAAGGGCGAGGGCCGGGCCCCGGTTCCGGGATCGCCCAAGGAGGGCGCGGCGTCGGGCAACCGGCTGGCGGGCGCCGCCGCGAGCGAGCTGGCCGAGCTCATCCAGGAGCTCGCCGACCAGATGCACGCCGCGGCCGCAGAGCTGCAGTTCGAGGTGGCCGCGCGTCTGCGCGACGAGATCTCCGGGCTCAAGAAGGAGCTGCGGCAGATGCAGGCCGCGACGGCCTGAGGCCGACCACCGACGACACGGACGGAGTGACGGCATGGCCCGCACGTTCCAGGTGACCTTCGACGCGGCCGACCCGCGCGCGCTCGGCGACTTCTGGTGCGAGGTGCTCGGCTACGTGCGTGACGCGCCTCCCGCGGGCTTCGCCACGTGGGAGGCGGCCCTGACCGCCTGGGGCGTGCCCGAGGACCGGTGGAACGACAAGAACGCCGTCAGCGACCCGGACGGTGTGGGCCCGCGCATCTTCATCCAGAAGGTGCCCGAGCCCAAGACGGCCAAGAACCGCGCGCACCTCGACGTGAACGTGGCCGCCGGCCTGGCGGGCGAGGAACGGATCGCGAAGATCCGCGCCGAGGCGGAGCGGGTCACCGCGCTCGGGGCCGGCGTGGTGGGCGAGATGGCGGAGCTCGGTGAGTTCTGGATCGTGCTGCGCGACCCCGAGGGCAACGAGTTCTGCCTGCAGTGACCCGCCGGGAGTGCGGCGCCGAGTTCATCCTTGACCCGCTCACGGCGCCCGGAGGACCCTGATCGCGCAGGGTGGCAGCGCACGTCGGCAGAAGTGGCGGGACCGGATGCGGGCACTGACGCAGGACAGGTACGGCTGGGACGCCCTCGCGGCCCGCGAGGTCCCCGACCCGGTGCCCGCCGAGGGCCAGGTGCTCGTCCAGGTGCACGCGGCCGGCGTCAACCCCTACGACTGGCACTACGCCGCCGGGCAGCCGCTGATCGCCCGTCCGACGCTCGGCGGTCTCCGCGGGCCGCGGCCCACGGTGCGGGGCGCGGACCTCTCGGGCGTCGTGGTCGAGGCCGGCCCGGGCGTCACCGCGTTCGGGCCGGGCGACGAGGTGTACGGCTTCGGCACGAGCGGCACGTTCGCGGAGCTGGCGCTCGCGGAGGCCGGCAGCATCTCCCGCAAGCCGGTCGACCTCGCCCACGTCGAGGCGGCGGCGATGCCCATGGCGGCCGTCACCGCCCTGCAGTTCCTGCGTGCCGCCGAGCTCACGGCCGGGCAGAACATCGCGATCACCGGAGCGGGCGGCGGGATCGGGCACTTCGCGGTGCAGATCGCGGCGGCCTGGGGCGCCAACGTGACCGGGGTGTGCGGCCCGCGCAACGCCGCGATGGTGCGCGAGCTCGGCGCGTCCGAGGTCGTCGACTACACCCAGGACGACGTCACGGCGGGCGAGCCGCGCTTCGACGTCGTCCTCACCAACGCTGGCCGGTACCCGCTGCGCGCGCTCGGCCGCGTGCTCGTGCCAGGCGGTCTGCTGCTGGCCAACGACGGGAGCCGGGAGGGCCTGCTCGGCCCGATGCCCGAGCTGGTGGTGGCGCCGCTCCTGTCCCGGATGCGCCCGTACCGGATCGTGAACGTCACGGCGACCCCGAGCGGCGAGGACCTGGCCGTGCTCGACGGCATGGTCGCCGACGGCGTGCTGCTGCCCATCGTGAGCGCCACCTACCCGCTGGAGCGCGCCGTGGACGCCGTCCGGCAGGTGGCCGGGCACGGTCACGCGCGCGGAAAGCTCGTGGTCACGCTGCGCTGAACGTGCCGTAGATCACGTACGGGAACAAACCTGACGTCCCGTATGCTTTCCCTCCGTTGGAGGGGAGTACCTCAGAACGGCCCGGTCGTCATCACAGCTGCCGATGACGCCAGCTCGGCCTGGCCGGCTCGTGGTGCACCGCTGCGCGGTCTCGGCCACGCTGGTGCACGGGCGGGCGAGGAAGACCTCCGGTGTCCTGCTGTGCTCACCGGAGGCTCGATGCGATCGCGCGTTCCTCCCTTTCCCGGAAGGAAACAATGGTCCACGAACTACCCGTGACCTTCGAACTGATCTCGCTGGGCGCGATGGTCCTGCTGCTGGTCGCCGACCTCCTCATCGTCGGGCGCCGACCGCACGTGCCGACCATGAAGGAGAGCGCCATCTGGGTGAGCTTCTACGTGGCCCTCGCCGTGGTGTACGGGGTCATCGTCTGGGCCGTCGGCGGCGTCACCCCGGCGGCGGAGTTCTACGCCGGCTGGCTCATGGAGTACTCCCTGAGCGTCGACAACCTCTTCGTGTTCGTCATCATCATGGCCCGGTTCGCGGTCCCGCGTGACCAGCAGCAGAAGGTGCTCATGGTGGGCATCATCATGGCGCTGCTCTTCCGTGCCGCGTTCATCCTGGCCGGCGCCGCCCTGCTCGAGCAGTTCACCTGGCTCTTCTACATCTTCGGCGCCTTCCTCATCTACACGGCGATCCAGCAGGCGATCCCCGAAAAGGAGGACGAGCACGACGACTACAAGGAGAACGCGCTCATCCGGGTGATGCGCCGCGTCCTTCCGCTGCACCACCAGTACAACGACGGGAAGCTGACCACCACGGTCGACGGCCGGCGCCTGTTCACGCCGCTGATCATCGTCTTCCTGGCGATCGGCTCGACGGACGTCCTGTTCGCGCTCGACTCGATCCCGGCGATCTTCGGCATCACCAAGGACCCGTTCATCGTGTTCGCCACCAACCTGTTCGCGCTGATGGGCCTGCGCCAGCTCTACTTCCTGCTGGGCGGCCTGCTCGACCGGCTGGTGTACCTGCCGTACGCGCTCTCGGCCGTCCTCGGCTTCATCGGCATCAAGCTGGTCCTCGAGGCGCTGCACACCAACTCGATCTCCTGGATCAACGGCGGCGAGGGCTTCCACTGGGCGCCCGAGATCCCGATCTGGCTGTCGCTCACGGTGATCGTGGTCTCCCTCGCGGTCGGCACCGTGGCGAGCCTGATCAAGTCCGCGCACGACGCGCGGATCGAGGCCGCCCAGCCGGCGCCCGAGCCGGAGGACGCCACGAAGTGACCCGCTGAGGGGGTCCGGACAGCGGGTCCGGGCACAGTGGCACAGCAGGCCGGGGGGGAGGGGCACCACAGGGGGAGGGCCACCAACAATGGGCAGTGGCGTGCTCCAGCCAGTAC